>NZ_JAFEUF010000036.1:8032-42898 GCF_016901035.1 Streptomyces durocortorensis
CCCCGCCGGGGGGGGCCGCGGCGCCGCCGCCCGCGCCCCTGCCGTCCCTCGCCCTCGGCGGCGGGCCCGCCCCCCCCCCCGCGCCCCCGGCCCCCCCCCCCCCCCCCCCCCGGCCGCGCTTGGCCTGCATGGCCGCGCGCCCCTCCGCGCCCTTGCGCTTCCAGTCCCGCAGGATCTCGGCGCGTACCCGGGCGTCGGTCTTGGCTACGATCCGCTGGTTCTCGCGGATCAGCTTGCGGTAGCTCTCCAGCCGCCGCTCGGGCAGGGTTCCGTCCTCCAGGGCCCCGAGGACGGCGCACCCCGGCTCCGCCTCGTGGGCGCAGTCGTGGAACCGGCACTCCTCGGCCAGAGCCTCGATCTCGGAGAAGACCTCGCCGACCCCGGCCCCGGCGTCGTAGAGGCCGACGCCGCGCAGCCCGGGGGTGTCGATGAGGACGCCTCCCTGCGGCAGCAGCAGGAGGTTGCGGGTCGTGGTGGTGTGCCGGCCCTTGCCGTCGACGTCACGGGCCGCCTGTACGTCCATCACGTCCTGGCCGAGCAGGGTGTTGGCCAGGGTGGACTTGCCCGCTCCGGAGATGCCGAGCAGCACGCTCGTGCCGCCGGAGACGACGGCCCCGAAGATGTCGAGCCCCTCGCCGGTGGTGGAGCTGACGGGCAGCACCTGGACGCCGGGCGCGATGGCCTCGATGTCCTGGACGAGGTGGGACAGGGTGACCGCGTCGGGCACCAGGTCGGCCTTGGTCAGGACCACGATCGGCTGGGGCCGGTGCTCCCCGCCGTGGCCGTCGCCCAGCAGCGCGGCCCCCTCGGAGCTGGACAGGGCGAGCGCGAGGAACCGCTCGACCCGCCCGAGGTCCAGTTCGACGGCGAGCGAGACGCAGATGGCGATGTGGTCGATGTTGGTGGCGAGCACCTGGCCCTCGGACCGCTGCGAGGAGGTGGAGCGGACGAAGGCGGTCCGGCGCGGCAGCAGCGTACGGACGAAGCGCGGGTCACCGTCGGCGTCGAGCGCCACCCAGTCGCCGGTGCAGACGATCCGCATCGGGTCACGGGGCACCACGAAGGCGGTGTCGGCGCGGACCGCGCCGTCGGCAGTGATCACGTCGCACTGACCACGGTCCACCCGCACGACCCGACCTGGCACGAGACCTTGCTCGTCGTACGGGGAGAAAGCGGCCGCCCAGTCGTCGTCCCAGCCGTACGGAGTCAGCGGGTGCGAGGAAGAGACAGCGGAGGAAGACAGGGAAGAAAACGAGAAAGACAAGGGAAACCCTTCACAGGGTGGCCCCGGCGCGCGCGCTCGGCGCGGAAAGAAGAGAAGGGGGTCAGCCGGTGGCCACGGGGATGAGGACGATGCTCTTCCGGTTGTGGGCAGTGCCCATCGCAACGACAGTCATCAATGTCCTCACCTCCTGATTCCCTCTGGTTCCCGGTTCCCGGAACTGGCTTCCGGCGGAACGGTGATCACCCTAGCCCTCACCCCGGGAACACCGTCAACCGATTTATCGCGGACCACGGTCGAGGGACGTTCGAACAGGCTCATTCGCGTGGGATGGCCGCAATCTCCCTCGATCGGGTGATACGCATGCATAGGCCCCGGTCCGAGGCCGTTAGGGTGCCGAGCATGACCACACCCCAGGCCTCCACCGGCATGTTCACCCCGGCCCAGTTGGGCACCCAGATCCTGATCGGCTGGAGCGGCCGGCAGCCCGACGCGGACCAGGACACCGCCTATCTCCTCGCGTACTCGCTGGGCGACGGGCAGGACGGTCCGTTGGTCGGCCGCGAGGCCATGCGCGCCGCGCTGGAGCGTGCGGGCCTCCATGTCGGCGGCTCGATCCAGGACGCCGCCGAGAGCCCGGGCATCCAGGCGAAGCTTCTCGTCCAGGCGGGCCAGGCCGTCCTGACCCTGCCTCACCTCAGCGCGCAGTACCCGGCCCCCGCGGAGTGGCTGGCCGCGGCCCAGGCGCAGGGCCAGGTGTACGGGATGTTCGCCACGACCCCGTGGCCGGAGGCCGTTCCCGGACAGCCGGTCAGCGAGGACCAGTTGCGTGCCTTCGCCGCCGACGAGGAAGTCGTCCGCGCCGCCGCCCACTGCCTGCTCCCGGTCCGCTCCCTGGGCTGAGGCACTCCGCCGCCCCGCACATGACGAGGCCCACCACCCCCCGTGGAGTGGTGGGCCTCGTCATGTGCCCGATGCCGGGCCGAGCGAGAACGGGCGGCCCGAGGAGTGACCCTCGGACCGCCCGCGCTCACACCAACAGGCTGGGCTACGTCAGTTGTTGCCGACGCCGTTGCCCGAGAGGACCGGGATGTCGTCCAGGATGTGCGACAGCGGCTCGTCGCCCTTGGCCTGGGTGGAGTTGTCGGCGCACTGCTGGTTCTGCGGGTTGGACAGGACGTTGACGTCCTGGACCGCGACCGGCACGAGGCCGACGAGCGAGCCGACGTTGGCCTTGAGGGGCAGGCCGACGCAGAGCTTGTTCAGGGTGCCCTGAACGAGCTGGTTCTGCGGGCTCCAGTCACCCTCGGTCTCGGCGTTGCCGATCTCCGACTCGGCACCGTTGCCGTTGAGCGTGGTGGTGCCGCCGTCGTTGCCGATCGCCATGGCCGTGGGAGCCGCGACTGCGGACAGACCGAGCAGGGACACGGCCACTGCAGCGCCGGCCATCATCTTCTTCATCAACTTCACCTTTCGGAGCGTCCCGTTGTGGAACGTACTGATCAACTGCCGTTGCCCCTGATCGGTTGCGCAGTACCACTCAAATGGGTTCGTTCCGGCGCAAGGTCGACGCTTCTCGTCAATTCCCGGGCGTCTCAGGCCCGGGAACCTGCTCCGAGGTGCGGGCCGCGGGCACGAAACCCCCGCGACGGGGCGCGGGGCCCGGCTGCGGTTCGGCGAGGGGGTGGTCGCCTCCGGCCGCCTGCCACTCGGCGACGAGCCGGTCGTAGATCGGTGTGCCGCTCGGCGCGGGCCACCGCTCGGCGCTCTGCGGGGTCTGACTGTCGTACGGATCCATACCGAGGCCCTACCCGGCCCGGGAGGGGCCGCCAGCCGGGGTTACGGCATCCGGCCCAAGCGGTTGACCCGACCGGAGGCGGCGGCACACGGCGAGGGGGGGGTCCATCCGGTCCGGCGAGGAACGGTCGCCGTACGGATGGACTGGCCCCGGGCGGGTCAGCGGGGGCTGACCGGAGCTACTCGGTCTCAGTTGTTGCCGGCGCCGTTGCCGGAGAGGACCGGGATGTCGTTCAGCAGGTGCGACAGGGCCTCGTCACCCTTGGCCTGGGTGGAGTTCTCGGTGCACTGCTGGTTCTGCGGGGAGGACAGGACGTTGATGTCCTGGACCGAGATCGGCACGACGCCGAGCAGCGAGCCGACGTTCGCCTTGGCCGGGAGGGCGATGCAGGGCTTGTTCAGCGAGCCCTGGATGAGCGCGAACTGCGGGCTCCAGTCGCCGTGGGTCTCGGAGTTGCCGTACGCCTGCGAGGCCCCGTTGCCGTTGACCGTCGTGGTGCCGCCGTCGTTGGCGATGGCCATGGCGGACGGGGCGGCCGCGGCGGAGACGCCGACGATGGAGACGGCGACGGCCGCCGAGGACATGAACTTCTTGAACATGGAAATGCCCTTCTGGAAAGTGGTGCTGTCAGGCGGGGAAGCCAGGGAATTGGTCGTGTCGCGGCGGTCAGCCGCCGAGGGGAACACCGCCGAGCAGCGGAGCGGCGCCCTCGACCGCACCGGTTGCCTGGCCCGCCAGCTTGCCGACCGTGCCGTCCTCCGCGAGCGTCTCGGTGGTCTCGGCGGCCGTGTCCACCACCGGGTCCACTACCTGCGGGGCACTGGCCATGACCTGGTTGAGGCCGCTGTCGAGGCTGAAGTTGGGGGCCGTGGGCGTAGTAACGGCGAAGGCGGGGGCGGCCGTTCCGAGGGCAGCCACGGAACCGACAACGAGGGCGGCGGTCTTCGCGTACTTCACTTTTCTGGTTCCCTTCTGCGCGGCGTCTGCTTCGGTCACGTTTCCGTGCCGCACACAAGCTCTCTTTACCTGTGACTTCTGCCGCTTTCTCCCTGATCAACGATCAAGCCGCTTCTGGGAAACTGCGGGGCGAGAATTTTCTCCGGCACCGCCCACGCATTCTCCGCGGCAGGGACGGCAGGGAAACCAAAAGGCCCCGGACGGCATGTACCGTCCGGGGCCAACCGATTGCGGGCCGAAGAGGCCCTGCCGACCGGAGGTTACTTGTTGATGCAGGTGTTGCCGAACGCCGGGTTCAGCGCACCGATCACGTTGACGGTGTTACCGCAGAGGTTGACCGGAATGTGGATCGGGACCTGCAGGACGTTGCCGGACAGAACGCCCGGGGAACCTGCGGCAATGGCCTCGGCACCCGAGTCGGCCATGGCCGGCGCGGCGACGCCCATCGCCAGGAACGTACCGGCGGCGACGGCGGCAACCTTGGTGAACTTCACTTTTCTTCCCTTTCCTCGGCGGAGTCCGGTGCGGTCACGACTGTCGTGCCCCACCCGAGTCGGTACTGAATCGCTCACGACTCCTGCGCTGTCCTACGTAACGATGAACACCCGGAATCGGAACTGTTCATCGGGCGGATTCACGGATATCCGCCCGAATGCCGCAGTCACTCCCCGGGAGAAACAACGGGCCCGAGCCGCTCGGTGGAGGAACTCCGAGGGCTCGGGCCCGAGCAGGGCGGCCGCGGGTCAGTTGTTGCCGACGCCGTTGCCGGAGAGGATCGGGATGTCCTCCAGGATGTGCGACAGGGCCTCGTCACCCTTGGCCTGGGTGGAGTTCTCGGTGCACTGCTGGTTCTGCGGGGAGGACAGGACGTTGATGTCCTGGACCGCGACCGGCACGAGACCGATGAGCGAGCCGACGTTCGCCTTGGCCGGGAGGGCGATGCAGGGCTTGTTCAGCGAGCCCTGGACGAGCCCGAACTGCGGACTCCAGTCGCCGTGGGTCTCGGAGTTGCCGTACGACTGCGAAGCACCGTTGCCGTTGACCGAGGTCGTGCCGCCGTCGTTGGCGATGGCCATGGCCTGCGTCGCGCCGAGACCGAGGATGGAGGCGGCGACAGCGCCCGTAGCCAGAACCTTCTTGATCACGATTAACCCTTCTCGTACCGGTCGCCCCGTGGCGGAGCCCCCTGGTCAACTCGCCACGCGAGGTTAGGTTCCGCCCATTCACCCGAATGCCGGACACGAGGGGGACTCCCCCTGCCCTTCTCGCTTCTCCTCGCACCCGGCCGTCTGTTCGTGAAGGAATTGCACACACCCTTCCGGGACCTTCGCCCGAACGGGTGGGCGAGCACCGATCTCGCCGACGCCGCGAGACATCGACGGCGGAAGCCCGCTCCCGGTCAACACCGTCAAAAAAAAGCCCAGTTGAGGGCGAATCGTTTTTCTTGCTCTCCGAACAGGGATGTGCGGGATGCCGAGACACCACCCGTTCGGGTGATTACATAATTTCCACGCAACTCCAAGTTTCCCGCATGTGTCTGAGTCGTTATGGCAGTCGTCCAGCGCGCACGTCTTCACCCATTTTCACCATGGCTTCCCGCGGGATCCGGCTGTGCAGCCGCTCCACCCGATGGCTGCCCGACTATCCGCGCGCGAAGCACCCACGCGATGTCCTCGCGAATGTCCTAAGGAAGGGCAAGTAATGCGACAGGTCTTGAACAAGAGCTTGATCGTCATGGCGGCCGCATCGGGCCTCCTGGCGGCGGTGGGCGGCACCGCGCACGCCGACGCGTCGGCCGAGGGGGCGGCCGTCGGTTCGCCGGGGGTCGGTTCGGGCAACGCCGTGCAGGCACCGGTGCACATCCCGGTCAATGTGTGCGGCAACACCGTCAATGTGATCGCCCTGCTGAACCCGGCCTTCGGCAACAAGTGCGTGAACGCCGACGGCCCGAAGCACAACCACCCGCCGGGCAAGCCCCCGGTCGACGAGCCGCCCGTCGACGAGCCGCCCGTCGACGAGCCGCCGGTCGATGAGCCGCCGGTCGATGAGCCGCCGGTGGACGAGCCGCCCGTGGACGAGCCCCCGGTCGACGAGCCGCCCGTGGACGAACCGCCGGTGGACGAGCCGCCCGTCGATGAGCCGCCCGTGGACGAGCCCCCGGTCGACGAACCGCCGGTGGACCAGCCGCCGACCGACGAGCCCCCCGTGGACCAGCCGCCGACCGACACGCCCGGTACCGACACCCCCGGCTCGGACACGCCCGGATCCGGCACGCCCGGGGGCAACACCCCGGACGCGCACCTGGCCGACACCGGTGCCGCCGACCTGGGCCTGGCCGCCGGCGCGAGCGCCGCGCTGCTGCTCGGCGGTGCGGTGCTGATGCGCCGCACCCGTAACGCGCGGGACTGATAGAGCTCCCGCGGGAGAACGAGGTCCGGCCGGACAGCGGGGACTGTCCGGCCGGACCTTCTGTGTGTACGGGACGTGTACGGGACCTGCACGGGACGACGGGAAGGGCCGGGGACATGGCGGCAGCGTTGCGCATCGGAGTGATCGGCGGCAGCATCGCGGGGTGCGCGGCGGCCGTCGCGGGCTCGCGGGCCGGGGCCGACGTCACCGTGTACGAGCGGAGCGGCGCCGAACTCCAGGACCGGGGGTTCGGCATCGTGATCCCGCCGCCGCTGCACGCGGAGCTGGTCGGGTCCGGGTATCTGGACGCGGCCATGCCGACCGCTCCGGTGGGGACGCGGGTCTGGCTGACGCGGGAGCCGGGCGGCCGGTCCGCGCGGGAACTGGCCCGGCAGCACTCCCCCGTGACGCCGTGCAACTGGGGCCTGTTGTGGCGGTCGTTGCGTGCGAGCGCCGGGGCCGTGCGCTATCTGCGGGGGCAGCCGGTGGCCTCGGTCCGGCTCGGAGATTCAGGCCGGGCGGTGGTCACCTCCGCGCGGGGCGAGAAACCGTACGACCTGGTCGTGGGCGCCGACGGTCACGCCTCGGCCACCCGGCAGCTGCTCGCGCCGGGCCTCCGGCCGGAGCCCGCCCCGTACGTGGTCTGGCGCGGCGCGATCCCGCTCGGCGCGCCGGCCGGGCACCCCCGGGAGCTGGAGCTCCTGCGTGGCGCGTGGGTGACCCTGGGGTTTCCCGGCGGGCACGGCATCTTCTACCTGATCCCCGGTGGCCCGCAGGACGGCGACGGCAGCGCCGGGGCGGGCAACCGGCTGCTCGCGTACGCCATTTACAGCCGACCGCCCGAGGGCGCCGACCCCGGACCGTACGTGCGGGAGCTGGCGGCGGCGCACTTCCCGGCGGCCTGGGCGGACATCGTCGCGCGGAGCGGGCGACGGGCGACGGCATGCCACCCGGTCGCCGATGTGCAGGCTCCCCGGGTCGCCCGCCCGCCGCTGCTGCTGGCCGGGGACGCGGCCGGGGTGACCAGGCCGCACACCGCCACCGGCGCGGTCAAGGCGCTGCAGGACGCCCTGTGCCTGGAGCGGGTCCTCCGGGAGGGGCCGGATCTCACCGCGGCGCTGGAGCGGTACGCGGACGAACGCACAGCGGCGGGAGCCCGGTTGGTGGAGCTGGGCCGCCGGATGGGACGCGCCCTGGTCGAGGAGGTCCCCGACTGGCCGGCGATGGGGCAGGACGAGGTGGACGTCTGGTTCCGCGGCGTGCTGGACGGGACGTGGCACTACCTCTACGAGGGGCCCGGGGAGGCTCCCGAACCGGCCGCCGCGACCACGTCGGCGGGCCCCGAGGCGACCGTCGCCCGGTGAGGCGGATCCGCGTGAACGGCCCTCAGTGCGCGATGCGTTCGAAGATCGCGGCGAGTCCCTGACCGCCGCCGATGCACATCGTCTCCAGTCCGTACCGGGCCTCGCGGCGGTGGAGTTCGCGGGTGAGGGTGGCGAGGATGCGGGCCCCGGTGGCACCGACCGGATGGCCCAGCGAGATGCCCGAGCCGTTGACGTTGATCCGCTGCTCGTGGTCCTTCTCGCCGAGGCCCAACTCCCGTGTGCAGGCGAGTACCTGGGCGGCGAACGCCTCGTTCAGCTCGATCAGGTCGAGGTCGGCGAGGGTGAGGCCCGCCCGGCCGAGGGCGGTGCGGGTGGCGGCGACGGGGGCGATGCCCATCGTCGCGGCGGGCACCCCGGCACGGGCGAAGGAGACGAGGCGGACGAGCGGGGTGAGGCCGAGGCGTTCGGCGGTCTCGGCGCTGGTGACCAGGCAGGCGGCGGCAGCGTCGTTCTGGCCGCTGGCGTTTCCCGCGGTGACGGTGGCGTCCGGGTCGGACTTCGCCATCACGGGTCGGAGAGAGGCGAGTTGCTCGGCCGTCGTGTCGGGGCGGGGGTGTTCGTCGGCGGTGACCGTCGTTTCGCCCTTGCGGGTGCGTACGGTCACGGGGACGGTCTCCGCGTCGTAGCGGCCCTCGGCGACGGCGTGCGCGGCGCGCTGCTGGGAGCGGAGCGCCAGGGCGTCCTGGTCGGCGCGGCTGATGCCGTACTCCCGGCGCAGGTTCTCCGCCGTCTCGATCATGCCGCCGGGGACCGGGTGGTTGATTCCGCCCGCCGTGACGCGGCCCCGGGCGAGGGCGTCGTGCAGGTGGAGGCCGGGGCCCTTGATGCCCCAGCGGCCGTCGTGGGTGTAGTAGGGGGCGGCGCTCATCACGTCGACGCCACCGGCGATGACGACGTCGCTGAAGCCGGCCCGGATCTGCATCGCCGCGTCCAGTACCGCCTGGAGCCCGGAGCCGCAGCGGCGGTCGATCTGGGAGCCGGTGACCGAGGTGGGCAGTCCGGCGTCCAGGGCGGCGACCCGGCCGATGGCGGGGGCCTCGCTGGTCGGGTAGGCGTGGCCGAGGATCACCTCGTCGACCCGGGCGGGGTCGACGCCGGTGCGGGCGACGATCTCCTCGATGACGCGTGCGGCCAGCGCGGCCGGGGTCTGCTGGGCGAAGGCCCCGCCGAACCGGCCGATGGGGGTGCGCAGGGGTTCGCAGATGACGACGTCGAGCGGCACGGAGGGGCCTTTCCTGGAGCGGTGGCGGTACGCGCGGGTCCAGTGACCTTCGCACCGCGCCACTGAGTCGGTCCAATATCGAATATGCACCGGGTCGAGAGGCTGTGCGTCTCAATCGCGGGTACGCACGGGCGTCGGCAGTGCTTCCTCCGCCACGGCGAGCACCGCGCGCAGGGCGGCGGAGGGGTTGTCCGCGCGCCAGGCGAGAGCGGCGCGGAGGCGGATGGGAGGACCGGCGAGGGGCCGGTAGACCAGGCCGTTCTGCTGGATGTGCTGGACGGAGGTGACCGTGAGGGTGACGCCGACCCCGGCGGCGACCAGGGCGAGGATCGTGTACGAGTCGGGGGCCTCCTGGACGACGCGCGGGGTGAACCCGGCGCTCTCGCAGGCCTCGGTCATGGCGTCGCGGACGGTGGAGCCGGAGTTGGCGGGGAAGGAGACGAACGGTTCGCCGGCGAGTACGGCGAGCGGCACGGCATCCCGCCGGGCGAGCGGGTGGTCGGAGGGCAGGGCGCAGACCAGCTCCTCCTCGTCGATCACCCGGTGGGCGACGCCGGGCCGGGTCACCGGCAGCCGGACGAAGCCGAGGTCGAGCGAGCCGTCCGCGACCCGGGCGAGGGCGGTGTTGGCGTACGTCTGGCCGGTCATGACGAGTTCGAGGCCGGGGTGGGCGGCGCGCACGGCACGGGTGAGCCGGGGCAGCGTCTCGTGGCTGGAGGCCCCGGCGAAGCCGATGGTGACCCGGCCCGACTCGCCGATCCCCGCCGATCTGGCCGCCCGGACGGCGGTGTCCAGGTCGTCGAGGACGGTGCGTACGGGTTCGAGGAAGGTCTCCCCCGCGCTGGTCAGCCGGACCGAGCGGGTGTTGCGGTGGAAGAGCTGGACGCCGAGCTCCTTCTCCAGCTGGCGGATCTGCTGGCTCAGCGGTGGCTGGGCCATCTGGAGCCGCTTGGCGGCCCGGCCGAAGTGAAGTTCCTCGGCCACCGCGAGGAAGGCGTTGAGATGGCGTAGTTCCATGAGGACGTCTCCCCCGCGTCATTGATATGCCCTGCGTCTCGATCCGACCTTAATTCGGTATTGGACAGCCATCAATGGGCGCTGACACCGTGAGGCCCTGGCATGCGGACGATGAGGAGAACCGTGGACCGGACGGCCGGCAAGGTCATGTCGATGAGGGAGGCCGTCGCCGCCTTCGTCCACGACGGGGACACCGTGAGCCTGGAGGGGTTCACCCATCTCATCCCGACCGCCGCCGGGCACGAGATCATCCGGCAGGGGCGCCGGGATCTCACGGTCGTCCGGATGACGGCGGACATCGTGGTGGACCAGATGCTGGCAGCGGGCTGCGTGGCGCGGCTGGTGTCGTCCTTCGTGGGCAACTCGTCGGCCGGTTCGCTCGGCGAGCTGCGGCGGCGCGTCGAGCGGGCCGATCCCGAGCCGCTGGTGTTCGAGGAGTACAGCCACTACGGGATGGTGTGCCGGTATCTGGCCGGTGCGCAGCGGCTGCCGTTCTACCCGCTGCGCAGTTACGCGGGGAGTGACCTGCCGGCCGTCAACCCCGGTATCCGTAAGGTCACTTCGCCCTACCCCGCCGCCGACGGCTCCACCGAGCAGATCTACGTCGTGCCGCCCGTCCAACCGGACGTGACGATCATCCACGCCCAGCGCGCCGACCACCGGGGCAACACCCAGATCTGGGGGCTGACGGGCGTCCAGGCCGAGGCGGTGTACGCGGCGGAGAAGGCGGTCGTGGTGGTGGAGGAGCTGGTGGCGGACGCGGTGATCCGTGCGGACCCGAACCGTACCCTCGTCCCCGCCCACGCGGTCGACGCGGTGGTGGTCTGCCCGCGTGGGGCGCACCCGTCGTTCGCACAGGGGTACTACGACCGGGACAACGCCTTCTACCGCGCCTGGTCGGCGATCAGCAAGGATCCGGAGCGGCTGCGGGGATGGCTGGAGGAGTGGGTGTACGGGACCGTCGACCACGCGGAGTACGCGGCGAAGCTGGGCGAGGAGTTCTGGGCGGGGCTCGCGGTCGGCGAGGCGCTGAGCGAGCCGGTGAACTACGGGAGGCGGCTGTGAGCGAGCCCTTGCACGAAGGGAGGCGGCTGTGAGCGGGCAGCGTGCGGGGGGTACGGGGCCTGTCACCTCGTCGGAGCTGCTCTCCGTCGTCGCCGCGCGCGAACTGGCGTGCCGGCGAACCGTGTTCGCGGGGATCGGACTGCCCACGCTCGCCGCCGAACTGGCGCGGCTGACCGTCGCCCCGGGCATCGAAGTGGTGTACGAGTCCGGGGTTTGCGGGGCGCACCCCTCCCAGCTGCCGGAGACCATCGCGGACGCCGTCCTGATCACCGGGGCCGAGGCGGTGGTGTCCATGCCCACCCTGTTCGGCTCGGTGCTCCAGGGCGGGCATATCGACGTCGGCTTCCTGGGGGCCGCGCAGATCGACCGGTGGGGCAACCTCAACACCTCGGTGATCGGGGAGTGGGAGCGCCCGTCGGTGCGGCTGCCGGGTTCCGGGGGCGCGGTGGAGGTGATGGCGAACGCCCGGGAGGTCTTCGTCGTGATGCGCCGCCACACCCCGCGCTCCTTCGCGGACGTGCTCGACTTCTGCACGACGCCCGGGCCCGACCGGGCGCTCGCGGACGGCATCCGCCCGCTCGGCGTCGGCGTCACCCGGGTCATCACCGAGCTGGGCGTCCTCGCCCGTGACGGTGTCGGGGACGAGCTGCGGCTGGTCGCCGTGCACCCCGGGGTCACCGTCGAGCAGGTCCGGGCGGCGACCGGCTGGAAGCTGAAGGCCACCGACCGGGTCACGACGACGGACCCGCCCGCCCCTGCGGAGCTGCGGCTCCTGCGCGACGATGTCGACCCGAACCGTGTCTACCTCCGCTGACCCCATCTCTCACCACGACCGTCCATGACCGTTCATCACCGTTCATCACCGTCTTCGCCGGAAGGGCCCCAACTGCCATGCGTATCAGGATCGTCGGAGCCGGGGCCATGGGCCGTGGCATCGCCCAGTGGGCCGCGAGCGCGGGACACACCGTGGAGCTGGGTGACGTACGGGCCGACGCGGTGAAGGACGCCGTGGAGTTCGTGGCCTCGATGCTGGAGAGGGCGGTCGTCAAGGGCCGGATGTCCGCCGACGAGCGGGACGCGGCGGTGGCCCGGCTGGTGCCGCTCGCCGAACCGTGGGCGGCCGGGCCGGACGTGGAGCTGGTCATCGAGGCCGTACGGGAGGACCTGGAGACCAAGGCCGAGGTGTTCGGGAGGCTGGAGGAGGCGCTGCCCGGCTCCGCCGTCTTCGCGACCAACACCTCCTCCCTGTCGGTCACCCGGATCGCGGCGACCCTCCAGGACCCCTCGCGCCTGGCCGGGCTGCACTTCTTCAACCCGGTGCCGCTGATGCGGATCGTGGAGGTGGTGCCGGGCGCGGCGACCCGTCCGGAGATCCCGGCACTCCTCACCGAGCTGGTGGAGGGGTGCGGGCACCGGGCGGTGACCGTGGCCGACACGCCCGGATTCCTGGTGAACCACGCGGGGCGCGGGCTGGTGACGGAGGCGCTCGCGCTGCTGGAGGAGTCGGTCGCGGAGCCGGCGGAGATCGACCGGATCGCGCGGGACGTGCTGGGGCTGCGGATGGGCCCGTTCGAGCTGATGGACCTGACCGGGCTCGATGTGACGGCCGCGGTGATCGACTCGATCTGGGCGGGCTTCCGGTACGAGGACCGGCTGCGCCCGTCCTTCCTGACCCCGAACCGGGTGGTGGCGGGGCTGCACGGGCGTAAGACGGGCCGGGGCTGGTACGCGTACGGGGACGGGGACGGGTCATCCGGCCCCGCGCCGGAGAGCCCGGTCGGCGGGGACAGGGAGCGCCCGGTTTTCCTGGCCTCGGCCGGGCGGGCGGAGGTCGCGGCCTACGAGGAGGCGCTGACCGGGGCGCTGGAGGCGGCGGGGGTCCGCGTGGAGCGGGGCGACGGGCCGTCGGACGGGGCCGTGGTGCTGGTGCCGGTGTGGGGGACGTCGGTGGCGGGGGCGATCGCGGAGGACGGGCTGCCCCGGGAGCGTACGTTCGGCGTGGAGGCGCTGCCTCCGGCGGGGCGGCGGCGGGTTCTCGCGGTGACGGCCGCCTCCGATCCGGCGGCCGCCCGGGACGCGCGTGCGGTACTGGCGCGGGGAGGCGAGGGCGGGGAGCCGTACGCGGTGTCGGTGGTGCGGGACACGGCGGGGTCGGTCGCGCAGCGGCTGCTGTCCTCCGTCGTCGCGGTCGGCTGCTCGATCGCGGAGCGCTCGCTCGCGGCGCCCGCCGACATCGATCTGGCGGTGACCACGGGCCTCGGCTACCCGGCCGGGCCGCTGGCGTGGGGCGAGCGGATCGGGGCCGTACGGATGCTGGCGCTCCAGCGGGCGCTGCACGCGTCGACCGGCGATCCGCGTCACCGGCCGACCCGGTGGGTCACCGAGCGGGCGGCCCTGGGTCTTGCGCTGACCGATCCGGGGACCTCGCCGGCGGACTGCCTGGGGTGAGTCCCCGGGGGGCCGGGTGACCGATTCGTACAAGACGGCGGCGGGGCCGGGTGCCTACGGTCGGGGCATGACTCCACGACTCGACGCCATCAGCATCATCACCTCCGACCTCGCGGCCTCGCTCGCCTTCTACCGGCGGCTCGGCCTCGACATCCCGGACGGGGCGGAGTCCGCGCCCCATGTCGAGGTGGCCCTGCCGGGCGGGCAGCGGCTGCTGTGGGACACGGAGGAGGTCATCGCCTCGTTCGACCCGGACTGGGAGCGCCCGGCGGGCGGCGGTGAGCGGGTCGCCCTGGCCTTCGTCTGCGACGGCCCGCGGGAGGTGGACGCGCTGTACGCGGAGCTGGTCGACGCCGGGTACAGCGGGCAGCTGAAGCCGTGGGACGCGGAGTGGGGGCAGCGCTACGCGGTGGTCCTGGACCCGGACGGCTGCGGGGTGTCGCTGTTCGCGGCCCTGCCCGCCGCGAAGTAGGCCCCGAGGGTCGTGCCGGCCAGGTCGCGCATCTCCCGGGAGAGGTGCGCCTGGTCGGTGCAGCCCGCCGCGCAGGCCGCCTCGGCGTACGGGAGGCCGGTGCGGACGAGGGCCAGGGCCCGCTGGAGGCGGAGGATCCTCGCCAGTGTCTTGGGGCCGTAGCCGAAGGCGGCCAGGGAGCGGCGGTGCAGCTGGCGGGCCCCGAGGCCGACCTCGGCGGCCGTCGACGCGACGGACCTGCCGCGCCGCAGACCGTCGGCGACGGCCGCTGTGACCGGGTCCGGCGGGCCGGTGTCGGCGGCCCGGCCGAGCGCGAAGTCCTCCAGGGCGGTGGCGGGGTCGGCGGCCCGGTCGATCCGCCCGGTGAGCGCCGCGACGGCGGTACGGGGCCAGAGCGCGGCCAGGTCGACCCGGTGGTCGCGCAGCTCGTGCGCCGGTACGCCGAGGAGTACGGGGGCGGTGCCGGGTCCGAACCGGATCGCGGCGCAGGAACCCCGGTTGCGCGGGTCGACCTCGAAGGCGTGGGTGTCGGGCCCGGCGACGACCAGGCGGCCGGCGGTCCAGATCAGGTCCATGCAGCCGTCGGGCAGGACTGACCGGGCGGGCGGTCGCGGGCCGGACGGGACGTCCAGGGTCCAGACGACGGCCCCGTCCAGCCGGGACGGGCGTTCCTGGTACCGCTGGTGCTGCCGGGGCATGGTTTCCACGCTAGCGCGGTCGGCGGTCGGCGGGCTCAGCCGTCAGCGGTCTCGGCGGTCGGCGCACTCAGCGGTCTCGGCCGTCAGCCGTCAGCCGTCAGCCGTCAGCCGTCAGCGGGGAGACGGTCCCTCCGGCGACGAGGAGCCCTTCGGCTCCTTCACGTCCTTGGGCTCCTTGGCTTCCTTCGCGTCCCTGGGCTCCTTCTCCCAGGTCGCGTGCAGCCGGGACTTCACGTCGTCGGGCGGCAGGAAGCGGGACCAGCGCTCGGGGAACTCGGAGGGCATGTACGCGGGGCCGTCGTCCTCGTCATCGTCGTCGTCCGTGCCGTCGTAGGCGGCCGAGCGGGTACGGGCGACGAACTCGGCGGCCTGGGCGGCCCGGACGCGTTCGGTGGCCTCGCGGGCGGCGGCCGTGGCGAGGGAGGGCCACACCCGGTCGATGGCCGCGTTGACCGCGGCGCCGACCAGGACCGCGAAGGCGGAGATGCCGATCCACAGCAGCACGGCGATCGGCGCCGCCAAGGAGCCGTAGATGGTCGGGCCCTCGACCGTGCTGGTCAGGTAGATCCGGAGCAGGAAGCTGCCGAGGACCCACATGCCGAGCGCCACCAGCGCCCCGGGAACGTCCTCGATCCAGGGCGAACGGACGGGCACGGACACGTGGTAGAGCGTCGTGAGGAACGCGATGGTCAGCAGTATGACGAGCGGCCAGTACAGGACGGCTATGACCTCGGTGCCCCAGGGCACGAACTCGACCACCCGGTCCGGGCCGACGACCAGCAGCGGCAGCACCACCGCGCCGAGCAGCAGGGCGACGACGTACAGCAGGAAGGCCAGCAGCCGGGTCTTGACGATGCCGCGGTGGCCGTCCAGGCCGTACATGACGGTGATGGTGTCGATGAAGACGTTCACCGCGCGGGA
This sequence comes from Streptomyces durocortorensis, assembly GCF_016901035.1. Lineage (GTDB taxonomy): Bacteria > Actinomycetota > Actinomycetes > Streptomycetales > Streptomycetaceae > Streptomyces > Streptomyces durocortorensis. The sequence continues at coordinate 23,647 of NZ_JAFEUF010000036.1, forward strand.
GCCGGACCACAGGGCGATGGCGAAGCCGAGGGAGATGACGTCGGGGCGGGCCCCGGTCGTGACGTCGGCGAGCAGCGGTTTGGCGAAGTCGTTGACCCCGCGCTCGGACAGCACCGTCTGGGAGGCGGAGAGGATGTTGCGCTCGATGGAGGCGACGGTGGTGGTGGTCGTCCACTCGTCGACGTAACCGAGCAGTCCGATCATGCCGAGCAGCAGCGGGGGCAGCGAGAGCAGGGTGAAGAACGCCGCCTCGGCCGCGAGGCCCAGAATGCGGTACTCGATGCACGAGTTGACGGTGTCCTTGAGCAAGTGCCACGCCATGCGCCGTTTGGAGACATTGCGGTAGAGCACTCGCGCCCGGTGGAGCCGGCCCGGGGGCCGCTCGGGTGTTTCCTTTGCTGCCTGCACCTCCTTACCGTATCGGCATGGCAGCCACCACCCACACCGTGACCAATCAGGTTCCGCCGCTGGTCGGCCTTGACGTCTTCGCCGCCGACCGGGTCCTGTCCGAGGCCGTCGAGCGGCACATCGAGCCCGCGGTCCTGCCCGTGGCGCTGGTGGAGCTCGGGGAGCTCGGCCGGGCCGCCGGCTCCACCCAGGCACAGGAGTGGGGCGCGCAGGCGAACGCGCACCCGCCCGTTCTGCGGACGCATGACCGTTACGGTCATCGCGTCGACGAGGTGGAGTTCCATCCTTCCTGGCACCGGCTGCTGGGCCATGCCGTATCCGCCGGGCTGACGGACGCCTGGGGCCGCCCGGCCGGTCATGTCCGGCGCGCGGCGGGGTTCCTGGTCTGGTCGCAGGCCGAGGCGGGGCACGGCTGCCCGCTGTCGATGACGCATGCCGCGGTGCCCGCGCTGCGGACCGATCCGGCGCTGGCCGCCGAGTGGGAGCCGCTGCTGACCTCGCACACGTACGTGGAGGGGCTGCGGCCCCCGGGCGAGAAGGCAGGCGTGCTCTTCGGGATGGGGATGACCGAGAAGCAGGGCGGCACCGACGTGCGGTCGAACACGACCCGGGCCGAGCCGCTGGCGGGCGAGGGCGAGTACCTGCTCACCGGGCACAAGTGGTTCTGCTCGGCGCCGATGTCGGACGGTTTCCTGGTGCTGGCGCAGGCCCCGGGCGGGCTGAGCTGCTTCCTGGTGCCGCGCGTGCTCCCGGACGGCGCCCGGAACGTGTTCGCGATCCAGCGGCTGAAGGACAAGCTGGGCAACCGGTCCAACGCGTCCGCCGAGGTCGAGTTCGACGGGACCTGGGCCCGCCGGGTCGGCGAGGAGGGGCGCGGGGTGCGCACCATCATCGAGATGGTGGCGGCCACCCGCCTCGACTGCGTGGTGGGTTCGGCGGCGCTGATGCGGCAGGCGGTGGCGCAGGCGGTCCACCACAGCACGTATCGCAGCGCGTTCGGCGGGGTGCTGATCGACAAGCCGCTGATGCGCAACGTCCTGGCGGATCTGGCGCTGGAGTCGGAGGCGGCGACGGTGCTGGCGATGCGGCTGGCGGCGGCGTACGACGCGGACACCGAGGAGGAGCGGGCCTTCCTGCGGCTGGCGCTGCCCGCCGCGAAGTTCTGGGTCACCAAGCGCTGTACCGCCGTGGTGGGCGAGGCGCTGGAGTGCCTGGGCGGCAACGGGTACGTGGAGGAGTCGGGCATGCCCCGGCTGCTGCGCGAGGCGCCGCTCAACTCGATCTGGGAGGGCTCGGGCAATGTGCAGGCGCTCGACATGCTGCGGGCGCTGCAACGGGAGCCGGGGGCGCTGGACGCGTTCCTGCGGGAGGTCGGGCAGGCGCGCGGGGCGGATCACCGGCTGGACGCGGCGATCAAGGGGTTGCTGACGGAGCTGGCCGATCTGGACGGCATCGAGGCGCGGGCGCGGCGGCTGGTGGAGCGGTTCGCGCTGGTGCTCCAGGGGTCGCTGCTGGTGCGGTGGGCTCCGCCGGAGGTGGCCGACGCGTTCTGCGCGTCGCGGCTCGGCGGGGACGGGGGTGCGGTGTTCGGGACGCTGCCGCACAGCCTGGATCTGGCCTCGGTGGTGGCACGGGCCCGGCCGGTCGCCTCGTAGGCCCTCACCTGCGGGCAGGGGCCCTCCCGGACTCGACTCCGGGAGGGCCCCTGCTGTGCGATCTGCGACCGGCCGGGCTTTTTCTCGCCCGCGCCGCGTTCAGGAGAGGCGCTTGCGGGCGGCCTCGACGGAGTGCGCGACGCTGTCCGCGGTCGCGCCTGCCGCGTTCCCGACCTGGTGGGAGACGGCATGGGCACGGTGGCTGACCGCGTCGGACGCGTGGGCCGCCGTCCGACGGGTCCGGTAGGCGAGCGAGGGCTTGCCGTGGGTGTCGGCAGCGGCGATCAGCAGCCCGCCGAACAGGGACAGGTCGGTGAGGAGGTCCGCGCGCCGCGCCCCGGGATCGTCGCCCGGCCCACGGCCGCCGGCCGTGAGGGCGGAGGACACCAGGGTCACCGCGAGGGCGGCGGACGCCAGCCGTGGCGCGCGCCCCAGGGCGAGCAGGACTCCCGCGCCGAGCTGCACCGCGCCCTGGAGGCGTACGAGCTGCTCGGGATCCTCGGGCAGGAACGGCACCCGCGAGGCGAGTGCGGGAGCCCCGCGCTCGCTCCGGGAGTCCTCCGGAAGGTCGGGGAGGGCGGGGTCGCGGACCGCCGCGATCCCGTCACGGATGAATTTCGCGGCCAGCAGGGGCCGGGCGACTCTGCGCAGAACAGCCATGTCCGTCCGTTGCCCCGTCCGGCACGGGCCACACCCCTTTCAGAAAGGAGCAACGCTCCGGGGCGGCGGCTGATCGGCGGTACGCGATGTGTCGGACCGGAGGGGTACGGGAACCCGGGTTCCGTCGAGTCGGCAGAGAGTCGAATCGGCGGAGAGTGAGGAGGACACCGTGGGAGCTTGGCCAGTGCGATGGGCGGGCGCGGCGACCGCCGCCTATGGAGTGGGGGTGCTGGTGCGCCCGGCGCTGATGGCCCGCCCGTGCGGTCTGGACGAGGAGGACGGGTCCGTACCGCCGGCGACCGCGCTGCTGATCCGCGTCGTGGGCGCCCGGGACGCCGCGATCGGGCTCGCCATGCTGGTCGCGAGGGAGGGCTCCGCACTGCGGGCGGCGACCGCGTGCCGGGTCGCGGCCGACCTCTGCGACGCGGCGCTCTTCGGTACGCAGCTCCCCGATCCGGCGGCACGCCGGAAGGCCGCCGCAGTCGCGGGAGGCTGGGGAGCGCTGTGCGCGGCGGCGGGTCTGGCGTCGGAGAGCGTACGGAGGTGCGGCGGGGGCAGCCGGACGTAGCGGGCGCCGGCGTGCCCGCGGGGCCGGCATTCCGGATGCGGTCGGGCAACGCCCCTGGATCCCGGCGTGCCCGCGGGCACGGGGCCGGCTTTCCGTCCCGGCCTGCCGTCGCCGGCGACCGGGCGGCGGGGGAAGCGAAGGAGGGTGGTGCTGCGCCGACACGGCACCACCCTCCATGCTTGTGCGACACCGGGCGACCGGGACGGGCCCGGCGCACAGTGTTCCTGCCACTCTCGTACAGACCCGCGGGCCATCGCCAGAGTTGCAAAGGGTTGCAACCATTGTGTGGACTGCACGGCGGCCCGGCCGGGTGAACGGCAGGATGGGCGGGCCGGGGGGCCGGGAAGCGTTCGGGGGGAACGGGGACCATGACGGACACAGGTGCGGTGGGGATGGTGCGGGTGACCGGTCAGGGGGCGGGCCGCCGGGCGAGCCGGTTGCTCCACGGGGCCCGGGAGGCGCGGCTGACGGGGGCGCCGTCCGCTGTCGTGCCCCGGGCGGAGATCGACGCCTCCTGGGACCGGGTCATGCGCAGCGGCATCGACCCCGACCAGTCGCCGGAGAGCGAGCTGCTGGAGGCGGACGAGATCGAGCACCGCCGCCGCAGTACGGCGCTCGGCGAACTGATGCCGTTACTGCGGGCGGGACTGGCCTCGATCGCGGACGCCGCGCAGCAGATCATGGTGGTGACCGACACCGAGGGCCGGGTGCTGTGGCGGCAGGGCAACACGGGGGTGCTGCGCCGGGCCCACGACATCTGCCTGGAGGAGGGGGCGGCCTGGGCCGAGGCGGCGACCGGGACGAACGCGATCGGGACGGCGCTGGCCGCCCGGATCCCCGTCCAGGTCCACTCGGCCGAGCACTTCATCCGGGCGCTGCACAGCTGGACCTGCGCGGCGGCCCCGGTGCGCGATCCGCGCGACGGGCGGCTGATCGGGATCGTCGACATCAGCGGGCCCGCGTCCACCTTCCATCCGGCGACGCTGGCCCTGGTCGACTCGGTGGCCCGGCTCGCCGAGGGCGAGATCCGCATCCGCCATCTGGCGGAGATCGAGCGGCTGCGCGCGGTGGCCGCGCCGATCCTGTGCCGGATCGGCGGGCGGGCGCTGGCGGTGGACGTGCACGGGCGGCTGGCGGCGGTGACCGGGATGCCGCCGGTGGACCGGCTGCCGCTGCCGAAGTCCCTGCGGCCGGGTCCGGTGTGGCTGCCCTCGCTCGGCATGTGCCGGGTCGAGCCGCTGCCGGGCGGCTGGCTGGTGCAGGTGGACGAGGGCGGGGCGCCGGGGGCGCCGCGCCGGGTGGTGCTGGACCTGAGCCGGCCACGGGCGCTCGCGGTGCATCTGACCGGGCCGCTGGGCAGCGTGAAGCAGCGGCTCTCGCCGCGCCACGCGGAGCTGCTGTACGCGCTGGCGGTGCACCGGCAGGGACGGACGGCCTCGGAGCTGGCGCGGGACATCTTCGGGGACGCGACCCGGACGGTGACGGTCCGGGCCGAGATCTCCCGGCTGCGGCGTCGTCTGGCGGAGGTCCTGGCCCACCGCCCGTACCGCTTCGGGGACGGGGTGGAGGTGGAGGTGATCCACCCGGAGCACGGGGCGGATCTGCTGCCGCACTCCCTGGCGCCGGTGGTGACGGAGGCCCGCGGGGCGGCGCGGGCCACCTGAGCGGGGTCGCCGTGCGCCGATAGGCGGCTCCATGGTTTTCTGGCCGTCATGAGCGACAACCCGCAGCCCGCAGCGCCGACCACCGAGGTGACCGTCTGGTCGCTGGAGCAGACCTCGCCCGCCGATCTCCGTCCGGCCGTCGAGCCGGAGGGCGATATCCGCGTCGTCCGGTCCGAGGTGGTGCTGCCGGAGTTCAGCCGGTTCCTCTACTCCGCCGTGGGCGGCGACATCCACTGGACCGACCGGCTGGGCCTGACGTACGCCCAGTGGGAGGAGGCCCTGCGGCGGCCCGGGGCGGAGACCTGGGTGGCGTACGCGAACGGGACGCCGGCCGGGTACGTCGAGCTGGACCCGCAGGACGACGGCGTGGTCGAGATCATGTACTTCGGGCTGATCCCGGCGTTCCGGGGGCGGCGGATCGGCGGCCATCTGCTCAGTCACGGGGTGGCGCGCGCCTGGGACCTGGCGGAGCGCTGGCCGGAGCGGCCGGAGACGAAGCGCGTGTGGCTGCACACCTGCTCGAAGGACGGCCCCCACGCGATGGACAACTACCTGCGGCGCGGCTTCCGGCTCTTCGACACGAAGATCGAGGTGGAGCCGGACGTGGCGACGCCGGGCCCGTGGCCCGGGGCGTACACCTCCTGACGATCGGCCTCCTGACCACCGGCCTCCTGACCACCGAACTCCTGACCATCGGGTGTTTTGTCGCCAATGCCCGTGCCGCACTCCGTGACCGGCGCCACATCGTCCCATCTTTCGAGACTCAGCCGTCCACATAGCGGATAGTGGTGGACTGCCCCGAGATGCGCGTGACACGCTTCCGTCATGTCTGGAACTGGAATTGCCTTGGTGAGTCGACGCCACGTCGACCTCGGCCGCATGTCCAGCGCCATCTGTCCGGCGAGCTGACAGCACCAGCACCGCCGCATCTCTCTTACCTCTGATCCGCCCCGCGCACCGCCGCGCCTCAGCGCGAGTGCGCCGCTCAGAGCCGCCCTCCCGCAGTCCCGAAGGACGTATTGCCATGGCCGCTACCCCGGAACAGCCTGCGACCGCCACGCCCCGCCGCAAGGCCGGACGCCACCGTGGTGAAGGTCAGTGGGCCGTGGGCCACCACACGCCCCTCAATGGGAACGAGCAGTTCAAGAAGGACGACGACGGTCTCAACGTGCGGACACGTATTGAGACGATCTACTCCAAGCGCGGTTTCGACTCCATCGACCCGAACGACCTGCGCGGACGCATGCGCTGGTGGGGTCTTTACACCCAGCGCAAGCCCGGCATCGACGGCGGCAAGACGGCCGTGCTGGAGCCGGAGGAGCTGGACGACAAGTTCTTCATGCTGCGCGTCCGGATCGACGGCGGCCGGCTGACCACGCAGCAGCTGCGGGTGATCGGTGAGATCTCCCAGGAGTTCGCGCGCGGGACCGCCGACCTCACCGACCGGCAGAACGTGCAGTACCACTGGATCCGCATCGAGGACGTGCCGGAGATCTGGCGGCGGCTGGAAGAGGTGGGCCTCTCCACCACCGAGGCCTGCGGTGACACGCCCCGCGTCATCCTCGGCTCCCCCGTCGCGGGCATCGCCGAGAACGAGATCATCGACGGCTCCCCCGCGATCGACGAGATCCAGCGCCGCTTCATCGGCAACCCCGACTTCTCCAACCTGCCCCGCAAGTTCAAGTCGGCGGTCTCCGGCTCCCCGAACCTGGACGTGGCGCACGAGATCAACGACATCGCCTTCGTCGGCGTGAACCACCCGGAGCACGGCCCCGGCTTCGACCTCTGGGTCGGCGGCGGGCTCTCCACCAACCCCAAGCTCGGGGTGCGGCTCGGCGCGTGGGTGCCGCTGGACGAGGTGCCGGACGTGTACGGCGGGGTCATCGGGATCTTCCGCGACTACGGCTACCGGCGGCTGCGCACCCGTGCCCGGCTGAAGTTCCTGGTCGCGGACTGGGGCGCGGAGAAGTTCCGTCAGATTCTCGAGGACGAGTACCTCCAGCGGAAGCTGGTCGACGGGCCCGCGCCCGAGCAGCCCGCCCAGACCTGGCGCGACCACCTCGGGGTGCACCGGCAGAAGGACGGCCGCTTCTACGTCGGCTTCGCCGCGCGGGTGGGCCGGGTCGACGGCTCCACCCTCACCAAGATCGCCGAGGTGGCCGAGGAGCACGGCTCCGGCCGGGTGCGGACCACCGCCGAGCAGAAGATGATCGTGCTGGACGTGGCCGAGGATCAGGTCGACTCCCTGGTCGCCGGCCTGGAGGCGCTGGACCTCAAGGTCACGCCGTCCCCGTTCCGGCGCGGCACGATGGCCTGCACCGGCATCGAGTTCTGCAAGCTGGCGATCGTCGAGACGAAGGCGCGCGGCGCATCGCTCATCGACGAACTGGAGCGCCGCATCCCGGAGTTCGACCACCCGATCACCATCAACATCAACGGCTGCCCGAACGCCTGCGCCCGTATCCAGGTCGCGGACATCGGTCTCAAGGGCCAGCTGATGCTGGACGAGAACGGCGAGCAGGTCGAGGGCTACCAGGTGCACCTCGGCGGCGCGCTCGGCCTGGAGGCCGGGTTCGGCCGCAAGGTCCGCGGCCTGAAGGTCACCTCCGCCGAACTGCCGGACTACGTCGAGCGGGTGCTCGGCAAGTTCCAGGAGGAGCGCGAGGACGGCGAGCGCTTCGCGACCTGGGCGGCGCGCGCCAGTGCGGAGTCGCTGTCATGAGCGAACGAGCCGCCCCGTTCTACTGCCCGTACTGCGGCGACGAGGACCTGCGCCCCAACGAGACCGGTCACGGCGCCTGGGAATGTGCTTCCTGCAACCGCGCGTTCCAGCTGAAGTTCCTGGGTCTGCTGACCCGGGGCGTGCAGCGCAACGACGGTGAAGGGGACGCGATATGACGGACACTCTGCTGAGCGGAGAGCTGACCGACGAGGAGCTCCGGGAGCTGGCCGAGCGGGCCGGACGGGAGCTGGAGGACGCCTCCGCCATCGAGATCCTGACGTGGGCGACCGACGCCTTCGGGCCGCGCTTCTGCGTCACCTCCTCGATGGAGGACGCCGTGGTCGCGCACCTGGCCTCCCGGGTGCTGCCGGGCGTGGACGTGGTCTTCCTGGACACCGGCTACCACTTCCCGGAGACCATCGGCACCCGGGACGCGGTCGACGCGGTGATGGACGTCAACGTCATCACGATCACCCCGCGCCAGACCGTCGCCGAACAGGACGCGGAGCACGGCGAGAAGCTGCACGACCGGAACCCCGACCTGTGCTGCGCGCTGCGCAAGGTCAAGCCGTTGGAGGACGGCCTGACCGCGTACGCCGCGTGGGCGACGGGGCTGCGCCGTGACGAGTCGCCGACCCGGGCGAACACCCCGGTCGTCGGCTGGGACGCCAAGCGCCGCAAGGTGAAGGTCTCCCCCATCGCCCGCTGGACCCAGGACGACGTGGACGCCTACGTCGCCGAGCACGGGGTGCTCACCAACCCGCTGCTGATGGACGGTTACGCCTCCGTCGGCTGCGCGCCCTGCACCCTCCGGGTGCTGGAGGGCGAGGACGCACGGGCCGGCCGCTGGGCCGGACGCGGTAAGACCGAATGCGGGCTGCACGGCTGATGACGACTGATCAGGAGAGTTCGATGAGCGTGACGGAGACGGGAGCCACGATCTGGCTCACCGGTCTGCCGAGCGCGGGCAAGACCACCATCGCGTACGAGCTGGCGGGCCGGCTGCGGACCGAGGGCCACAAGGTGGAGGTGCTCGACGGCGACGAGATCCGCGAGTTCCTCTCGGCGGGCCTCGGCTTCTCCCGTGAGGACCGGCACACCAACGTGGCCCGGATCGGCTTCGTCGCCGAACTGCTCGCCGCCAACGGGGTGAAGGTGCTGGTCCCCGTCATCGCCCCGTTCGCCGACAGCCGCGAGGCCGTCCGCAAGCGGCACGCCACCGAGTCCACCACCTACCTGGAGGTGCACGTCGCAACCCCCGTCGAGGTGTGCTCCGTACGCGATGTGAAGGGCCTTTACGCCAAGCAGGCGGCGGGCGAGATCAGCGGGCTCACCGGGGTCGACGACCCCTACGAGGCGCCCGAATCGCCCGACCTGCGGATCGAGTCGCACCAGCAGACCGTGCAGGAGTCAGCGGCGGCGCTCCACGCGCTGCTCACCGAGAGGGGCCTGGCGTGAGTGCCGTCACCACCACCGTGTCCGAGGACACCGCGAACCCGTACGCGCTCAGCCACCTGGACTCCCTGGAGTCCGAGGCGGTCCACATCTTCCGTGAGGTGGCGGGTGAGTTCGAGCGGCCGGTGATCCTGTTCTCCGGCGGCAAGGACTCCATCGTGATGCTGCACCTGGCGCTGAAGGCGTTCGCGCCCGCGCCGGTGCCGTTCACGCTGCTGCACGTGGACACCGGGCACAACTTCCCCGAGGTCCTCGACTACCGCGACCGCACGGTGAAGAAGCACGGGCTGCGGCTGCACGTCGCCTCCGTGCAGGAGTACATCGACGCCGGGAAGCTCCGCGAGCGCCCCGACGGCACCCGCAACCCGCTCCAGACCGTGCCGCTGACCGAGGCGATCCAGCAGCACCGCTTCGACGCGGTGTTCGGCGGCGGCCGGCGCGACGAGGAGAAGGCGCGCGCCAAGGAGCGGGTCTTCTCGCTGCGCGACGAGTTCTCGCAGTGGGATCCGCGCCGCCAGCGCCCCGAGCTGTGGCAGCTGTACAACGGCCGGCACGCCCCCGGCGAGCACGTCCGGGTCTTCCCGATCTCCAACTGGACCGAGCTGGACGTCTGGCAGTACATCGAGCGCGAGGGGATCGAGCTGCCGGAGATCTACTTCGCCCACGAGCGCGAGGTGTTCAGCCGCAACGGCATGTGGCTGACCGCCGGCCACTGGGGCGGGCCCAAGGAGCACGAGTCCACCGAGACCCGTCTCGTGCGCTACCGCACGGTCGGCGACATGTCCTGCACCGGGGCCGTCGACTCCGACGCCACCACGCTGGACGCCGTGATCACCGAGATCGCCGCCTCCCGGCTCACCGAGCGGGGCGCGACCCGCGCCGACGACAAGATGTCCGAGGCCGCGATGGAAGACCGCAAGCGCGAGGGGTATTTCTAAGATGACCACGACTACCGAGCAGTTGTCGGCCACCACCCTGCTGCGCTTCGCCACCGCCGGGTCGGTCGACGACGGCAAGTCCACCCTCGTGGGCCGTCTGCTGCACGACTCCAAGTCGGTCCTCACCGACCAGCTGGAGGCCGTCGAGCAGGCCTCGCTCAGCCGCGGGCAGGAGGCACCGGACCTGGCGCTGCTGACCGACGGGCTGCGGGCCGAACGCGAGCAGGGCATCACCATCGATGTCGCCTACCGCTACTTCGCCACCACCCGGCGGCGGTTCATCCTCGCCGACACCCCGGGCCATGTGCAGTACACCCGGAACATGGTCACCGGCGCCTCCACCGCCGAGCTGGCCGTGGTGCTGGTCGACGCCCGCAACGGGGTCGTCGAGCAGACCCGCCGGCACGCCGCCGTAGCGGCCCTGCTGCGCGTCCCGCACGTGGTGCTGGCGGTCAACAAGATGGACCTGGTCGACTACGCGGAGCCCGTGTTCGCCGCGATAGCCGAGGAGTTCACCGCGTACGCCGCGTCCCTCGGCGTCCCGGAGATCACCGCGATCCCGATCTCGGCGCTGGCCGGGGACAATGTGGTCGAGCCGTCCGCGCACATGGACTGGTACGGCGGGCCGACCGTCCTGGAGCACCTGGAGACGGTCCCGGTCAGCCATGACCTCACCGCCTGCCACGCGCGCTTCCCCGTGCAGTACGTGATCCGCCCGCAGTCCGCCGAGCACCCCGACTACCGGGGGTACGCCGGTCAGATCGCCGCCGGGGTGTTCCGGGTCGGCGAACCCGTCTCCGTGCTCCCCTCCGGGCGTACGACCACGATCACCGGCATCGACGCGCTCGGCGAGAGCGTGGACATCGCCTGGGCGCCGCAGTCGGTGACGCTCCGGCTGGCCGACGACATCGACATCTCGCGCGGCGACCTGATCGCCCCCGCCGACGACGCCCCGCCGGTCACCCAGGACGTCGAAGCGACCGTCTGCCACGTCGCCGACCAGCCGCTCTCGGTGGGCCAGCGGGTGCTGCTCAAGCACACCACCCGCACGGTGAAGGCGATCGTCAAGGACATCCCGTCCCGGCTGACCCTGGACGACCTCTCCCAGCACCCGGCCCCCGGGCAGCTGGTCGCCAACGACATCGGCCGGGTCGTCGTACGCACCGCCGAGCCGCTCGCGCTCGACTCCTACGAGGACTCCCGGCGCACCGGCTCGTTCCTGCTGATCGACCCGGCGGACGGTACGACGCTGAGCGCCGGCATGGCGGGCGCCGCGTTCGCGGCGGTCGCCGAAGCCGTCGCGCAGGCCGCCGACGACGACGCCGAGTGGGACTTCTGATGGCCACCGACTTCTTCTCCTCCTTCGCGAAGGAGGGCGGCCGCGTGGGCAGCGGCGCCCTCGGCAGCGGTCAGGGAGGCGTGGGGCGATGTGCGTGATGACGTACGCGCACCGCTCGCGCGCCCCGCACCCCCCGCACCCGTACCGCCGAAGACCTGCCGCCCTCCCGGCCGCGCCCCCCTGACCAGACAGCGGGACGCGAGTACCGGGCCAACGAGAGGAAAGCCTCCCGTGCCTGCCCCCCGTTCCACCGTTCGCCGCGGTCTCGCCGCTGCCGCCGCCCTGCCGCTGCTCGCCCTGGCGGCCACCGCCTGCGGCTACGGTTCCGAGGCGAAGGACGACGACGCCAAGACGAACGTCTCCGCCGGAGGCAAGAAGCTCTCCTCCGACACCGTGAAGATCGGGTACTTCCCGAACCTCACGCACGCCACCGCCCTGGTCGGTATCCAGGAAGGCACCATCCAGAAGGAACTGGGCGGCACCAAGGTCGAGTCGACGACCTTCAACGCGGGCCCGTCCGAGATCGAGGCGCTGAACGCCGGCTCCATCGACATCGGGTTCATCGGCCCCTCCCCCTCCATCAACGGGTTCAGCAAGTCCCAGGGCAAGGGGCTGCGGATCATCTCCGGTTCGGCCTCCGGCGGGGTGAAGCTGGTCGTCAACCCGGACAAGATCAAGACCCTGGACGACCTCAAGGGCAAGAAGATCGCCACCCCGCAGCTCGGCAACACCCAGGACGTGGCATTCCTCAACTGGATCTCCGAGAAGGGCTGGAAGGTCGACGCCCAGAGCGGCAAGGGCGACGTCTCCGTGGTCCGCTCGGACAACAAGGTGACCCCGGACGCCTACAAGTCCGGTGACCTGGACGGCGCGTGGGTGCCCGAGCCGACCGCCTCCAAGCTGGTCTCCGAGGGTGCGAAGGTGCTCCTCGACGAGAAGGACCTGTGGCCGGACAAGAAGTTCGTGATCACGAACATCATCGTGTCGCAGAAGTTCCTCGACGAGCACCCGGACGTGGTCGAGGCGGTGCTGAAGGGTTCGGTCTCCACCAACAAGTGGATCAACGCCAACCCGGATGAGGCCAAGGCGTCCGCCAACAAGGCGCTGGAGACCCTGAGCGGCAAGCCGCTGCCCCAGGAGATCCTCGACCCGGCGTGGGAGTCCATCGAGATCACCGACGACCCGCTGGCCGAGACGCTCAAGACGCAGGCCGGTTACTCGGTGAAGTCCGGTCTGCTCGAGGAGCCGAACCTCCAGGGCATCTACGACCTGGGCCCGCTGAACAAGATCCTCAAGGCCGATGGCCGGCCCGAGGTCGCCGACGCCGGTCTCGGCGTCAAGTAGCCCGCCCATCCGCAGCAGGACGTAAGGAATCCCAGGAGGTGACGACCATGGAGACCCCTACCCTCACCAAGGCCGAGGACCGTACGACGGTCGATCACGCGGCCCGTCTCGCGCACGTCTCGAAGTCCTTCGCCGGACCCACGGGGCAGCAGCTCGTGCTGGACGACATCACCCTCGATGTCGCTCCGGGTGAGTTCGTCACCCTCCTGGGAGCGTCCGGGTGCGGAAAGTCGACGCTGCTGAATCTGGTGGCCGGACTCGACCGCCCGTCGAAGGGGTCCATCGAGACCCCCGGCGGGCGGCCGGCCCTGATGTTCCAGGAGCACGCCCTCTTCCCGTGGCTGACCGCGGGCAAGAACATCGAACTGGCCCTGCGGCTGCGCGGGGTGCCGAAATCGGAGCGCCGCACCGAGGCGGAGCGGCTGCTCGAACTGGTCCGGCTCGGCGGGGCGTACGGCAAGCGGGTGCACGAGCTGTCCGGCGGTATGCGCCAGCGCGTGGCCATGGCCCGGGCGCTCGCGCAGGACAGCCAGCTGCTGCTGATGGACGAGCCGTTCGCGGCGCTGGACGCCATCACCCGCGATGTGCTGCACGACGAGCTGACCCGGATCTGGCGGGAGACGAACGCCTCGGTCCTCTTCGTCACGCACAACGTGCGCGAGGCCGTACGGCTCGCGCAGCGCGTCGTGCTGCTGTCGTCCCGGCCGGGCCGGATCGCCCGGGAGTGGACGGTCGACATCGAGCAGCCGCGCCGCATCGAGGACACCGCCGTGGCGGAGCTGTCCGTCGAGATCACCGAAGAACTGCGTGGGGAGATCCGCCGACATGGCCAGCACTGACATCACGTCCGACCGGAAACGGCCGGACGAGGCGGCCGGACCGGTCGACAAGAAGCCCGACGACCTGGCGGGCCTGGAAGCCGGCCTCGACGCGCTCGACGCCGTACAGATCCGCCGCACCCCGGTGCGCGAGGTCCTCCTGCAGAAGGTGCTGCCGCCGGTCGTGGCGGTGGCGCTGGTCCTGGTGGTCTGGGAGCTGCTGGTCCGCGCCCAGGTCACCGAGGTGTACAAGCTGCCGCCGCCGTCCGCGGTGTGGGACAGCGCCAAGGACATGTGGCTGGCGGGCACGCTGCTGGAGGTCGTCTGGACCAGCGTGTCGCGCGGTCTGCTCGGCTTCCTGCTCGCCGTCGCCATCGGTACGCCGCTGGGTCTGCTGGTCGCCCGGGTGAAGCTGGTCCGGGCCGCGATCGGCCCGATCCTGTCCGGGCTCCAGTCGCTGCCCTCGGTGGCATGGGTGGCCCCGGCGGTGATCTGGCTCGGGCTGAACGACCAGATGATGTTCGCGGTGATCCTGCTGGGCGCGGTGCCCTCGATCGCCAACGGGCTGGTCTCCGGCGTCGACCAGGTGCCGCCGCTCTTCCTCCGGGCGGGCCGCACGCTGGGCGCGACCGGGCTGCGCGGGACCTGGCATATCGTGCTCCCGGCGGCGCTGCCCGGCTATCTGGCGGGCCTCAAGCAGGGCTGGGCGTTCTCCTGGCGCTCCCTGATGGCCGCCGAGATCATCGCCTCGTCACCCGAACTGGGCCTGGGTCTCGGGCAGTTGCTGGAAAACGGCCGCAGCAACTTCGACATGCCCGGGATCTTCCTGTCGATCCTGCTCATCCTGTTCGTCGGCATCGCCATCGACCTGCTCATCTTCAGTCCGCTGGAGCGGTGGGTGCTGCGCAGCCGCGGTCTCCTCGTCAAGAACTGAGCCCTCCCATGACGCATCCCACTCTCCTCGTCATCGCCCACGGCAGCCGCGACCCGCGGCACGCCGCGACCGTCCACGCGCTCACCGAGCGGGTCCGCACCGAGCGGCCGGGACTGCGGGTGGAGACGGCGTTCCTGGAGTTCAACGCCCCGTCGGTGCCCCGGGTGCTGGAGCGCCTGGCGGCACAGGGGGCGGACGAGGTCGTCGCCCTCCCCCTCCTGCTGACCCGGGCGTTCCACGCCAAGACCGACATCCCCTCGGTCCTGCGCGAGGCCCGCGCCCGACTGCCGAGGCTGCACATCCGGCAGGCCGACGTCCTCGGCCCGTCCCCGCTGCTCAACGCCACCCTGGAGCGGCGGCTGCGGGAGGCCGAGGTCCGTCCCGGCGACCTCCCCCGGACCGGGCTCGTCCTGGCCTCGGCGGGATCCTCAGACCCGGAGGCGATCGCAGTGATCGCTGAAATCGCGCGGGAGCTGCGGCACACCGGTTGGTGCGCCGTGCGGCCTGCGTTCGCCTCCGCACTCCTTCCCCGTACCGAGGACGTGGTACGGGAACTGCGGGCCGAGGGCGTGGAGCGGGTGGCGGTGGCCCCGTACGTCATCGCGCCCGGCCGGCTCCCGGACCGCATCGCGGCGGGCGCGGAGGTGGCCGGCGCGGACGTCCTGGCCGATGTGCTGGGCCCCGCACCGGAGTTGGCACGGCTGCTGCTGAACCGGTTCGACGAGGCGCGGGTGCCGGTGGGGGCGTCGCTGTCGGCGTGAGGGGCGGCGCGTGTCACCGGACACGCCCGGGGGCCGCGCCACCAGGGAGTGCCCGGGAAACCGGAGGCGCCGCTGCCCAGACGTCTCGTACCATCGGGCCGCACCGACCCGTCGCGTACCCCCAAGGACTCTGTGAATCGCTCCGATCTCCCCGCCAAGGCCCCCTCGCTCGCGGCCGGCATGGCCGCCACCGATCACAGCCCGGCCGACCAGCTCGTCCAGACCCGCCACCGTGCCACGCTCGTGGCGGGCTGGGACATCGCGCCCGGCTCGGCCGTTCTGGAACTGGGCTGCGGCCAGGGTGACATGACCGCTGTCCTGGCAGAGGCGGTCGGACCCGAGGGGCGCGTGGTGGCCATCGACGTGGCCGACCCCTCCTACGGGTCGCCGGTCACGCTCGGGGAGTCGGCGGCCCGGCTCGCGGCGGGTCCTCTCGGGCCCCGCATCGACTTCCGTTTCGCCACCGACGTCCTCGCCCCGTCCGTCGATTTCCCCGTCGGCGCCTTCGACCACGTGGTGCTCGCGCACTGCTCCTGGTACTTCGCCTCGCTCGGGCAACTGCGGGACACCCTGGCCCGGGTACGACGGTGGGCGCGGAAACTCTGGTTCGCCGAGTGGGACTTGACGCCCGCGTCGGGCGACCAGCTGGCGCACCTCCTCGCCGTGCTGATCCAGGGACAGATCGAGGCGGCGGGATCGCGTGGCCAGGGCAACGTGCGTACGCCCTTCTCCCGTGAGGAGTTGCTGCGGCTCCTGCCCGAGGCCGGCTGGGCGGCCGAGGGAAGCAAGCCGGTCGACACCGAAGGTCTTCAGGACGGCGACTGGGAAGTGGCCGCCTGTCTCGGCCTGGTGGGAACGGAGGAGCATCTGGCGTCGCTGCCCGAGCCGGTACGCCGGCTCGTCCTCAGCCAGGCCGACGTCCTGCGGGCCGTTGCCGTGGAGCGCGGCAACCGTCCGCTCGCCGCGTATTCGGTCACTGCTTACGCGGCCTGGACTCCTGCTCTTCCGAGTCCGAGTCCGGCTCGGGCGCGTGGTGGCGGCCGACCGGGATCACCAGCGGGGTGCGGCTGACCGGGTCCGTGGTGACCTGGCAGCGCAGCCCGAAGACGTCCTCGACCGTTTCGGCGGTGATCACGTCGGCCGGGGCGCCCTCGGCGACGATGTCGCCCTTCTTCATCGCGATGACGTGATCCGCGTACCGGCAGGCCTGGTTGAGGTCGTGCAGGACCATGACGATGGTGCGGCCCTCGCGCCGGTTCAGGTCCACGACGAGGTCCAGGACGTCGATCTGGTGGGCGAGATCGAGATACGTCGTCGGCTCGTCGAGGAGGAGGACCGGGGTGCCCTGGGCGACGGCCATGGCGATCCAGGCGCGCTGGCGCTGACCGCCGGACAGTTCGTCGACCGCGCGGTCGGCCAGGTCCGTGGTGCCGGTGGCGGCGAGCGCGTCGTGCACCGCCTGCTCGTCCGCCTTGGTCCACTGCCGCCACCACGTCTGGTGCGGGGAACGGCCCCGATTGACCAGGTCGATGACGGTGAGGCCCTCGGGGGCGACCGGCGACTGCGGGAGGATGCCGAGCTGCTGGGCCAGCTCCCGGGTGGGGATGGAGTGCAGGGCCCGGCCGTCCAGGCTGACCGCCCCGTCGCGCGGGGCGAGCAGGCGGGCCAGGGCGCGCAGCAGGGTCGACTTGCCGCAGGCGTTGGCGCCGACGATGGCGGTGATCCGGCCCGGCGGGACGGCCAGGTCGAGGCCGCTGACGACGGCCCGGTCGTCGTAGCCCAGGTGCAGGCCCTCGGCCCGCAGGTCGGGTTCGGCGGTGGACATCGGTCAGCCTCCTGAGCCCGCGCGGTTGACGCGGATGAGCAGCCAGAGCAGCACCGGGGCGCCGAGCACTCCGGTGACGATCCCGACGGGCAGTTCGGTGCCGGGGATCAGTTCGCGTGCGAGAACGTCGGACGCGAGGACGACGAGGGCGCCGGTGAGTCCGGCGGCGAGCGGCGGCGGCCAGGCGGTGCGGCACAGCCGCTGGGCGATCTGCGGGGCGGCGAGCGCCACGAAGGCCACGGGTCCGGCCGCCGCGGTGGCGAAGGCGACCAGGCCGACGCCGGTGAGCAGGACGGTGAGCCGTACGGTCTGGACGCGGGTGCCGAGCCCCTTGGCCACGTCGTCGCCGAGTTGCAGCGTACGCATGAGGCGGCCGATGAGCAGGGCGGTGGGGACCAGGACGACGAGGGCGTACGCGAGGGGCGCGGCCTGTTGCCAGTCGCGGCCGTTGAGGTTGCCGACGAGCCAGCCGAGGGCGGCCTGTGCCTGGAAGCGGCCGCCCCGGGCGAGCAGGTAGTCGGTGGCGCTGAGGCAGATCCAGGAGACGCCGATGCCGACGAGGATGATGCGGTAGCCGGTGGTACCGCGCCGCCAGGCGAGCCCGTAGACGATCAGGGCGCTGGCGAGGGCGCCGAAGAGGCCGAGTGCCTGGGTGCCGAGGCCGAAGTCCCAGCCGAGCACGATGCCCGCGACGACGGCCGTTCCGGCGCCCTGGGTGAGGCCGATCATGTCGGGGCTGGCCAGCGGGTTGCGGGTCATCGTCTGGAGGAGCGCGCCGGACATGCCGAACGCGATGCCCGCCAGCAGGCCCGTCATGGCGCGGGGCAGCCGCAGTTCCTGGACGACGAGGAGGGTGCCCGCGTCCCCGGAGCCGGTCAGCGCGCGGACGACGTCGGCGAGCGGGATCCCGTACTCACCGATGGAGACGTGCCAGCACAACGCCGCGAACACGGCGACGGCGAGACCCGCGGTGACGGTGAGCTGACGGGGGCGCAGGGTGCCGGAGAGCGGCGGGAAGGCGAGACGGAAGGGGCGGGCGGCGGCCTTGGTCTTGCCGCTGACGGTGCCGGTGTCGGCGTCGGTGATCGCTGAGTCGGTGGTCATGGTCAGATCTCCGCGAGGCGTCGTCGGCGGACCAGGGCGATGAAGAACGGTCCGCCGATGAAGGCGACGATGATCCCGGCCTGCACCTCGACGGGCCGGGCGATCACCCGGCCGAGGATGTCCGCCCCGAGCAGCAGGGCGGCGGCGAGCGCGGCCGAGAGCGCCAGCAGCCAGCGGTGGTCGGGGCCGAGTCCGGCGTACTGGGCGAGGACCCGGGCGACGTGCGGGACGACCAGGCCGATGAAGACGACGGGGCCGATCACCGCGACCGCCGCGCCGGTGAGCAGCGTGACGGCGACGACGCCCTGGAGGCGGACGAGGCCGAGCTTGCGGCCGAGGGACGCGGCCACGTCGTCGCCGAGGGCGAGGCTGTTGAGGGCGGGGGCGCTCGCCAGGGCGAGGAGGGCGCCGAGCCCGAGGAAGGGCAGGATCCGCAGCACGGTGGAGGCGTCCTGGTCGGCGAGCGAGCCGGCCGACCAGAAGCGGAAGCGGTCCAGCGCGGCCGGGTCGGTGAGGACGACGGCGCTGGTCAGCGAGGAGAGCACGGCGGTGACGGCGACTCCGGCGAGGGCGAGCTTCACCGGGGTGGACCCCGAACGCCCCATCCGCCCCAGGAGGTAGACGACGACGCTGGCCGCCATGGCCCCGGCGAAGGCGAACCAGATGTAGCCGAGCAGCGAGCCGATCCCGGCGACCCCGGCGGCGATGACGATGGCGAACGCGGCCCCGGCGCTGACGCCGAGGATGCCGGGGTCGGCCAGGGGGTTACGGGTCAGCGCCTGCATCACGCAGCCGGAGAGGCCCAGCGCTGCTCCGGCGGCCAGGCCCAGTGCCGTACGCGGGACGCGCACGGACCAGATGACGTCCTCGATCCGGGGTCCGGTCGGCTGTCCCGTCAAGGCCTTGACCACGTCGCCGGGCGGGATGCTGAGCGCCCCGAGGCCGAGCGAGAGCAGGCAGAGCAGGACCAGCAGCGGGGCGAGCCCGGCCGCGAGCAGGGAGGGACGCCATCGGGCGGGGCGGGTCACGGGGCTGGCTCCACGGTCCGGTTCCTCAC
>NZ_JAFEUF010000370.1:0-2701 GCF_016901035.1 Streptomyces durocortorensis
TGATGTTTATATGAGACAGCGTCCGGAGCCCCCGCCGCGGCCCCCGCCGTCTCGGCGCAGGAGGCCCGTGCCGCGAAGAAGGAGTTGCAGAAGGTCGAGCGGCAGCTCGACAAGCTCTCCACCCGCGAGACCACGCTGCACAAGCAGATCGCGGACAACGCCACCGACTTCGAGAAGGTCGCGAAGCTCGACGCCGAACTGCGTGAACTCGTCACTGAGCGGGACGAGTTGGAGATGCGCTGGCTGGAGCTGGCCGAGGACGCCTGACCGGACCGACGGGGCTGCGGCGGCAGATGGTAGAACGGGGCGGCAGGGACCGTACGTTCGAGGGGGACCACAACCGATGTCGCAGCCGCCGCCGCAGGGCAGCCCGGGGGAGCAGGGAGGCTTCGGCGCACCGTACGAACCGCAGCCCGGTGCGTACGGAGAGCCGGGGCAGCAGCAACACCAGCCGCAGCCCGGCCCGTACGGTCCGCCGCCCACGCCGTCGTACGGCTACCCGCAGCCGCAGCCGCCCACCGTGCCGTACGGCTACCCGCAGTCGCAGCCGCACCCGCCCACTGTGCCGCCCGGCTACCCGCAGCCGCCCACCGTGCCGTACGGCCAACCCCAGCAGCCGCCCGCCGGCGGGTCCGGGTCCGGGGGCGGCGGGCGTCCGCGGGGCCGGGCCGCCGGTCTCGTCGCCGCCGTGCTCGCCGGGCTCCTCGTCATCGGGGCGGGCGTCTGGTTCGCGGTGGGCGGCGACGACGGCACCGACGACAAGAACCCCGTCGCGAAGGAGAGCACCGCCCCGAAGAAGCCCAGCGGCGAGCCGAGCCCGAAGCTGACGCCCGGCCCGGGTGCTGCGGAGCTCAACAAGGACCGCAAGGACGGCGAGGCGAAGGTCCGCTGGCTCCAGAAGAACGACGTGGACGTGCCGGAGGGCGGCGTCGGCGTGCGCGGTCCGTGGATCACGGGCGGCATCGTGGCCAAGGCCATGTACCGCACGGCGTCCGGCTACTCCCTCGACGACGGCTCGCAGAAGTGGAGCCTGCGGCTTCCGGCCGACGTCTGCGGCGCGCCGACGCAGCCGAGCCCGGACGGCAAGATCGTCATCGCTCTCCGGGAAGACACCGTCGAAGGTGCGGACTGCGAGAAGCTCCAGATGATCGACCTGACCACCGGCAAGGCGGGCTGGACCGCCACCCTCGACCGTTCCTCGATGACGGACGGGTTGTCGAACATCGTCATGGCGGTCAACGGCGACGTCCTGACGGTCGGACGGACGACCCGCACCGACGCCTACCGGATCAGCGACGGCAAGCCCCTGTGGGACCGGCTGCCGGGCTTCTGCCAGCCGTACGGCTTCACCAGCGGCGACGTCCCGCTCGCCGCGGTCGACTGCCGCAAGCGCCCGGGTGACGACGCCACCCCGGACGAGGAAGTGCGGCGCATGGACCCGGCCACCGGCAAGACCGTGTGGACGTACAAGGTCAAGAAGGGCTGGAGGATCGACCGGTTCTACTCCGTCGAACCGCCGGTCGTCTCGCTGCGGAAGGACGAGGACACGGGGGAGCCGCAGTGGGCCATCGCGCTCCTGAGCAACGACGGCGACCTCCTCGCCCAGCCCGACCCCGGCAAGGAGCAGTTCGAGATCGAGTGCGGTGAGCCGGACGAGAACCTGGAGGACTGCCTCGGTGCGACCGCCGGCGGTGACACGTTCTACCTCGCCACGAAGCCCGCTCACGTGGACGGCGAGTTCACCAACTCCGTCGTCGCCTTCGACATGAAGACCGGCAAGATGAAGTGGAAGGTGCCGGCGCCGGCCGCGCAGACGCTGCACCCGATGCGGGTCGAGGACGGCAAGGTGCTGCTGTATCTCACTCCGCCGTACTCGAAGGGCGAGAACGGCGGCGGCATCATGGCCCTCGGGCCGCAGGGCGGCGCTCTGCAGACGGTTCTGCGGCATCCTGCTGCGGCCGGAGGTGCCGAGCAGATGTTCGAGCCCGTGGTCCGCTATGCCGACGGCCGCTCTCTGGTCGCCGCCGGCCGCGTCAGCGCGGAGAACGACGCGGAGGAGATGGACCTGGAGACGATCATCGCCTTCGGTGACTGACCATCACCTCCGGCCGGGGCGTAACGAGGGCATCACAAGGCGGTTCTCCCTTGGGAACAGGGGCTGGACCGAGCCGGTGCCGGGTGGCGGACGGGTGGTACAAAGAAGCCCCGCCCGACTGTCGTAACACTGCGGAAGCCATGCCCGATTCGCTCCTTTCCGAGGGGGATTGACCCCTCTCGGAATCGCGGGGGAGACCGGATCGCGCACCGGGCCGCACGAAGGGGGACGTGCTGATATGAGCCAGCCGCCCAGCCAGCAACCGCCGCAGGGAGGCTTCGGGGCTCCGCAGGAGCCGCCGAACGGAGCTCCTCAGCCGCCCCAGGACCAGCCGCCCCAGGGTCAGCCGGACCTGGCCAAGCCGCCGCAGACGCCGCCCGGCCAGCCGCCCCACGCACAGCCGCCGACGCCCCCGGCCGGCCCGCCGCAGACGCCCCCGCCGGGCACCCCGGCGTACGGCTACCCGCAACAGCCCCCGGCGCAGCCCGGTTACGGCTACCCGCAGCAGCCCGGCCAGGCGCCCGGCCCCAACCGCCCGCCCCCCCCCCCCCCGGCCCCCCGGCCCCCCCCCCCCCCACCCCCCCCCGCCCGCCCCCCGCCCCCGCC
>NZ_JAFEUF010000370.1:2710-4735 GCF_016901035.1 Streptomyces durocortorensis
GGGCCCCTACGGCCAGCAGCCGCCGGGCCAGGCGCCCGGTCCCTACGGCCAGCAGCCCGGCCCCTACGGCCAGCAGGCCCCGAGCCCGTACGGCCAGCAGGCCCCCGGACCGTACGGTCAGCAGCCCCAGCCCGGTTACGGCTACCCGCAGCAGCAGTACCCCGGCGCCCCCGGCCCCGGCGGACCGGGTTCCGGCGGCGGGTTCCTCAAGAACAAGACCGGCATCATCGTCGCGGCGGCGCTCGCCGTGGTCCTGGTCGCGGGCACGGGCACCTGGCTCCTCGTCAGCGACAGCGGCGACGACGACCCCAAGAAGCCCGTCGCCAACACCAGCAACGACCCCAAGGCCCCCAGCGCGTCGCCGACGGTCGACGAGGGCGACGGCAACGGCGACGGCCGCGAGACGGACGACGACCTCAACGCCGGGCGCAAGCCGGGCGAGGCGAAGGTCGCCTGGCTCCAGAAGAACGACGTCGACCTGCCCCGCAACGGCTCGTCCGTCGAGGGCCCCTGGTTCGCCGGCGACGTGATCGCCAAGGCCATGTACCGGGGCGTGTCCGGCTACTCCGTCGCCGACGGCAAGCAGAAGTGGACCGTGCCGCTCCCCGCCGACCTGTGCGCCGCGCCCAGCTCCCCCACCGCCGACGGCAAGATCGTCATCGGGGTGAAGGACGGCACCACGGACAAGGCCAAGTGCTCCACCCTCCAGATGATCGACCTCAACACCGGCAAGCCCGGCTGGAAGAAGACGATCAAGGGCAACGGCACCTGGGACTTCCTGTCGGACATCGCGCTCGCGATCAGCGGAGACACCGTCACCGTGGGGCGCACCGGCAACTCCAACGGCTACCGGGTCAGCGACGGCAAGGAGCTGTTCGGCAACCCCGACAACAACTGCAAGCCCTTCGCCTTCGCCGGGGGCGAGAAGCTCATCGCCGCGGCCAACTGCCGCACCGACGACCCCGAGAACCCGCAGCAGCAGATCCAGGAGCTGAACCCGGACACCGGCAAGCCCAAGTGGACGTACCAGCCGCCGCGCGGCTGGGAGGTCAGCAAGGTCTACTCGGTCACCCCGCTCGTCGTCCGGCTGGAGAACGAGAAGAAGAAGCAGTACACCATCGTCGCGCTCACCGAGAGCGGCAAGCTCCGCTCCCAGCTCGCGCCCGGTAAGAGCGACAAGCTCACCGCCGACTGCGGGAGCCGTTTCGCGATCTTCGGTGAGAGCCTCGAAGGGTGCAGCGGCGTCGCCGCCGACGCCAACACCTTCTACATCGCGACCGAGGACGACTCCAGCGGGACCGCCCGGACGAACAAGGTCATCGCCTTCGACCTGAACACCGGAAAGCCCAAGTGGGAAGCGCCCGCCCCGGCCGAGCGCGTCCTGAAGCCGCTGGGCATGGAGGGCGGTGACGTGCTGCTCTACATGCGGCCGAAGTACGACGCGGCCGGCGCCATCGTGACGCTCGCGCCGACCGGCGGCACCCCCAAGACGCTGCTCCAGCACCCGGCGTCGACCGGCCGGATCGAGAACGGTTTCTTCTCGTCCAAGATCGCCTACGAGGGCGGCCGCTCCTTCATCTTCAGCGAGCGCGTGAGCGCGACCAACGACAAGGAAGAGCTGGAGCAGTCGACGCTGCTGGTGTTCGAGAAGTGACGGACTTCAGCCCCGGCATCCGGCCCCTCCAGGCCCCTTCCGGCCCCACGCGCCCCCACATCCACTCGTCCCCAGAGGTACGCACGCCATGACCCAGCCGCCCCAGCCACCGCAGCAGCCGCCCAACGAACCGTCGGACACGCCCCCGGGAGCACCGGGCACGCCCCCGCCGCCGCCCGCCGGTCCGCCGTCCGGTCCGCCCTCGGGCGGGTTCGGCGCGCCGCAGGACCCGCCGCCGGGAGGGTTCGGCCAGCCGACTCCTCCGCCCGCGGACCCCTTCGGCAAGCAGCCCCAGGAGCCGCAGCAGCCGCCCCAGCAGCCGCCCGCCGCGCCGCCTGTCTCATAAACACAACTCCCAGCCCACGCGGCAG
>NZ_JAFEUF010000371.1 GCF_016901035.1 Streptomyces durocortorensis
GCGACGGCCACCTTCCCTGCCCGGGCCGCGGCCGCCGGGGCCCGGCGGGGGGTGCGGCGCTCCCCCCCCCCCCCCCCCGCCCCCCCCCCACGGCTCACCTCATCCGCCCCAGCGCGTCCTTCAGCCGGCGGGCGTCGCGCAGTCGCTGCTCGTACGTCGCCCCCACCACCAGCAACAGCAGCCCGGCCAGGGCCGGCGGCAGCCAGCGCGGGAGCGCCCCCGCCACCTGCACCACGTACGGCGCCAGCTCGTGCAGCCCGTCCAGCGCCAGCACCGCCCCGCCGAGCACCAGCAGCGCCTGGAGGCGGTAGCGCGCGCCCAGCAGCGTGATCGCCAGCGCCGCCACACCGAGCAGCAGCGGCCGGAGCCAGTCCGTGTCGGTCCAGGCGACCGCCAGGCTCGGCAGCAGCGTCGCGGCGAGCCCCGACCCGTACACCGTCCACGACGACGCCTCCGGGTCCTTCCGCCGCCGCACGAACCCGACGACCAGCGCGGGCACGGTCACCGGCAGCGTGTACGCCTCCGGGAACGACACCTCCGAGGCCGTCAGCCGTACCCAGGTGGCCAGCACGAACAGCGCCGCCGCCAGGTAGCCCGCCACCGGCCGCCGCTCCGGCCGCACCGCCGCACCCGCCGCCAGCACCCCGCACAGCGCCAGCACCAGCGCCAGGAACGGCGCGTCCGGCACCGCGAGCCCCACGGCGACCAGCGCCCCCAGCGCGCCCGTCAGCTCCACCGGCAGCGCCACCGGGTTCCGCCGCAGCCAAGCCCCGAGCAGCACCGTCAGCGCGGGCGCCAGGAGCAGCAGCGGTGCGGCCTCGTGCGGGGCGAGCCCCAGGGACCGGCCCGCGAACCCCGTGAGCACGGTCGCCGAGACCGTCGCGGCGACCGCGAACACCGCACGCGGCACCCCCGCCCCCGCCCGGACAGCCGCCCCGGCGAACAGGGCCGCCAGCGTGCCGGACACGGCGTAGGAGGCCCCCTCGGACGCCAGCGACAGCAGCCCGACGCTCACCGCCCCGGCCACCGCCGCCACCAGCGCGGTCACCGGCACCGCCGCCGACCCGTCCCGGCCGCTCCCCGCGCCGCGTACGGCCAGGGCGAGCAGACCGGCCACCAGAACCGTCTCCGCGACCACCGCGACCGCGTAGGGCACGTCCAGCACGGCCCCGGTCAGCAGCAGCGCACCCCAGCCGAGCGCCAGGGCCCCCGCACCGGCCGCCCCGCGCACCGCCGCCCCGGAGGGCATGCGCGCCCCGCCGCCCGTCGAGGCACCGGTCCAGGCGGCACCGTTCCAGCCCGACCAGGAAGCTCCGGTCCCGTGCGCCGCCGCCCCTGACGCTCCCGGCGCCTCCGTACCCGGCGTCCCGGCGTCCCGGCCCGAAGTACCCGCTCCGGCCGTACCGGCCGCACCTCGCGCCGTAGCATCGCCCGGCGCACTCGCTCCCGGCGCCCCGCCCACCTCCGGCGTCTCCCGCGCGGTCACCGGCCCGGCGATCCGCGCCAGCGACGGCCACCACCGGTATGCCCCCGCCAACAGCCCGGCCACCAGGGCCAGCACCACCGGGGTCGCGGCCAGCTCCGCCCACGGCAGCGTCGACCCGAGCGCGGACCGGAAGCCCTCCGGCGACCCCGCCCACACGTCCGACAGCAGCGTCACCGGGCCCAGCAGCACCGCCGCGACCCCCGGCAGCGCCCCCACCAGGGCCCCGGCCGTCACAGCCGCCGACGCCACCAGCACCCCCTGCGCCGCGCTCCTCGGCAGCCGGCTCCGTACGACCGCCGTCAGCGCGAGGCCGCACAGCAGGTACGCGAGCACCCGCCAGCCGTCCGGCACCGCCGCCGCCGGTACGCCGCCCACCGCGGCCACCGCCGCGAGACCGGCCACCACGCCGCCCGTCCGTGCGAAGCCCTTCGGTGCACGCCACGCCCCGGCCAGGGCCGCCGCAGCCGCCGCCAGCAGCAGCGCACCGGGCGCCACCGCCCCGAGCGGCCCGGAGGACGTCGTGGACAGCGTCAGCCCCACCAGCAGCGCCGAGAAACCCGTCACCGACCCGCCGACGCACGCCAGGACCCGTGTCCCGGTGCCCCGGCCCCACAGAGCGATCGCCCCGTCCAGCACCGCCGTCGCCAGCAGCGCCCACCCGACCACCAACGCCGGCGAGCCCGCGGCCCACGCCCAGAACAGCAGCGGCCACTGGGCCAGCACCACGGCGGCCGGCAGCGGAAGGTGCAGCTTGCCCAGCGCCAGCCCGTACGCCGTCCACAGCGCCGCGAGCACAGCGAAGGCGACCGCCGAGAAACCGAGCCCGTCCGTGTCCGGGGCCGCCACCGCGTGGACCGCGTAGACGTCCAGCAGCGTCAGCACCAGGGCCAGGGCCGCCAGCGCCTCGGCGGTGGCGCCCAGCCCCCGCCGCAGCAGCACCGCCGGGGCGATCAGCGCCCCCAGCGTCACCGCCGCCAGCACGGCCGACCGGCCGCCGATCCCCATCGAGCCCCAGCTCACCAGCGTGAACGCGATAGCCGCGACCGTCAGCAGCAGACCGCCCAGGGTCAGCAGCACGTTCTGCGCACTGCGCGGCGCGGACGGCTGCTTCGGCACGTAACCCCACGGCTGCGCCGGAGCACCCGGCCGGCCGCCGGGCGGCGCGCTCCAGCCCGGGGCGGCCGTCGGCGCGGGCGGCCGCAGCGCGGCGAGCAGCCACGCGCGCCGGGTCAGCAGCTGGGCCCGGCGGGCGTCCAGCTCGGCCAGTTCACGGTCGAGGCGGGCCAGTTCCTCGGCGGGCGGGGGCACATGTTCCATGTACGGGAGTGTGGCCCCGGACACCCGGCCCGTACATGCGCTCGGATACTCACTTCCCGGCCGGGACGCTCTGAGTAGAGCGCGGCCGGAAGGAGTTTGAACCAAGCCCTCGGAGCCCTGTATGGTTCAACCCGTTCCCGGGCGATTAGCTCAGTGGGAGAGCGCTTCGTTCACACCGAAGAGGTCACTGGTTCGAACCCAGTATCGCCCACCGGGGAAAGCCGGTCCGCACGCATCACGCGGACCGGCTTTCGCATGTCCGGGCCACCCGGACCCTCACGCCGCCGCGGGCAGTTCCGGGCGCAGTGGCCACGACGGGTCCACCGCCTCGGGCGTCCCGCTCTTCGCGAACCACGCCTCCAGGCCACGCGCCTGGGCCGCGTGCCAGCTCACCTGCCGGCTGTGCAGCTCGGACGGCGACAGCCGCTCCAGCCGGGTCGAGAAGCGCCGGCACACCGCCCGCACCAGCTCCAGCGAGGCGGTCGCGTCGGCCGCCGCGTCATGGGCCCCGTCGAGCACCACCTCGTAACTCGCGCACAGATCCGTGAGCGTACGGCGGCCCTTGCGGTAGCGGTCCAGATGCTTGTCCAGCACCCGGGGGTCCACCACCCGCATCGGCACCCCGTCGAGATACCGCGTCAGCGACGATGCCCGGTGCCGCCTCAACTCGCGGTCCAGCAGCGTCAGATCGAAGGGGGCGTTCATCACGACCAGCGGCCGGCCCGTCGCGCAGCTCTCCGCCAGCGCCCGGGCTATCTCGTCCATCACCGGGGCGGGCCAACGGCCGTTGCGCTGAAGGTGATCGTCGGTCAGCCCGTGGATATCGGTCGCGCCGGGCGGAACCGGAACCCCCGGATTGACCAGCCAGCGGGTGACGCGGACGCGACCGCCCGCGGTGTCCTGCGCGACGAGAGCGGCCGAAACGATCCGGTCCCGCTCGACGTCCACGCCTGTCGTCTCCGTGTCAAAAGCGGCCAGTGGCCCTTCGAACCAGTGCATCATCCCCGAACTCCTCGCGCACGCACGGCAGATGGAATGATTCCTCTGCCCGATATCGGTGATACCCGGGCTGTTTGCCTGATACGCCGTTTGCGGGCGGTCTGATGCGGTGACAACACAGGTGGGACGCGCGGCAGTTGCCGCCGACGTCCGTCGATCCGCCCAGCCCACGAAACCCGCCGGCAGACCACCTGCCATCGATCGGCACGCCCGGAAGGCACACGGAGCCATGGCGCTCGCGCAGCCCGACCCCGGGGGAACCGCCCGCACCGAGGCCTTCGGGCCCCGGCCGCCGCAGCAGCTCGAAGCGCCGCTGCGCGGCTCCCTCGCCACCACCGCCTGCATGGAGACCCTTCAGGTGGGCTATCTGCACGCCGTCGCCGCGGCGGCGGGATGCTCCCTGTCCCAGCCCTTCCCCGACAACGGCATCGACTGGCACGTCAGCCACGGCGCCCCCACCCACACCGTCGACGACGAAGTGACCATCAAGGTGCAGCTCAAGTGCACCTACCAGATACCGCCGCACCCGGCGGGCGGGGCGTTCTCCTTCACCCTCGACAACGCCCACCTCGTCAAGCTCGCCCGTTCCCCGGTGACGGTGCACAAGATCCTGGTCGTGATGATCGTGCCCCGCAGCCAGGACGACTGGCTGCGCGCCGGGCCCGGCGGCCTCGACCTGCGCCACTGCTGCTACTGGACCAACCTGGCCGGCCACGCGGTGACGGGCCGGTACCGGACCACTGTGCGCATCCCGACCTCGCGGATCTTCGACGACCGCGCACTCTGCGACATCATGGCCCGGGTCGGGGCCGGAGGGAGACCCTGATGCACCGGTCGATGGACGAGCCCACGGGCGCGGCGGGGCTGCCCGCCGCCCGCTCGCACCCCACCGCC
>NZ_JAFEUF010000372.1 GCF_016901035.1 Streptomyces durocortorensis
TTGGGTTGCGGGCGCGGGGGGGGGGGGGGCGGCGGCGGGGGGGGGGGGCGGCCCCCCCGGGGGCGGGGGGGGGGGCGCGGCGGCCCCCCCGTGGAGTGGGAGGGGGTCAGCCCTGCTGGGGGTGGTGGGCCGGGATCGGGGGGAGCTCGCCGGTGGTCTCGTACGCCGAGAGCATCTCGATGCGGCGCGTGTGGCGCTCCTCGTCGGAGTACGGCGTGGAGAGGAAGATCTCGACGAACTTCGTGGACTCCTCGACCGTGTGCATCCGGCCGCCGATCGCGACGACGTTGGCGTCGTTGTGCTCGCGGCCCAGCGCGGCGGTCTGCTCGCTCCAGGCCAGTGCGGCGCGGACGCCCTTGACCTTGTTGGCGGCGATCTGCTCGCCGTTGCCGGAGCCGCCGATCACGATGCCGAGGCTGTCCGGGTCGGCTGCCGTCTTCTCTGCGGCCCGCAGGCAGAACGGCGGGTAGTCGTCCTGGGCGTCGTAGATGTGGGGGCCGCAGTCGACGGCCTCGTGGCCGTGGGCGCCGAGCCACTCGACGAGGTGGTTCTTGAGTTCGTAGCCGGCATGGTCGGATCCGAGGTACACGCGCATGGTGCGAAGTGTGGCACGAACTTCGCGGGGCAACCGTCACGGGGCGGTCGTCAGTGGGGCGCAAGCCCCGATTCGATGATTCGCAGGCCCTGGCCCGCTTTTGTGTGGCGAACACCACTCAAGCAACGATCAGGCAAACGATCCGAAAGAGGGGGTTCCCCTTCCGCCTTGTATCGGGCTTGAATGCGTGGCCTTGTCTTCGCACACCCCACGGGCACCACCCGACGGCGGAGCAGGGCACACCCTCATGCTCGAAACGGTAAGGAATCCCCCCATGACGTCGCAGACGACGCTGGCGAAGCCGGGCCAGGAGCCCGGTGAGCCGGACCGGCCGGACTCGTCGGGCGGGCTTCAGGCAGGCCTGAAGAACCGCCACCTCTCGATGATCGCGATCGGCGGCGTGATCGGCGCCGGGCTCTTCGTGGGATCGAGCGCGGGCATCGCGGCCGCGGGACCGGCGATCCTGATCTCGTACGCGATGGTCGGCCTGATGGTCGTCCTCGTGATGCGGATGCTCGGCGAGATGGCCGCCGCCCGGCCGAGCTCCGGCTCCTTCTCCGCCTACGCCGACCAGGCGCTGGGCCGTTGGGCCGGTTTCTCCATCGGCTGGCTCTACTGGTTCTTCTGGGTCGTGGTGCTGGCCGTCGAGGCCACGGCGGGCGCGGCGATCCTGGAGAACTGGATCCCGGGCGTGCCCCAGTGGGCCTGGGCGCTGATCGTGATGGTCGTGCTGACCGCCACCAACCTGATCTCGGTGGGCAGTTACGGCGAGTTCGAGTTCTGGTTCGCCGGGATCAAGGTCGTGGCGATCGCCGCGTTCGTGGTCGTCGGCTTCCTCGCCGTCTTCGGGTTCCTGCCCGGTTCGGACAACCCTGGGTCGGGCCTGGCCCATCTGACGGACAACGGCGGGTTCTTCCCCAAGGGGCCGGGCGCGATCCTGACCGGTGTGCTCATGGTCGTCTTCTCGTTCATGGGCAGTGAGATCGTGACCCTGGCCGCGGGCGAGTCCTCCGACCCGCAGCGCGCGGTGTCGAAGGCCACCAACAGCGTGATCTGGCGTATCGCCGTCTTCTACCTCGGCTCGATCTTCGTCGTGCTGACGCTGCTGCCGTGGAACGACCCGTCGATCCAGGAGAAGGGCAGCTATGTCGCCGCCCTCGACTCGATCGGGATCCCGCAGGCGGGCAACGTCATGGACTTCATCGTGCTGACGGCCGTGCTGTCCTGCCTCAACTCCGGCCTCTACACGGCCTCCCGGATGGCGTTCTCGCTCGGTGAGCGGGGCGACGCGCCGAAGTCCTTCGCCAAGGTCAACAAGCGCGGTGTGCCGCAGGCGGCGATCCTGTCGTCGGTGGTCTTCGGCTTCGTGGCGGTGTTCTTCAACTACCAGTGGCCGGACACGGTGTTCCAGTTCCTGCTGAACTCCTCCGGCGCGGTCGCGCTCTTCGTGTGGCTGGTCATCTGCTTCACCCAGCTGCGGATGCGCGGGATCATCCTGCGCGAGACCCCCGGCAAGCTGGTCGTAAGGATGTGGCTGTTCCCGTACCTCACCTGGGCGACGATCGCGGCGATCTCCTTCATCCTGGTCTACATGCTGACCGACGACACCGCCCGCGAGCAGGTCGTGCTGTCGCTGCTGGTCGCGGCCCTGGTGGTGGGCATCTCGCTGGTCCGGGAGATGCGGAGCCGCAAGGCCGTAGCCAAGTGACCGTCGGCCGTCCGGCACGAACCGTGATCCATACCTGACGGACGCTGTCAGGTATGGCCGGGAAGCTCTCCTTCGCAAGCACGAAAACGCGAGCGAAGGAGAGCTTTTCCATGTCGCACCGGCCCGCCGGGTCCGCCCCTGCCCCTGCCAGCTTTCAGACCGGCTTCCCGATCCGCCCCGACCGGCTGGTGGAGGCCCGCACCCCCGACGACGTACGGGAGGCCGTGGCGTACGCCGCCGGGCACGGGCTCCGCCTGACCGCGCACGCCACCGGGCACGGGCTGCCCGGTGCGGTCGAGGGCGGCGTCCTCGTGGTCACCAGCGCCCTGGACTCCGTCACCGTCGACCCGGTAGCCCGTACCGCCACGATCGGCGCGGGCGCGACCTGGGGCGCGGTCACCGCGGCGGCGGCCCCGCACGGCCTTGCCCCGCTCAACGGCTCGTCGCCCTCGGTGGGCGCGGTCTCGTACACGCTGGGCGGCGGACTGGGCATCCTGGCCCGCGAGTTCGGGTACGCCGCCGACCAGGTCCGGGCGCTGGAGGTGGTGACCGCCGACGGTGTTTCGCGCCGGGTCACGCCGGAGTGCGAGCCGGAGCTGTTCTGGGGGCTGCGCGGCGGCGGGCGCCGGCTGGGGGTGGTGACCTCGCTGGAGATCGGTCTGGTGGCGGTGGAGCGGCTGTACGGGGGTGCGATCGCCTTCGACGGGAAACGGGCAGCGGAGGTGACGGCCCGCTATCTGGAGTGGACCCGGACCGTGCCGGAGACCCTGACGTCGTCCCTGTCCGCGCTCCCCTACCCGGACCTGCCGCAGGTGCCCGAGGAGGTGCGCGGGCGGTACGTGGTCTCGGTGCGGGTCGCGTTCACGGGGGACGCGGCCGAGGGCGAGCGGCTGGTGGCCCCGCTGCGGGCGATCGGGCCCGCACTGGAGGACACGTTCCGGGAGATGCCGTACGCCGAGAGCCCGACGATCCACAACGACCCGCCGTTCCCGCACGCGTACTACGGGGAGGGGCTGATGCTCCGGGAGCTGGATGCCGGGAGGGCCGCCCGGGTGCTGGAGCTGACCGGGCCCGGGGCGCCGATGATGAACGTGGTGCAGCTCAATCATCTGGGTGGAGCTATGGCCGGGCAGTCGGAGCCGGCGAGCGCGGTGCCCTACCGGGACGCGGGCTTCCTGCTGCGGCTGCTGTCGCCGCTGGACGGTACGGACGTGCCGGCGGTGCGCGCGCTGTACGGGGAGGTGTCCGGGGTGCTGGGGCCGCTCGTCCAGGGGCGCGCGGCCAACTTCTGCTTCGGCGGCGGGGACCGTACCGCCGGTTTCCATGAGCCGGAAACGGCGAAGAGGCTCGCCGGTCTGGTCTCCCAGTACGATCCGGCGGGCCTCTTCGGGGGGCCTTACGAGGGCTGAGCCCTCACGGGCGGGTCAGCCGCGGCGGCCGAGCAGCTTCCAGGTGGTCGGCAGGAGGCCCATGGCCAGCGCCGCCTTGAGGGCGTCGCCGATCAGGAACGGGGTGAGGCCGGCCGCGACGGCGGCGGTCAGCGACATCCCGGTGGACAGCGCGAGGTAGGGCACGCCGATGGCGTAGATGATCGCGGAGCCGAGGACCATCGTGCCCGCCGTGCGCAGCACCGAGCGGTCGCCGCCGCGCCGGGCGAGGGCGCCGACGACGGTGGCGGCCAGGAGCATGCCGAAGACATAGCCGAGGGACGGCATGCTCCAGCCCGAGCTGGCCTCGGCGAACCACGGCATACCGGCCATGCCGACGAGGGCGTACAGCGCGAGGGAGAGGAAGCCCCGGCGGGCGCCCAGCGCGGTGCCGATGAGGAGCGCGGCGAAGGTCTGGCCGGTGACCGGGACCGGGGAGCCGGGGACCGGGACGGCGATCTGGGCCGCGATGCCGGTCAGGGCCGCGCCGCCGAGGACGAGGGCCGCGTCCACGGCGTAGCGGTGCCGGGCTGCGGGCAGCAGGTCGGCGAGGACCGCTCCGGAGCGGACGGGGGCGGCAGCAGTGCTCATCGGGACTCCGCGGGTGAGGGCAGGTGGGCCGGGCGGCCCCCGGCGGTCGGGGTGGGGTCGGGCTCCGCCGACGTTAGCCCACGAGTGAACGCTCGATCACCATCAGCCGCCAACAAAGCGGCGGTTGACGGGTTGGTGGGATTCTCACAAAGCCTGCTGCGCAATCACGTTCCCGCGTGACGCTCGTCACTGAGGTCGAGCGGGTGGGGTCCGTTTTGGCGGGAGAGGGACCACGGCCCCAGACTGTAGGTTCCCGATAAATCATCCGAGAGTGAACCGCACCCCATGCACGAGGCTCCCCCCACC
>NZ_JAFEUF010000373.1 GCF_016901035.1 Streptomyces durocortorensis
GGCGTCGGAGAGCCGCTCCACCAGCAGCACCCCCACCCCCTCGGACCAGCCGGTACCGTCCGCATCGGCGGAGAAGGAGCGGCAGCGGCCGTCGGACGCCAGGCCGCGCTGCCTGCTGAAGTCGATGAAGACGGCGGGGGTGGAGAGCACCGTGACGCCGCCGGCCAGGGCCATGTCGCACTCGCCGTTGCGCAGTGCCTGGCAGGCCAGGTGCAGCGTGACCAGGGACGAGGAGCAGGCGGTGTCCACGGTCATGGCCGGGCCCTCGAGTCCGAAGGTGTAGGACACCCGGCCGGCCAGGACGCTGCCCGAGGTGCCGGTGCCGAGGTAGCCCTCGACCCCTTCCGGCAGCACGGTCATGGTGGCGCCGTAGTCGTGGTACATGAGTCCGGCGAACACACCGGTGGAGCTGCCGCGCAGGGAGCTCGGGTCGATTCCGGCCCGTTCGAAGACTTCCCAGGAGGCTTCGAGCATCAGTCGCTGCTGGGGGTCCATCGCGAGCGCCTCGCGGGGCGAGATGCCGAAGGGCACGGGGTCGAAGCGGTCCGCGTCGTGGACGAAGCCGCCCTGGAGGACGTAGGACTTGCCCGCCGCGTCGGGGTCGGGGTCGTAGAGGGCCGTGGTGTCCCAGCCTCGGTTGTCCGGGAACGGGCCGATGGCGTCGGAGCCCGTGGCGACCAGGTTCCACAGGTCCTCGGGGCTGTTGACCTCGCCGGGGTAGCGGCAGCTCATCGCGACGATGGCGATGGGCTCGTCGCTGCCGGCGGTGCGGGTGGCCCGCACGGGCGCCGCGGTGTCCGCACCGGTCAGGTGGGACAGCAGGTGGGCAACCAGGGCTTGCGGGGAGGGGTGGTCGAAGACGAGGGCCGCGGGCAGCCGTAGGCCCGTCACGGCGCCGAGCCGGTTGCGCAGTTCCACGGCGGTCAGCGAGTCGAAGCCCAGGTCCTTGAACGGCTTGTGGTCCTCGATCGGTTCCGCGCCGGTGTGCCCGAGCACGCCGGCGGCCTCGGACCGTACCAACTCGGTGAGCAGGTCGACGCGTTCGGCCTCGCCGAGGCCGGCGAGGCGCTCGCCCAGCGGGGAGGAGGCACCGTGTGCGGCACGCGCCGCCTCGGGCAGGGCGCGGCGGGTGACCAGGCCCCGCAGCAGGGGCGCCACCGCGGCGGGGTCGCGGTCCGCGGCCTCTCTCAGCTCGGTGAGGTTCAGCCGGAGGGCGACCAGGTGCGGGGTGTGTCCCGTCCGGGCGGCGTCCAGGACGGCGAGTGCCTCGGCGGTGGCGAGGGCGGAGCCCACCCGCCGGATCCTGGCCCGTCCCGTCTCGTCCAGCCCGGCGGAGATGCCGGAGGCCTCCGCCCACAGGCCCCAGCCGATGGAGACGGCGCCCGCCCGGCGGCGGGCGACGGCGTCCAGGACCGCGTTCGCCGCCGCGTAGCCGGCCTGGCCCGCTGAGCCGAAGGTCGCCGAGACGGAGGAGAACAGCACGAACAGGGAGACGTCGCCGACCAGGTCGTCCAGGTGCAGCGCGGAGACCGCCTTGGCGTCCAGGACCGCGTCGAGCCGGTCGGGGGTCAGGGAGGTGACCACTCCGTCGTCCACGATCCCGGCGGCGTGCACGACACCGGTCAGCGGCCGGTCGGCGGGTATGCCGGCGAGCAGCTCTGCCAGCGCCTCGCGGTCGGCCACATCGCAGGCGAGGGCACGGGCGCGGGCCCCCAGGGAGGCCAGCTCGGCGATCAGTTCGTCCGCCCCGGGCGCTTCGGGGCCGCGCCGGCTCACCAGCAGCAGGTCGCGGACGCCGTGTTCGGCGACCAGGTGCTGGGCGACGCGTCCGCCGAGGACGCCGGTGCCGCCGGTGACCAGTACGGTGCCGTGCGCCTGTGCCGGGTCGGACGCCGCCGGGGGAACGATGGCGCGGGCGAGGCGGGGCGCGTACAGCCGGTCCTCCCGCAGGGCGAGTTGCGGCTCATCGGTGTCCGCCAGGCCGGTGACCGGTGTGCCGCCGTCGGACGGGTCCAGGTCGAGCAGGACGAATCGGCCCGGGTGCTCGGTCTGCGCGCTGCGCACCAGTCCCCACACGGCGGCGGCGGCCGGGTCGACCGGGGTGTCCCCGGCGGGCACGGCGCCTCGGGTGAGCAGGACGAGGCGGGAGGCGGCGAAGCGCTCGTCGGCGAGCCAGGTCCGCACGAGCTCCAGGGCACGGTGGGCGGCGCGGCGGACCGAGGCGGGCCCGTCGAGGGTGACCGGGCCGTCGGGGTCCTCGGGGTCGGGGCCGACGTGGACGGCCACCAGGGCGGGGAGCTCGGCCGAGGCCGCCAGTGCCCTCGCGTCGGCAACGACCGTCCACGGGGTGGACGGCCCGGACGCGGGCAGGGCGGCCCACTCGACACGGAAGAGCGTGCCGGGAGGGATCCGGCCGTCGACGGGCGCCGCCGGTCGCAGTACCAGGGACTCCACGGAGGCGACCGGCGCTCCCGTCGGGTCGGCGAACGCGAGCGAGACGGCGTCCGTGCTCGTCGGGGTCAGGCGCACGCGCAGGGCGGTGGCGCCCTTGGTGTGCAGGGTGACACCGGACCAGCTGAACGGCACGCGTACGGCCGGATCGTTCTGCGCGGGGCCGCTCAGGGCCGCGCAGTGCAGAGCGGCGTCGAAGAGGGCGGGGTGCAGGCCGAAGCCCTCGGCGTCCGGGGAGTCCGCGTCGTCGGCCACGGCGGGCAGCGCCACGTCGGCGTACACCGCACCGTCGGCGGCGCGCCAGGCGCCGCGCAGGCCCTGGAAGAGCGGCCCGTAGTCGAGGCCGGCGGCTGCCACGGCGGCGTAGAAGTCGTCCAGTGCCACCGGCTGGGCGTCCTGCGGCGGCCACGGGGCCAGAGGTTCGCCCGCCGTCGGGCGTGCGGGGGCCAGGATGCCGGTCGCGTGCCGGACCCAGCCGCCGTCCGTGCCCTCGGCTCCGTCGGCCTCGTCGGGCCGGGTGTAGAGGGCGATCTCCCGGGAGCCGTCCGCGAGCGGCGTGCCCACCTCCGCCTGGATCCGGACACCGCCCAGCTCGGGCAGTTCCACCGGGGTGTCCAGGGTCAGCTCGTCCACGACGGCGCAGCCGACCTGGCTGCCCGCGTGCAGGGCGAGGTCGACGAGGGCGGTGCCCGGGACGATGACCGCACCGTGTACACGGTGGTCGTTGAGCCAGGGGTGGGTGGTGCGGGACAGCCGGCCGGTGAGCACGAGGCCTCCGTCACCGGCCACGGAGACGAGCGCGCCCAGCAGCGGGTGCCCGGCGCCGCTCAGGCCGGCCGTCCTGAGGTCGGACGGGCTGCCGAGGGAGGGCCAATAGCGCTGTCGTTGGAAGGCGTAGGTGGGCAGGTCCACCCGGCGGGGGTTCCAGGGTTCCAGGACGGCCGCCCAGTCGGGATCGAGCCCCGCGACGTGCAGGCGCGCCACGGCGCGCAGCAGGTCGTCCGTCTGGTCGCGGCCGTTGCGCTGCAGCGGGACGGCGAGGGCGGTGTCGTCCTTGGCGCCGACAAGGGCGCTGAGCACCCCGTCGGGCCCCACCTCGACGTACCGGGTGACGCCTTGGCGCCCCAGTTCCTCGACGGCGTCGGCGAACCGGACGGCCGAGCGGACCTGGCTGACCCAGTACTCCCAGGTCGTCGGGTCACCGTCGAGGCCGACGGTGGAGACCATCGGGGTCGTCGGCGGGTGGTAGGTGAGGTCGCGGGCGGTCGCTGCGAACTCGTCGAGCATGGGTTCCATCAGGTACGAGTGGAAGGCGTGCGAGACCGCGAGCCGCTTGACCTTGCGGCCCTGGCCGCGCAGTCGTTCCTCCAGCGCGTCGATCGCGCCGGTGTCGCCCGAGACCGTCAGGGACGAGGGCCCGTTGACCGCCGCGAGGTCCACACCGTCGGGCAGCTCGATCTCGCCCTCGGCCGCCTCGACGGCCAGCATCGCGCCGCCCTCGGGCAGGTCCTCCATCAGCCGGCCGCGGGCCGCGACCAGGCGGCAGGCGTCGTCCAGCGACAGGATGCCCGCGACGTGGGCGGCGGCGAGCTCGCCGATCGAGTGGCCCGC
This sequence comes from Streptomyces durocortorensis, assembly GCF_016901035.1. Lineage (GTDB taxonomy): Bacteria > Actinomycetota > Actinomycetes > Streptomycetales > Streptomycetaceae > Streptomyces > Streptomyces durocortorensis. Next base: position 4,063 of record NZ_JAFEUF010000373.1, read on the forward strand.
CAGTACGTCGGGGCGCAGGCCCCATGACTCGGTCAGGCGGAAGAGGGCGACCTCGACGGCGAACAGTGCCGGCTGGGTGTGGGCGGTGCGGTCCAGCGCCGCGCCGTCCTCGAAGACGATCTCCTTCAGCGGCCGCTCACCGCCGACCTTCTGGCACACCGTGTCGAAGGTCTCGGCGAACACGGGGAAGGTGTCGTACAGGTCACGCGCCATGCCCGCGTGCTGCGCGCCCTGTCCGGTGAACAGGAAGGCGGTCAGGCCGGGTCGTACGGCGCCGGTGAGCACGTCGGGTCCGGTGCGGGCCTCTTCGACGGTCCGCAGGCCGGCCCGGGCGTTCACCAGGTCGGTGGCGAGGACGACGCCACGGTGCTCGTGGGACTGGCGGGTCGCGCCGAGAGAGTGGGCGAGGTCGACGAGTTCGGCGCCGTCCCCCGTCCCGTCGTCCAGGAAGGTACGCAGCCGTTCGGCCTGGGCCCTCAGGGCCGTAGCGGTCCGGCCGGACACCGGCAGCGGCACCGTGCGGGGGGCGGGCCGCTACGGCCCTGAG
>NZ_JAFEUF010000374.1 GCF_016901035.1 Streptomyces durocortorensis
CTTCCCGCCCTCTCGGAACCGACGCCGCAGGCTCCCCCTCCCGGCCCACCGGCAGCCGGGCACAACGCGACGACGATCGAACGTGGCTCGTTCTGTCTGGCCCGCTGCACCTGCGGCTGGGCCGGACCGGCGCGCAGGTCCCGTGACCGGGCCCGTACCGACGCCGCGGAACACCTCGCCACTCCCTGATCCGCCGCACGACCGACCGGACGGCCGGACGGCCGCGCCGCACCCGAACCCGTACAGCACGAACCCCCAGGCGCCACGAGCACCTGGGGGAGCGAGGAGAGGGAACAGAAAGGGGGGAAGGGAGGGAAGGAAGAGAAAGACCGGGGACCGTCAGGCGGCCAGGTCCTTCTCCCCCAGGTCGCCCCGTCCGGACCCCGGCCGCGGCTCGGGGATGCCGACCGCCTCGCCGCGCTCGTCCGCGTACGCGACGGCCGCGCTCTTCGACCGGACGAACCAGCCGACGCGCGGCGAACGGGCGACCGCCGCCATCAGCGGGGTCAGCAGCGCCATGGCGAGCGGGGCCAGCAGCAGCGTGACGGCCGTACCGAGGGCGAAGCCGCCGATCACGTCGGTCGGGTAGTGGACGCCCATGTAGATCCGGCTGAAACCGGCGAAGAGCGCGAGGCCGATCGCGACGAAGCCGAACTTCCGGTTCGCCACGAAGATGCCGACGGCGATGCCCATCGCCAGGGTGGAGTGGTCGCTGACGAACGAGAAGTCCGTCTTGCCGTGGATGAGGACCTCAAGGCCGTCATGGTCGTTGAACGGACGTGGCCGTTCGACGAAGCCGCGGATCGGGATGTTGATGAGGATCGCGATGGCGGCGGCGAGCGGCGCCCAGACGATGGCGGCGGCAGCCGTCACCGAGTCCTCGGCCGTCCCGCGTCCTCGCATGCTCCACCAGCACCACAGGCCCACCAGAACGAGGCCGAACATGATCCCGTACTCGCCGACGAACTCCATGACCCGGTCGAACCAGGTCGGAGCGGCCTTCGCGAGGCCGTTGATGTCGTAGAGCAGACTGACGTCCGGGTTCGACCCGTCGAGTTCGAGTCCAGCCATCTGCTGCGGCCCCTTGCCTTGTCTGCTTCTCTGCTGCGACGCGCGTCCTTGCCCGCCGCCGTGGTCGAACCCCCGTGTCCGGTGCGATCCGTTACCGCACTGACCGCATCGCCGCACTGCATCTCTGCACTACGTCGGTGCACTGCATCGGTGCCGCACCGAAGTGCTGCACCACCATCCCTGCGACGCATGGTCAGTGGGTATGCCGTTCCCGTCCCCCGTCCAGGGAACGGCCCGGGCGTCGCGTGCGTTCCGCTCTCCACCGAATGATCACCATGACGTTATCGAAGAGTGACTCGTCGTCGCAGCTCAGGGCCCAGGCTTCACGGAGAGTTCCGGCCACGGCCGACTGCCCGTCAGCGCCCTTCGCCACTCCGGAAGCCCGCGAGACTTCCGTCACCCCGTGGGCAGATCGGTCGGAAGGGCGGCGGCGCCGTCCTTGGTGACCCGGGTCGCACCGAAGTAGTCCGGCGTATCGATCTTGTCGAACCGGATGACCGCTCCGGTGAACGGCGCATTGATCATATAGCCGCCGCCGACGTACAACCCGACGTGCCGGATCGCGCGCGAGTTGGTGAGGTCGTCGGAGAAGAACACCAGATCCCCCGGGAGCAGCTCGTCCCGCGAGGGATGCGGCCCCGCGTTGTACTGGTCGTTGGCGACGCGCGGCAGCTCGATCCCGACAGTCCGGTACGCGGCCTGGGTCAGCCCGGAACAGTCGAACCGCCCCTGCTGCTCGGGCGTGCCGTTGCCGCCCCACAGATACGGCGTGCCGAGCTTCTTCTGGGCGAAGTAGATTGCCCCGGCGGCCTGCCGGGAGGGCGCGACCCGGCCCACGGGCCGGGCGAAGCTCTTCTCCAGCGAACGGATGATCTTGACGTAGTTCTGTGTCTCCTTGTAAGGAGGCACGCCGCCGTACTTGATCACCGCGTAGGCGCCGGCGTTGTAGGCGGCGAGCATGTTGCTCGTGGGGTCGCCCGGCACCTTCTTCACGTACCCGGCGAGCTCGCAGTCGTACGAAGCGGCCGAGGGGATCGCGTCGGCGGGATCCCACACGTCCCGCTTGCCGTCGCCGTTGCCGTCGATCCCGTGCGTGGCCCAGGTGCCGGGGATGAACTGGGCGATGCCCTGCGCGGCGGCGTGGCTCTGCGCACTCGGGTTCCAGCCGCTCTCCTGGTACAACTGCGCGGCCAGCAAGGCCGGGTTGATGGCGGGGCAGAGGTTGCCCCACTTCTGCACCAACGGCTGGAACCGCGCCGGAACCGCCCCCTTGGCCAGCGCGACGGCACCGCCGCCCCCCGACCCGGCGAGCCCGGCGGCGGCGGAGTACGTACCGACGACGAGCAGCGCCAGGAAGCACATGACCATGCCGACGCCGATGCCACCGAACACCCAGAATTTCCGCACCGCTCAACCATCCCCCATCGGGGCGCGCTTCAGAGGTGTTTTCGACGGTGTGTACGAGTCATCCGCGGCACACCACCGGCGCACCCGAAGCACACGGGGGCGTCGACGGCTCACCCGTAACGGAGCTGACGCGTCCTCAGCCACCCTCGCCCTCCCCCGACCAGAAGTCGGAACGCACATGAGGCCGGGGCAGCGGATAGACGTCCTTGTACGCGGGACCGTTGGGCTCGGCGGTCGGGGCGGCGACCTTCGACTCCTCCACGCAGGGGCTGTCTGCCTCCAGGAAGGCCTGCCCCTTCCCCCGGAAGGAGAGGCTGACACCGAAGCCGCTCCTGGTGACCGCGTAGACGGCCGGGAACTTCTCGTCCTTGTTGACGGCCTTGATGCGGTAGCCGTTCTTCCGCCAGAACGTCTCCGCACGGTCCAGGAAGGTCTGCCGGCGCTCGGCGGAGACGACGGTCATGACGGCCCGCCGGCGGGTCACCCCGCAGGCCCGGGTGGTGGTGGGCCCGTGGGCCCACTGCACATCGGGGTCAATGCCCTTGAGGACGGCGTCCAGCATGGCGTCGGACTGCTCGGCAGCCTCCTGCATATCCATCGCCCTCCCGCTCTCCTTCGTCCTCCCGCTCTCCTGCCCGGCGCTCACGTCGTCCCCGGCGCTCACGTTGTCCCCCCGCGAGCCGTTCCCGCTCCCGCATGCGGCCAACGGAACCCCGAGGGCCAGGACCAGGACCACCGCGACGGGGGACAGGGCCCGGGCCCGCTTCGCTCGCCTCACTTCGGTTCCTCCATCTTGAGCCGGTCGGCGTTGCCCGACACGATCAGGGCGATGCTGTCCGCGGACACGGCGTCGCGTTCCGGGCTGAAGTAGTTCGAGTGCGAGTCCAGACTGATGCCGCTCCCGCTGACAAGGGGCGGCCCGTCGGCCACCGGGAATCGCCGGGCCCCGAACGCCGTGCTCGCGGGATCCTTCCCGAACCACAGGTCGTCGTCACCAGGATCGGCCAGATCGCCGGCGACGTACGCCCCGCCGGGCCCACCCAGGGCCAGCCCGAGCCCGCCCACCACGACCTGGGTCTTCGAGGGCAGCTTGGTCACCGGATCGTTGGCGGCGGCCCCCACGAACACGTGCTCGGTGCCCACGCCGAGGTCCACGGCATGGTCGACGCCGACCCCCGGGCTGCCGACCAGGATGATGTCGTCGACCCCGGGAATCCCCCCGGGGCGGGCCGCAGCCGCGCCCACGGTCCGGGAGCCGTAGGAGTGCCCGATGGCCGTGAGATGCGGGTCCTTGTTCTGGTTGGTCACGGAGATCCCTTCCATGAAGTCGCGGTAGGCCGCCCCGCCCTTCTCGGCCCGTCCGGTCCCCATGACGGCGAAGTAGCCCGCCGCCCCGTCCTGGTCCGGCAGCTGCGGCGCGTCATACCCGAGCCAGACGATGGACGCCGCGGAGTCGTCGTACCCCTGCGCCCCGATCGCGGTGTCCCGGGCCCGCCCGAGGTCGTTCTTGGCGAACTCCTCGTCGAGGGAGGTGTTGAGCCCCGGCACATAGGCGGACACGTGCTGCGAGGCATCAGGATTGCCGAAGGAGACAATGGCCCGCCCATTCCCCTCGTCCCCGACCCCGATGAGATACATGGGCGGTTTCCCGTTCTCGTTCAACTGCCGTTCGATCTCGCGCAGGCCGGCCAACTGGTCGCGGGCCTTGTCGGTGTCGACGCCCTCCAGCTTGTCGACGAGCGCCGGGAGGTTGCGGCGGTTGGCGGCGTCCCGGGCGAGGACGGGGATGCCGTCGAGGTTGCCGATCCGCTCCGGGACGAGCTCGATGTACCGCTCCCGCTCCTCCGGCGAGAGCCCGTCCCACCAGGCCTTGCGCCCGGCGGGCGTGGCGTTCTGCGGGATCCGCTCGCTGAGGTGCGCACGCTCGGCGTCCCGCACCTCGGCTTCGACCCGTGCCCCGGAACCGGGTAACGCCAGCCCGGCGCCGGCACCGCCGACCGCCTTGTTCCCGTCCCAGGCCGCGCCGATGTAGTCGCCCCGCGCCCACTTCTCGCCCGCGCCGCGGGTGTCGCGCCCCCACTGGTCGACGATCCGCCGCCCGGTCTCCCCCGGCCGCAGAACCGCCC
>NZ_JAFEUF010000375.1 GCF_016901035.1 Streptomyces durocortorensis
GGACTCTGCCGCCCCTGCCACCAAGCCCACACCACCTCCGGCGACACCCCACCCGACCCCACCGAGATCACCGCCGTCAAAGCCCACATGGCCAACCTCCGCGACCTCCTCAAACCCGTCTGAGGGCTCGACCCGGCTTCCACTTTCCTCTCCGGAAACCCTTTTCTTTCCGTATCGGAAACTCTCCGCTACTCTTTCCGTCATGGAAACTAACGGGGGACGGCCGACACCCGCGCAGGCCCATTCCGCACTGGCCGAGGCCGAGCACATCCAGGCCTCCGCCGCAGCGCTCTCGGCGACGCCTTGGCCGAACTGGTTCTTCGCCACGCTCACGCTCTACATCGCCGCGCTCCCGATCGTCTACGGAGGCGTCATGGCCGACGAGGACTGGCTACTGACCCGCTCCACCTGGATGGGGATCATGGTGGCGATCACCGCCGTGTACGTGGCGCTGCTCGCCGTCGCCGGCAAGGCATGGCGCGACAAGACCGGGGTGGCCCTTCGGCTGGACGTGCTGCCGAAGCGGGCGACCTTGCCACTCGCGGTCGGGCTGCCCTCGATCCTCGTGGGCTCGGCGTTCGCGTTCCGCGCGACCGGGTGGCCGGGGTGGCTGATCGCGGCCTCGGTGATCGGGGCCGCCGCGTCCGTCGGGTTCCACCTCGCCTTCGTACGACTGCACCGGGCGTCCGCGTGAGCGCCGACGCCCACGACATGCCCGCGGGGTTCGACGCCACCGTCCACGCCCCGAACCGCCTGCGCATCTGCGCCCTGCTGGACGCTGCGGGCGAGGCGGAGTTCGGGCTCGTACAGAAGCAGCTCGGGCTCTCCGCGTCCGTGCTCAGCAAGCACGCCACCGTGCTCATGGACGCCGGTTACGTCGAGCAGCGCAAGGCCGTCCGCGAGACCCGGCAGCGCGTATGGCTTCGCCTGACCCGGGCGGGCCGGGACGCCTATCGGGGGCACCTCGCGGCGCTGCGGGAGATCGTGGGGCCGCCGCCGGGTCCGGCTTCCTGATCGGCGGCCCGCTGCGGACAGCACATCGGCTGCCACGCCGCGGACAGCAGAGCGCCCGGTCGCCGGTGCAGAGGAAGCACGGCGACCGGGCGCTCCGGCCCAGCAGTCAGGTCGGGGGAAGCGGCATCGGGGGGACAAGCCGCTTCCCCCGGTGAGAACAGGGCCTGCTGGTCGTCCGTCGCGGTCAGGGGGGAAATCGCGCGGCGGCCGACCCCACAGAGAGGCCCTGTTCCGGCCTTCCGGGTCCTGCCTGGTCCCGTCCGGCTCGGTATCCATCGTGCCGGGCGGCGAGGCTCGTGGGGTTCGGCGAAAGGCCTTGATGGCGGGGTCGTAGGTCCTTAAAAGGCGCATCAGTGATCAAAAACGGCCATCGGATACGGCCATTCGTGCGGATACAATCGCCCGATCACACATGGGGTCGACGGGGAGGCATGGTTGTGGCCAAGGCAAAGACGATCATCATCTACATGCTGGTGGTCTTCGTGCTGTACACGATCATCATGTCTCCGCAGCGGGCCGCCGAACTGGTCCAGGTAGGGTTCGAGGGCATTTCCACCGCCGCGCAGAGCGTCGGTGACTTCATGTCAGAACTGGTGAAGTAGGAGACGTACGATGATCCGCCACCTGGTCCTCTTCAAGCTGAACGACGGCGTCGAGCGGGACGATCCGCGGGTCGTCGCCGGGGACCGGGCCTTCCGGGAGCTGGCGGGGCAGGTTCCGGAGCTGGAGTTCTGGGAGTGCGCCTGGAACATCACCGACCGGCCGATCGCGTACGACTACGCCATCAACTCCGCCGTCGCCGACGAGGACGCGCTCAAGCGGTACATCGAGCACCCGGCCCACCAGGCCGCCGCCGGGCAGTGGCGGGAATTCGCCACTTGGGTGATCGCCGACTATCCCTTCTGACGTCTCCGCGCCGCCGGTCCGCCCCGGTCGCATCGACCCCTCGCCGTACAGGGCGGGGGGTTTCTTTTGTTCTGTTTAAACCCTTATGACCTCAACACGGCAGTATGCGGTGCTTGCACACAGTGGACATGTCTTGTGATGCTATGACCGCTTTTGACGGATGAGTTGACCGTAGTTGACCGCAGAGGGGTGGCGTCACCGTGCCGGCCAGTACAGCGCCTCAAGTGCCTCCCCAGGCCGTCCAAGCCGTCCAGACCGTCCCGGCCGAGGACGACATCCAGACCGAGACCCCGGACCCCTCCGCCAGGCCCGCCCGGGCCCGCGGCGCCGACACCAGGGCGCTCACGCAGGTCCTCTTCGGCCAGCTCAAGAACCTGGAGCCGGGCACTTCGGAACACCGCCGGGTCCGGGCCGCCCTCATCGAGGCGAACCTCCCCCTCGTCCGGTACGCCGCCGCGCGCTTCCGCAGCCGTAACGAGCCGATGGAGGACGTCGTCCAGGTCGGCACCATCGGTCTGATCAACGCCATCGACCGGTTCGATCCGGAACGCGGCGTCCAGTTCCCCACCTTCGCGATGCCCACCGTCGTCGGCGAGATCAAACGTTACTTTCGCGACAACGTGCGCACCGTCCACGTCCCCCGCCGGCTCCACGAGCTCTGGGTCCAGGTCACCGGCGCCACCGAGGACCTGACGACCGCCCACGGACGGTCCCCCACCACCGGCGAGATCGCCGAGCGGCTGAAGATCTCCGAGGACGAGGTACTGGCCTGCATCGAAGCGGGACGCTCGTACCACGCGACCTCCCTGGAGGCCGCCCAGGAAGGTGACGGGCTGCCAGGGCTCCTCGACCGGCTCGGTTACGAGGACCCCGCCCTCGCCGGCGTCGAGCACCGCGACCTCGTACGGCATCTCCTCGTCCAGCTTCCCGAACGCGAACAGCGCATCCTTCTCCTGCGCTACTACAGCAACTTGACCCAGTCTCAGATCAGCGCCGAGCTGGGCGTCTCCCAGATGCATGTGTCAAGGCTCCTCGCCAGAAGTTTCGCCCGACTGAGATCCGCAAACAGGATCGAGGCGTAACCGGAACGGGTAGACCGTCAACAGAGCAGTTCTGGCGGCATAAAAGGCCTACACCCCCTGCTTCCAGGGCATATTCGGCGCTTACTTGTCGACATGTCACTACAGCGTGTTGCCGACATGTGACATTCTGCTCGAAGCGCGTTTGCCGCAGCCCCACCTCCGGTATTCAGGTGGAGGCTGCGTTCCTCCGATGGTCGCGGCCACCGCGACCGTCCGCGACCTCAAGGGGGTGGCATGTCCGAAGAACAGGGCAGCTCGAAGGTGCTCACGCTCACGAAGAGCGTGCCGGCACCCGCCGTGCTCACCAGCTCGCCGGAAGCCATCGACACCCGCACGCTGTCCCGCTCCCTGTTCCTGCGGCTCGCCGCGCTCGGCCCCGCCTCGGGCCCCGAGGGAACGGACAGTCCGGAGCGGACCTATGTGCGGGACACACTGATCGAACTGAACCTCCCGCTGGTGCGGTACGCCGCGGCGCGGTTCCGCAGCCGCAACGAACCGATGGAGGACATCGTCCAGGTCGGCACGATCGGCCTGATCAAGGCGATCGACCGGTTCGACTGCGAACGCGGCGTCGAGTTCCCGACGTTCGCGATGCCCACCGTCGTCGGCGAGATCAAACGCTTCTTCCGCGACACCTCCTGGTCCGTGCGGGTTCCCCGCCGCCTCCAGGAGCTGCGGCTCGCCCTGACCAAGACCAGCGACGAGCTCGCGCAGAAGCTCGACCGCTCGCCGACCGTCCCGGAGCTGGCCCGCGCGCTCGGGGTCTCCGAGGAGGACGTGGTCGACGGCCTCGCCGTCGGCAACGCCTACACCGCCTCCTCGCTGGACTCCCCCTCCCCCGAGGACGACGGCGGCGAGGGCTCGCTCGCCGACCGCCTCGGGTACGAGGACACGGCGCTGGAGGGCGTCGAGTACCGCGAGTCGCTCAAGCCGCTGCTGGCCAAACTCGCCCCGCGCGAGCGCCAGATCATCATGCTCCGCTTCTTCGCGAACATGACGCAGTCGCAGATCGGCGAGGAGGTCGGCATCTCCCAGATGCACGTCTCCCGGCTGCTGACCCGCACCCTCGCGCAGCTCAGGGAAGGGCTCATCGCCGACTGAGCCGGGGAACCGGAAGCCGGGGAACCGGAAGCCGGAGAGTCGGAAAAGTGGTTCACGAGGGTTCTTATGTGACGGGGCGTCAGACACACTGACGCGATGCGACGTCAGACATACGGCTCCACCGGCCGCCGAGGCACCGCCATCGCCGCCTCGGCGGCCGCGCTGTGCCTGGGCGCCGGTCTGCTGTCCGGCTGCGGCAGCGGGCCGGGCGACGGTTACACGGCCGTGGGCGCGGCCGACGGAAGATCGAAGAACCCCCCGGAGGGGGACCGAGCACCCTCGGGCGAGGTGACGCTCACCCCCCTCGACGAGAGCGGGGCCGGGGGCCGTGGGCGGGGTGGAGACGGTGGTGCGTCTCCGTCCGGCGGCGGCGACCCCTCGCCGTCCTCCGGGGCGGACGCTTCCGGAGCGGCCGGCCCGGGCGGTCCCGGTGGGGGGCGTACGGAGACGGCGGGCGGTCAGGCGGGCAGTGCGAGCG
>NZ_JAFEUF010000376.1 GCF_016901035.1 Streptomyces durocortorensis
CCCCCCTAGAACCTGACACCGAACCGCCGCCGCCCCTCAAGAACAGCCGGGCAGCGCACACCTCGCGCAAGCGCACCCCACAGGCACACCACCGCACGGACACGGAGCACCGTGCCCGCACGGCACAAGCACAAGCACGAGCACAAGCACGGGCACAGGCACAGGCACGAGCACGAGCACGGGCACGGGCACAGGCACGGGCACGGGCACGGGCAGAACCCACCCCGCCCGAACACGGCCGGAGCACCCGGGAGAAGAAGCCACCTGACCCTTCCGCCGGCACCGGGGGGCCGGGGGCCTGCCCCCGCTCGAACGGGAGCCAGGAACCCACCGGGAGCCGGGAACCCACGGAGTGCCAGGAGCCCACCGGGAGCCGGGAACCCACCGGGAGCCGGGCGGCCTTGGGGTGCCAGGAGCCCACCGGGAGCCCGGAGCCCACCGGGAGCCGGGAACCCACCGGGAGCCGGGCGGCCTTGGGTGCCAGGCGCCCACCGGCAGGCGGCAGTTCGACGACAGGTACCGGCGAACCGTCCGCGGCACCGGCAACCACCCCCACCACGGCGCGGGCGGGCGGGAGGCCACCGGCCGGCTCCGCCCCCTGCCGGGGGGGGGGCCCGCAGGAGCGGGGCGAAGAGAGCCCCGCCACACAGCCGGATGTCTGCGGCCCGGACGGCACCCGGCGGTCCCGCCGCTGACGACCCGCCCGGCGACCGCTCACGATGCGCCCATGCCCCCCGCACCGCACCTGGCCCGCCCAACCGCAACCCGGGCCGACCGCAACCCGGGGCCGACGACAACCCGGGGCCGACGGCAACCCGGGCGGACCGTAACCCGGGCGGGGGGGCGGGTGGTCGTCCGCGATCGTTAGGGGTTGTCGGCGGCCGGTGGCGCTGCGATCGTCTGGGCCTGGGCCTGTGTATGGCCGCGCGCCGGCGGCGGCGCAGGCGGCGCACCTCGAAGGGGCCGCCCCCCCCCCGGGGGCGGACCCCCCCCGGTGTGAAGGGACGACAAACGCGATGGCGACGAACAGCGACGCGGCCGACCTGTGGGTGCGCCGCTTCCATCCCGCACCCCAGGCACCCGTCCGGCTGCTCTGCCTCCCGCACGCGGGAGGCTCCGCGAGCTACTTCTACCCCGTCTCACAGCGTCTCGCTCCGCGCGTCGAGACCCTGGCCGTGCAGTACCCCGGCAGGCAGGACCGCAGGAACGAACCGTGCCTGGAAACGGTACGGGACCTGGCCGACCGCATCGTCGAGGTCATCGCCCCCTGGCAGGACAAACCACTGGCACTGTTCGGACACAGCCTGGGCGCCTCGGTCGCCTTCGAAGTCGCTCTGCGCATGGAAGCACAGGGCATCGTGCCCGCCGCACTCATCGCGTCCGGGCGGCGGGCACCGAGCGCACACCGGGACGAACGCGTCCACCTGCGCGACGACGACGGCCTCCTCGAAGAAATCAGACGCCTGGACGGCACCCAGTCCCAACTCCTCGAGGACGACGAGATCAAGCGCATGGTCATGCCCTCGATCCGCGCCGACTACAAAGCCGCCGAAACCTACCGCTACGAGCCCGGCCCGCCCCTGTCAACGCCCCTCCACGCCCTGACCGGAGACACCGACCCCAAAGCCACCACCGACGAAGTACGCACATGGGCCGACCACACCACCGGACGATTCGACATGACCGTCTACCCAGGCGGCCACTTCTACCTCAACACCCACGCCCCGGCAGTGACCGAGGAGATCGCCGCATGGCTGGATCCCGCCACCACCGGACACTGAAACCGCCCCGACAACCCCACCGGACCAGCAGCACACCGCAAGACAGACAAACAGCCACCCACACGAACCCACCCCTCCCCCGACCCGGCCCGTGACGCGGAGCGCCAAATGGGCCCACAGCCCCGGCCAGAACACAGCAACCCCCTCGGCGAACGTACGCAGGCAGCAGCACCGGAGCACGCGACGCACCCCCCAGCAGGCATGGCGGAGACACGGTGCCCGATCCGACGAACGGGCGCGACGAACGGGCGCGACGAGCAGGCGCGACGAGCAGGCGCGACGAACGGGCGCGACGAACGGGCGCGACGAACGGGCGCGACGAGCGGGTGAGGCGAGCGGGTGCGATGGGCGGGTGAGGCGAGCGGGTGAGGCGAGCGGGTGCGATGAGCGGGTGCGATGAGCGGGTGAGGCGAGCGGGTGAGGTGTTCCGCCACCGGGCTGTGCAGAAACCTTCGCGGCAGCAATGCACCCCCGCCGCGGTACCGGCTCCCGGAAACACACCGCCCCCTGACCGGCAGGACAGGAATTACCCCGCCGACAAGACAGGAATTAATTCACGACCACCAACCACCGGCCACCGGCCACCGGCCGGGATTCCACCCGTATTTCCGGCCGGCCGGAAATACGGAAGTGCCGCCACGGCGATGTGATGCATTCCGCCTCCTCCATCCGCCCCGTACCGAACACCTGGCGGCTGAGGACGAATGTCCGGAACACAGGGCCGCCCGGCCCCGGTCTACCGAGCCGGCCTCCCGGGCCCCTTCAACGGCTCCCACCAGTCGCGCCGCTTCTTGTACCATTCGACGGTCTCCGCGAGTCCCTCGTCAAAAGAGACCTGCGGGCGGTAACCGAGTTCCGTGGAAATCTTCGTGATATCGACCGAGTACCGGCGATCGTGACCCTTGCGGTCCGCCACACGCTCCACCATGGACCAATCCGCACCCGTCATACGCAGCAGCCGCTCCGTGAGTTCACGGTTCGCCAGCTCGGTACCACCACCGATGTTGTACACCCCGCCCGCCTCACCTTTTTCCGCCACCAGCGCGACGGCCCGGCAGTGGTCATCCACATGCAGCCAGTCCCGTACATGGCCGCCGTCCCCGTAGAGCGGCACCTTCCTCCCGTCCAGCAACCGCGTCACAAAAAGCGGAATCACTTTCTCGGGGTTCTGGTACGGCCCGTAGTTGTTGGAACACCGGGTGATACACACCGGCAGCCCGTGCGTGCGGTGGAACGCCCGTACCAGAAGATCGGAAGACGCCTTCGACGCCGAATACGGGGAGTTCGGCTCCAGCGGCCGGTCTTCACTCCACGACCCCTCATCGATCGAGCCGTAGACCTCGTCCGTCGAGACATGGACGAACTTCCCGACCCCGGCACGCAGCGACACCTCCAGCAGGACCTGGGTACCGAGCACATTCGTCCGGATGAAATCCTCGGACCCGCCGATCGAGCGGTCCACATGTGACTCCGCGGCGAAATGCACAACCAGGTCACCCCTCTTGAGCACCTCCGCCGCCAGTGCACGGTCACCGATATCACCGTGCACGAAGACCAGCCGCGGATCATCCGCGACCCGGGCCAGATTCGCCCGGTTCCCGGCATAGGTGAGCTTGTCCAGCACCACCACCTCGGGCACGACACCACCGGTGTACACACCGGTCAGGGACTGCCGGACGAAGTGAGACCCGATGAACCCGGCTCCGCCGGTCACAACGATACGCATCCCGCCCCCTCAGCGATCCGCACTCGCGATGGCCATGAGATAGGCACCGTAGTCCGAATTACCCAACTGCCCGCCCAACGCGTAACAAGCAGCGGAATCAATGAACCCCATACGGAAAGCGATCTCTTCCAGACAAGCGATCCGCACACCCTGACGCTCCTCCAGGACCTGTATGTACTGCCCGGCCTGGAGCAACGAATCATGCGTACCGGTATCGAGCCACGCGAACCCCCGGCCCAGATCGACCAGCCTGGCCCTGCCCTGCCGGAGATACTCCTTATTGACATCCGTGATCTCCAGCTCACCACGTGCGGACGGCCTGACCGACCGCGCGATATCCACCACCCCGTTGTCATAAAGATAAAGCCCGGTGATCGCCAGATTCGACCTCGGATCGGCCGGCTTCTCCACCAGCGACACCAGCTCACCCCGGCCATCGACCTCCCCGACGCCATAACGCTCCGGGTCCTTCACCGCATAACCGAACAGCACACACCCATCAACATCCCGGCACTGATCACTCAACAGACCCGACAGACCAGGACCATGAAAAATATTGTCACCCAGAATCAACGCGACCGGATCATCACCGATGAACTTCTCACCGATAACGAAAGCCTCCGCAATACCATTGGCCTGCGACTGCTCAGCATACTCAATAGAAAGACCGAGCCGGCTCCCGTCACCCAGCAGCCCCCGGAACATACCAACATGCGACGGAGTCGATATCACCAGAACATCCCTGATACCACCGAGCATCAGAACCGACAACGGATAATAAATCATCGGCTTGTTGTAAACAGGAAGCAAATGCTTGGAAACCGTATGAGTCAGCGGATAAAGACGCGTCCCGCTCCCCCCCGCCAGAACAATACCCTTCATACCGGCCAACCCCCCGCAACCGACGAAGAACCCGGGACGGACCAGGCAGACCACCACCCAATCCAGAACACACCGAAAACACAAAAGAATACTAACGCCCAGCACATCACCCCGTCCACCACAACAACAAAAACACCAGCAACCACAAACCCCACCACACAACCCCAAAAACCCGCCACCACCACC
>NZ_JAFEUF010000377.1 GCF_016901035.1 Streptomyces durocortorensis
GGCCTCCCGCGCCCACCCTGTCGGCCCCGCCCGGCCTCGGCCCCCAGGAGGCCCGACGCCTGGCGGAGTTCCGGCAGCGGGCGGCCGAGGTCCTGGACGCCCTGCTGCCCGCGTCGATCGGGACCGTCGTACCGGCCGGCGACGACCCGGGGAGCTACCGGGCGCGGCGTGACGGCGTCGTGCACACCGTCCGCCTGTCGGTGCGCCCTGATCAGGGGAGCGCGGCACCCGCCTGCCGCGACATCCCGCAGAAGGGGCTGACCTGCGAGTCCGTCACCCTGGACGACGGCACGCCCGCGCAGGCCTACCGGCAGCTCACCGCGGGGCGGGGCACGGAGGTCTCCCTCCAGCACCGGTCCGGCGGCAGCACGGTGGCGCTGTCCGTCTCGCCCGCGCCGTCCGGGGCGGGCGGCACACCCGTCACCGCCGGGGACCTGGTCCGGGTCGCCCAGGACCCGCGGTTCCGGGAGCTGATCGCGTACGCCGACGCGGACCCGGTGGCGTGGAGCGGGGCCGCCTCGTGACGCGCCGCCGCACGACCGGCACCCTGCCGCCCGCGCACGGGGAGCCGGTGCGCGACGAGGACACGTTCCGGCTGCGCGTGCCACCGCCCCGCATCCCGGGGGACACCCGGGGCACCCGGGGCGGTCCGCCGTCCTCCGCCCGTCCCGGGCACGCTCCCGGGGCCCGTTCCCGGTCCGCGGTGCGGTCGCGGGTGCGGCGTCGGCAGCGGAACCGGCGGCGGGCCCTCTCGCTCGCCGTGCTGGCGCTCACGGCCGTGGCGGGCGCGGCGCTCGTCGTCAGCCGACCCTGGCAGTCCGGCGGCGGCCCGGTGGACGCCCCCCGGCCGCGCGGTGGCGGGGCCGGCCCGGGGGGGGGGGGCCGCGCCCCCGCCCCCCGCCCCCGGGGGGGGGGGCCGCGGCCCGCCCCCCCCCCCCCCGGCCCCGTCCCGTACGGCTCCGGCCGGTCCGGACAACGCGTCGGAGCCGCTGGAGGACGCCCCTCCGCCCACTCCCCCGTCGACTCCGACCCCGTCCCTGTCCGCTTCGGCCGGTTCGGAGGGCGGTACGGAGGAAGAGGAGGACCTCCCCCGGGCCGAGGACATCCCCGCCTCGGGGCCCGGCACGTTCACCGTGGCCCGGGCGGGCGTCACGTCGAAGGGCAAAGGCAGCGCCTACCGGGTCGAGGTGGAGAACGGCATCGGCGTCGACCCCGACCGGGCCGCCGCCGACATCGCCGACGTCCTCGCCGACCCGCGCGGCTGGAGCCACGGCGGCGAGCGCTCGTTCCGCCAGGTCGCGGACGGATCGGCCGGGCTGGTGATCCGGATCGCCACCCCGGCGACCACCGACCGGGAGTGCGGCGCGTACGGCCTGAACACGCGCGGCGAGGTCAACTGCCGGGGCGGCGAGAAGGTGATGGTCAACCTGAAGCGCTGGCAGCTCGGTTCACCGCAGTTCGACGGGCCGGTCTCCGAGTACCGGGCGCTGATCGTGAACCACGAGGTCGGCCACTGGCTGGGGCGCGGCCATGAGACCTGCCCGGGGAAGGGGCGTCCCGCGCCCGCGATGATGCAGCAGATCGACGGGCTGAAGGGCTGCGTCGCCAACGCCTGGCCGTACGACGCGAAGGGACGCTACCTGGGCGGCCCGAAGGTGCCGTGACACCCGCCGGCGCACCGGCCTCAGCGGGCGCGGTGCACGAGCCGCCCCGCGAGCACGGTCGCCACGCAGGGCCGGGGCCCTCCCCCGTACAGCGCCGCCTCCTCGGGCACGTCGAAGACCGCGAGGTCGGCGCGCCCGCCCACGGTCAGCGGGCCGTGGGCCGTACGGGCCAGATCGCCGCCCGCCGCGAAGGGGTCCAGGTCCGGCACCCCTTCGCGTACAAGCGGCGGCTCCCCAGGCAGGGCAGCGACCTGGACGACCAGGCCCGACCGGGCGACGGCCGTGCGCAGCGCCGGGTCGTCCGCGCCGAGGGGGCCCGCCAGATGCGTGGTGCCGTGGCGCAGCATCCGCTGGAGCCCGCGCCGCACGCTGCCGGCCCGCCGGGTCGTGTCCATCGTCGCCGCGAGCTGCTCGAACTCCTCGCCCCACAGCGGGAGTTCTCCCAGCTCGTCGGCCTCGCGGGGGTCGGGGTGGTAGCAGCGGGTGAGCAGTTCGGCGGCCCGGTCCTGGCGGAGTCCGGGGGTGAGGAGGCCGGGCCAGCGGCGGACCCTGGCGGTCGGGTGCGCGGCGACGACGTCCTCGTACGGCCCGAGGGCGGCGATCCGTTCGCCGTCCACCGCGACCGCCCCGTCCACGACGGCCGCCGCGCCCACCGGGAGGACCAGGGGCGCGGCATGAATCGTCAGCATGGGTACGTCAGTTGGCGTTGAGGAGCTTCAGCTCCGGGTGGGCGGTGCCGCCCTCGATCGCGGTGGACGAGATGTGCGAGACGACGCGCTCGTCGACGGGGTCGTTGGCCGGGTCGTCGTGCACGACGAGGTGCTCGTACGTCGTGGCGCGCTGGGCGGGGACGCGGTCCGCCTTGCGGATCAGGTCGATGATCTCCAGCCGGTTGGAGCGGTGCTTGGCGCCGGCCGAGGAGACGACGTTCTCCTCCAGCATGATCGAGCCGAGGTCGTCCGCGCCGTAGTGCAGTGACAGCTGGCCGACCTCCTTGCCGGTGGTGAGCCAGGAGCCCTGGATGTGGGCGACGTTGTCGAGGAAGAGCCGGGCGATGGAGATCATCCGCAGGTACTCGAAGAGCGTGGCCTGCGTGCGGCCCTTCAGCTTGTTGTTCTCCGGCTGGTAGGTGTACGGGATGAAGGCGCGGAAGCCGCCCGTGCGGTCCTGGACGTCCCGGATCATCTTCAGGTGCTCGATGCGCTCGGCGTTGGTCTCGCCGGTGCCCATCAGCATGGTGGAGGTCGACTCGACGCCGAGGCCGTGCGCGATCTCCATGATCTCCAGCCAGCGCTCGCCGGACTCCTTGAGCGGGGCGATGGCGGTGCGCGGCCGGGCGGGCAGCAGCTCGGCGCCCGCGCCCGCGAAGGAGTCGAGCCCGGCGGCGTGGATCCGGCTGATGGCCTCCTCGGCGGAGACCTTGGAGATCCGGGCCATGTGCTCGATCTCGGAGGCGCCGAGCGAGTGGATGACCAGCTGCGGGTACGCCTTCTTGATCGCGGAGAAGTGCTCCTCGTAGTACTCCACGCCGAAGTCCGGGTGGTGGCCGCCCTGGAACATGATCTGGGTGCCGCCCAGCTCCACGGTCTCCGCGCAGCGGCGCAGGATGTCGTCGAGGTCGCGGGTCCAGCCCTTGTCCGTGGCCTTGGGCGGGGCGTAGAAGGCGCAGAACTTGCAGGCCGTCACGCACACGTTGGTGTAGTTGATGTTGCGCTCGATGATGTACGTCGCGATGTGCTCCGTACCGGCGTAGCGGCGGCGGCGTACGGCGTCGGCGGCGGCGCCCAGCGCGTGCAGCGGCGCGGACCGGTAGAGGTCGAGCGCCTCCTCCGGGGTGATCCGCCCGCCTTCGGCGGCTCGGTCGAGGACGGGCTGAAGGTCGGCCTTCTCGGTCACCGGGCTGTCACCTTTCGGCGGTTTTTTGAGGATCCACGGACCGATCCAGCGTACGCCAGCCCCTTGCGCGATCAGTCGCCGGACCGGGTGAGCTTCCCGTACGGGAGCCCCGCGGCGCGTTCCTTCGAGCGGTAGTCCAGGGTGCCGTCCTCGGCGAGCCGGAAGACCAGGTCGGCCTCGGTGCTGGTGCACAGGCCGGGGGTGCTGAGGCGGTCCGGATCGGTGGCCTCGCGGATGTTCAGCTCCTTCGCGGTGCCGGAGGCGAGGGTGCCGACGCTGTTGCAGGTGACGGTGATGCCGAGCTGGGAGATGGTCGTGCTCATCCGGACGACCCGCTCGCCGCGCTTGCCCTCGGTGAAGACGGCGGTGAGCGTGCCGTGGGGCTGGCCGGTCGTCTTCTCGGTGACCGGGCCCTCCCAGGTCCCGACGTACGCCTTCGGCAGCACGGCCACCGGGGCCTCGCTCGCGTCAGCGCCGGATTCGGTGGGCGTCGGCTTCTCCCCGGCCGGTGGGGAGGCGGACCTCGACGGGGTCGCGGTGGCGTCGCTGCCCCGGTCCCGGTCGGCGCCGCCGCCCGGGAAGAGGCCGTCGAGCAGCCCCGTGCCGAGGGTGACGACGGCGAGCGCGCCCGCCACGGCCAGGGCGACGGTGCAGCTGACCCGGCGGCTGCGGCGCTCGCCGGAGGTCTGCCGGTTCTCGGCGCTGACGGAGAGGGAGAGGCGGGGGTCACCGGCGCGCTGCCCCGGCAGCCCGCTCGCGCCGTGTCCGCCGTGTGCGCCGTCGCCGCCCTGCCGGTAGGTCCCGGCGTGCGCCGGGGGCGGGGGTGCGGTGGGGGTATAGTATGGGCCGGTCGTGTCGGGATATCACCGGGTGGTAGCCGCCGGAACCGACGGCCGTCGTGTGCCCGGCGTACGCGAG
>NZ_JAFEUF010000378.1 GCF_016901035.1 Streptomyces durocortorensis
GAGCAGCAGGCCCGAGACGTCGAGCCGCACCGGAGCGGCGACGTCCACCGCCACGGGGGCGGCGGGCTCCTCGACCGAGACGCCGAAGTCCGTGGCGATCCCGGCCAGCCCGTTGGCGTAACCCTGGCCGACCGCGCGGGCCTTCCAGGCGCCGTTGCGCAGGTAGATCTCGATGACCACGAGCGCCGTCTCGGCGCCCAGCTGCGGCGGGGTGAAGGTGGCGAGCGCGCTGCCGTCGTCCGCGTTGCGCACGGTGGCGGTGGGCTCGACGCCCTGGAAGGTCTGGCCCGCGGCGTCCGGGCTCGCGGTGACGACGATCTTCTCGATGCCCGGCGGGACGGCGGTGGTGTCCACCACGATCGCGTCGGGCGCCGAGCCCCCGCCGGCGCGGTAGGTAACGCCGGGGCCCGAGGGCTGGTTGTAGAAGATGAAGTCGTCGTCGGAGCGCACCTTGCCGTCGGCGGTGAGCAGCAGGCCCGAGACGTCGAGCCGCACCGGAGCGGCGACGTCCACCGCCACGCGGGCGGCGGAGAGAGGAATGTTCGAGCCGGGGGTCATTGCGGTCATGCACGGGGTAACGAACGACCCGGCTTTGCCGTTCCCTTACCTTCGCGCCCGTCCACCAGATGCTTTTCGGCCGTCGGAGCGGCCGTCGGAGCGGCCGTCGGAGCGGGCTCCGAGCCGGTCTCCGAACCGAGCCCCGATCGGACTCAGCGGCGGTTGCGCGGGTGGTTGCGGGCGGTGCGCTCGTTGCCGTGCTTGTACGCGCCGGTCCAGCGCGCCATCACCAGTTGGGCGTCGCCCGATGTCGCCTCGGCGAGGAACTTCTCCGCCCGGCCGCCGCGCAGGGTGCCCGCGGGCCGGCCGTGGTGGGTGATGGTGACGCTCTGGTCGGCGTGCTGTTCGTACTGGAATCCGGAAGGTCTCGGCATGCCCGTATCCTGCCCGCCCGGCCGCCCCGCGTCGCCCGCATTTTCCGCCGGCTGCCCGCGCCCGCCGCGCCCGATCCGGGGGCCTTCGCCGCCTTCTGCCCTCCGGCTCAGTGCGGCCAGATCGGCGGGTCGGTCAGGAAGTGGCCGCCCACGCAGGCGTGCGCCGGATTGTCCGGGTCCAGCTCTCCCTGGTCGGCGACGAGCTTCGCGGCGTACGGCTCCGAGTCGTCCAGTGGCCGGTAGCCCAGCGCCCGTGCCGGGCCCAGGTCCCACCACAGGCGGGTGTTGGCGGAGGAGCCGTAGACGACGCTGTGGCCGATGCCCTCGGCGGTGAGGGCCGCGTGGAAGAGGCGGGCGCCGTCTGCCGGGCTCATCCAGACCGACAGCATCCGCACCGAGGTGGGCTCCGGGAAGCAGGACCCGATCCGCACCGAGACCGTCTCCACCCCGTGCTGGTCCCAGTAGAGCTGGGCCAGGTCCTCGCCGAAGCACTTCGAGAGCCCGTAGTAGGTGTCCGGGCGGCGCGGCGTGTCCAGCGGGATCAGCGGATCACCGGCGGCCGGGCGGGGGGTGTGGCCGATGACGTGGTTGGAGGAGGCGGACACGATGCGTGGGACGCCCTCCTCGCGGGCCGCCTCGTAGAGCGCGTACGTGCCCTGGATGTTGGCGCGGAGGATCTTGTCGAACGTGGACTCCAGTGAGATGCCCGCCAGGTGGATCACCGCGTCCACCCCGCGCACGGCCTCGCGCAGCGCCTCCCGGTCGTTCAGGTCGGCGGTGATCGCCCCGGGCACGCCCTCCACCGGGACCAGGTCGAACAGCCGCAGGTCGTATCCGTACGCGGGCAGCAGCCCCCGCATCAGGGTGCCGAGGCCGCCTGCGGCGCCGGTGAGCAGGACGGTACGGGGCGCGGTCATACGAGGGTCTCCTCGGGGCGTACGCGGGTGGTGTGCGGCTTGCTGTCCAGCATTCACATGTGTGGACAAAGTAGGGATGCGTGATCGGTGGCGTCAAGAGGCTGCGTCTGCCTTGACCTGTCGTCGAAGGCTGGCTTAGCGTTACGTTGTTCAGAAATATGGACGCCGATCAGAATTGTGCACGCCTGAATCTGCTCAGGGAGCGCCCGTGACCTCAGCCCCCCTTGCCGCCCGGCTCCGTGAAGTCGCCGGGCCGCTCTTCTTCCCCGTGACCGCGTTCGGTCCGGACGGCGCCGTCGACGTCGACGTCTTCCGCGCCCACGTGCGGGCCGGGATCGACGCCGGAGCCGCGGCGGTCTTCGCCTGCTGCGGCACGGGCGAGTTCCATGCGCTGGCCCCCGGGGAGTTCCGCCTCGCGGTCGCCGCCGCCGTCGAGGAGACCGCCGGGCGGATCCCGGTCGTCGCCGGGGCCGGTTACGGCACGGCCCTCGCCGTCGAGTTCGCGCGGGCCGCCGAGGAGGCCGGCGCGGACGGGCTTCTCGCCATGCCGCCCTATCTCGTCGTCGCCGACCAGGAAGGGCTGTTGAACCATTACGCGGCGCTCGCGGCGGCCACCGGCCTGGAGACGATCGTCTACCAGCGCGACAACGCGGTCTTCACCCCGGAGACCGTCGTGGCCCTCGCCCGCACCCCCGGCATCATCGGGCTCAAGGACGGTCTCGGCGACCTCGACCTCATGCAGCGCATCGTCAGCGCGGTCCGCACCCACCGGCCCGACGACGACTTCCTCTACTTCAACGGACTGCCCACCGCCGAGCTCACCGGCCTCGCCTACCGGGGCATCGGCGTCACCCTCTACTCCTCCGCCGTCTTCGCCTTCGCGCCCGACGTCGCACTCGCCTTCCACCGGGCCCTGGAATCCGGCGACGACGCCCTGGTCGACGCGCTGCTCGACCACTTCTACCGGCCGCTCGTCGAACTGCGCGCCAAGGGCCGCGGGTACGCCGTCTCCCTGGTCAAGGCCGGGGTCCGGCTCCAGGGCCTGGACGTCGGCGAGGTACGCACCCCGCTCACCGAACCACTCGCCGCCCACGTCAAGGACCTCATCGAGATCATCGCGAGCGGCCGCAGCCTGCTGGAGGAGCGGGCCGCCGAGGGGCACGGCGTCGAGGCGCACGGCGCTCCGGGAGGCCGGGCGTGAGGGCGGGCGTCTTCCTCTACCCGTGGGACGTCGTCGGCGATCCGGACGCCGCCGCCCGCATCGCGGACCTCGGCGTCCAGCAGGTCACCCTGGCCTCGGCCTACCACTCCACCCGGGCCCTGACCCCCCGCCACCCCGCCCACCGCGTCGTGACCGCCGAGCACGCCGCCGTCCTCTACCCGCCGGACCCGGACCGCTGGGCCGGGCGGGCCCTCGCCCCGTACCGCCAGAGCTGGACGCCCGGCGACGATCCGTACGGGGAGGCCGCCGGGGCGCTGGCTGCGGCAGGCCTTGAGGTGCACAGCTGGGTGGTCCTCGCGCACAACTCGCGGCTCGGCGCGGAGCACCCGGACACCTCGGTGGTCAACGCCTACGGCGACCGCTACCCCTGGGCCCCCTGCATCGCCCGCCCCGCCGTGCGCGCCCACCTCGTGGACCTCGCGGCGGAGGCGGCCGTCCGGCCCGGCGCGCACGGCACCGAGCTGGAGTCCTGCGGCTGGTACGGCTTCGCCCACCTGCACGCCCACGACAAGGTCGCGGGAGTCGGCCTCGGCGACGCGGCGCAGTTCCTGATGTCGCTGTGCTTCTGCGCCGTGTGCCGCGAGGGATACGGGGACGGGGGGGCCGACCCGGAGGCGTTGTCCGCCGCCGTACGCCGCGGCCTGGAGCCGGCCTGGTCCGGCGGCGGCTCCCCGGAGTCCGGCCGCGACGGCATCACGAAGCTCCTCGGGCCGCAGTACGCGGACGCCGCCCTGCGCCGGCGCGGCCGGGTGGCCCGTACGTTCCAGGAAGCGGCCGTCGCAGCCGTACGGGCGGCGGCCCCGCCCGGCTTCCAGGTGCTGCTGCACGCCGACCCCGTCCCGTACCGCACGGGGGCCAACGTCGGCGTCGAGCCGGACCACGTCCTCGCCGTGGCGGACGGTGTGGTGCTGCCCTGCACCGGGTCCGACGCCGTACGCGAAGCGGTCCTGGGGCCGTTCGCCGGGCGGGGCGGGGTGCGCGCCGCCAACTTCGGGATCGTCACCGGGATGGGCGGAAGCCCCCGCACCCTGGAGCGCGACGCGGCCCACGCCGCCTCGCTCGGCGCGGATCAACTGCGCCTGTACCACGCGGGTCTCGCCTCGGACCCGGACCTGGAGGCGGTCACCGCGGCGCTCGCACGGCTGGGGTGAGACGGCGGCTCCGGCAGGTCGGGGCCGAGCGCTCACGGAGCGGGCGGCGAGGACGAGGAGGAGGGTGGCGCGGGCGCGGAAGCCGGGGCCCCGGGGGTGTCGCGCCGTCGCCGTGCCCCCGCCACCAGCACCGCCGCGGCCACCCCGGCGCCCAGCTCCCCGTCGACCGGTACGTCCGCCACCCGGTAGCGGCGCCCCGGGAAGACCCCGCGGGCCCGGTGCTTATACACGCGGACCAGGCCGCCGGCG
>NZ_JAFEUF010000379.1 GCF_016901035.1 Streptomyces durocortorensis
CCCCCCGCCCCCCCCCCCCCGCCCCCGCGCCGCCCCCCCCCCCCCCCCCCCCCCCCCCCCCCCCCCCCCCCCCGGGGGGGGGGCGCCGGCCCCTTCTGCGTGCGGTCGCAGAACTCTGACTGCTGAGGTCGCAGAACCCTGACTACTGCCCCGCGAACTTGTCGCTCATCGTCGCGAAGGTGCGCCGGGCGTCCTCGCCGAGCCGGGGCCCGGCCAGCCAGCCCGACGTGACCGGGCCGATCGAGGTGTTGGAGACCAGCATCGACTTGCCGTCCGGCCCGGCGACGAACCAGCCGCCGCCGGAGGAGCCGCCCGTCATGGTGCAGCCGATCCGGTACATGGTCGGGGTTCCCGGGGCGATCGAGAGCCGGCCGGGACGGTCGACGCACTGGTGCATCAGCAGCCCGTCGTACGGCGGACCCGCCGGGTAGCCCCAGGCGCCCATGCCGCTGATCTGCTGGATCTCCGGAGCGTCGAAGGAGACCGGCAACGCGTTGCCCACCGTCTCCTCCAGGGACTTGGTCCCGTTCTCGGGCTTCACGTGCAGCACCGCGTAGTCGTACGGCGCACCGGCCCCGCCCGTCGGGCCGCCGCCGGAGATCCACTCGCCGGAGGACGCGGCCCAGTCCGCCCAGTAGGTGCCGTACGGGGCGACCTCCTGCGGCTGCGCGGTCCGCAGCTGCGCCGCGTTCCTGCCCTGGTCGTTGTACGAGGGCACGAAGACGATGTTGCGGTACCAGCCGCCGCCCGCGCCCGCGTGCACACAGTGTCCGGCGGTCCACACGAGGTTGGACTTCCCGGGGTTCTCCGGGTCCTTCACGACCGTGCCCGAGCAGACCATGGAGCCCTTGGGGGAGTCGAAGAAGACCTTGCCGACCGGGGCGGCGTAGCGGTGGTACGGGGTCTTCTCCGGCTTGGCCCGCACCGGCGCGGGCTCCGGGTCGCTGACGTCCTGACCGGCGGAGAGGTCACCGGCCGCCATCGTCTTGGCGGGCTCGTCGGCCGCGGCCATCCGCTCCGGCTTCCACAGGCCGTCGATGACCGGGTTGACGAAGTCCTCGGCCTTGCGAAGCCAGCCGTCCTTGTCCCAGTTCTTCCACTCGCCGTCCTTCCACTTCTCCGGGTCCACCCCGTGCTTCTCCAGGGCGTCGCCCAGATCACCGGGAAGTCCGGCGGCGGGATCCTTCTCCGCCGCCCCGGTGGCCGAGGGCTTGTCGGCCGCGGCGTCCTCCTCGGGGCCGCAGGCCGTGGCCGTCAGAGTGAGCGCCGCGACGAGGCCGGTGGCGGCCAGCAGCGGACGTATCGATCGCATGGAAGAAATCCCCCTGAACAGCTGGTTCGTACGGTGGCGCGCAGTCGCGGGATGTGCGGATGTGGCGCCGTCGCGGCTGCGCGGTCGTGCATTCTGTCATGAGCGTGTCATGCGGGACCTCGGAGTCCGCCGCCGGTCGTACGCGGCCCCCGGGCGGGGGGGGGCCGGGGGCCCCGGGGGGGGGGGGGGGGCGGGGGGGGGGGGGGGGGGGCGCCCCCGGGGCGGGGGCAACCCCCCCGCGGGTGGGCCGGGGCGGCCGGTGGGGGGGTCTCGTGTTTTGTTGGTGTGGGGGCTTGTGCCCCCCGGCGGCCCCCCCCCCCCGGCCGCGGGGGGGGGGGCCCGCGGGGGGGGGGGGCCCCGGGCCTCACGGGCCCGTGTGCTCGCGGGACTTACCGGCCCGCGTACTTCTCACTCACCGCGCGGTAGATGCCCTCGGCCTCCTTGCCGAGCCGCGGACCGGCCAGCCAGCCCGCCGTGACCGGGCCGATCGAGGTGTTCGAGACCAGGGCGGGCTTGCCGTCCTGACCCGCCGCGACCCAGCCGCCGCCGGAGGAGCCACCGGTCATCGTGCAGCCGATGCGGTACATCGTGGGCTGGTCCTGGAAGACCGAGAGCCGGCCCGGCTTGTCCTCGCACTGGAGCAGCTTCTGGCCGTCGAACGGCGGCGCGGCCGGGTAACCCGTGGCCGTCATACCGGCGATCTCCGGCACGGCGGGAGCGTTGAACTCGACCGGCAGCGCCGAACCGACCGTCTCCTCCAGCGACTTGCCGCCCGCGCCCTTCTCCGGCGTCACGTGCAGCACCGCGAAGTCGTACGGCGCGCCCTGGCCGCCGACCGCGGCGCCCTGCTCGATCCACTGCTCGGAGGTCTGGGCCCACTGGCCCCACCACACACCGTACGGAGCGATCTTCTCCTTGGGCGCGGTCTCCAGCTCGGCCAGCGACAGGCCGTCGTTGTTGTACGCCGGGACGAAGGCGATGTTGCGGTACCAGCCGCCCTTCTTGCCCGCGTGGACGCAGTGCCCGGCGGTCCACACCATGTTGGACTTGCCCGGGTTCGCCGGGTCCTTCACCACGGTCGCGGAACAGACCATCGAGCCCTGCGGGCCGTCGAAGAGCAGCTTCCCGGACTCCGGGGCGTTGTCGTGGTACGGCGTCGCGACACCGGCGGCCCGGACCGGGGCCGGCGTCGGGTCCGTCACGCCGTCGTCGCCGGAGATGTCGTTGTCGACCGGGTTCTCCGGGGGCTTGTCGGCCTCCCGCATCCGGTCCGGATCCCACAGGCCGTCGATGATCGGGTTGACGAAGTCCTTGGCCTCACGCAGCCACTTGTCCTTGTCCCAGTTCTTCCACTCCCCGTCCCGCCACTTGTCGGGGTCGATCCCGCGCTCCTTGAGCCGGTTCTTCCAGTCGTCCGGAATGGCGACCTTGCCGTCGGACGACTGGTCGGCCGAGGCGCTGGGCGTGGAGCCGGCGTTGTCCTCCTCCGGGCCGCACGCGGTGGCGGTGAGCGCCAGCACGGCGGCGACGGCGGTCGCGGCGAGCGCGGTGGAGGGCATGCGCCGTGCGCGCCTCCCGCGGCGTGCGGTATCGGTCGGGCGAATGGGTCGCATCTCGTGATCCCCCTGGGACTTCGTCACTCGGTACTCGTGCTGCATTGCGGACACTTCGGGCGCCGGAGCAGGTGCTTCCGCGCCACGGTGCGGCCCCCACTATGCCGGTGCCGATGGTGACGGTACGCGGCAGGTCCGCGGTTCCGTCGCCGCGAGGATGTTCCGATTTACCCGTGATCCATCGCGGTCGGCGTCGTTTGTACGTACGGGGGACACCAGGACAGCGTTCACGGCCTCGGTGCGTCCGCGCGAGAACGTACCGACGTGCAACGCAACTGTTACCGCAGGAGGATCAAGAGCCGTGTCCGTGACCGAACCCGCACCGGTGGCGCCGCCGTCCGCGCACGAGGGCATCCTCCGCCGTCAGTCCCTGCGCGAATCGGCGGCCCGCACCTACGCCCGGTCCCTGCCGATCGTCCCGGTGCGCGCCCGCGGGCTCACCATCGAGGGCGCGGACGGACGGCGGTATCTGGACTGCCTCTCCGGTGCGGGCACCCTGGCGCTCGGGCACAACCACCCCGTCGTGCTCGAAGCGATCCGGAAGGTCATCGACTCCGGCGCCCCCCTGCATGTGCTGGACCTCGCCACCCCGGTCAAGGACGCCTTCACCACCGAGCTGTTCGCCACCCTGCCCCGGCAGCTCGCCGACAACGCCCGCATCCAGTTCTGCGGTCCCGCAGGCACGGACGCCGTCGAGGCCGCATTCAAGCTGGTCCGCTCCGCGACCGGCCGCTCCGGCCTGCTGACCTTCACCGGCGCCTACCACGGCATGACCGCCGGAGCCCTGGAAGCCTCCGGCGGCGCCACCGACGTACGGGTCACCCGGCTCCCCTTCCCGCAGGACTACCGCTGCCCGTTCGGCACCGGCGGCGAGCACGGCGCCACGCTCGCCGCCCGCTGGACCGAACACCTGCTGGACGACCGCAAGGGCGGCGTGCCGGCCCCCGCCGGGATGATCGTGGAGCCCGTCCAGGGCGAGGGCGGCGTCAACCCCGCCCCCGACGCCTGGCTGCGCCGCATGCGCCGGATCACCGAGGACCGCTCCATCCCGCTCATCGCCGACGAGGTCCAGACCGGGGTCGGCAGGACCGGTACGTTCTGGGCCGTCGAGCACAGCGGGATCGTCCCCGACGTCATGGTCCTCTCCAAGGCGATCGGCGGCTCCCTGCCCCTCGCGGTGATCGTCTACCGCGCTGAGCTGGATCTTTGGCAGCCGGGCGCACACGCGGGTACGTTTCGTGGCAACCAGCTCGCCATGGCGGCGGGCGCGGCCACGCTCGCGTACGTCAGGGAGAATCAACTGGCGGACCGCGCAGCGGTCCTGGGGGCCCGGATGCTCGCCCGCCTGCGGGAACTGAGGGCGCATCACCCGGGAATCGGTGACGTACGGGGGCGTGGACTGATGATCGGCCTGGAGCTGGTGGATCCCGAGAGCGCGCCCCTGCCCGCCGAAGCCGGCCCCCCCCCCCCGGCCCCCCCGCCCGCCCCCGCCCCCGCCCCCGCCGGGGGGCCGGAATGCCAGCGCCGCCGCCACAAAGTCGAACA
>NZ_JAFEUF010000037.1:0-6330 GCF_016901035.1 Streptomyces durocortorensis
CCACCGCCTCGGACAGCTCGGTGATGGCGTTGTCCTTGTGGATCATCGAGCCGTGGGGGGGGGGGGGGGGCCCCGGGGGCGGGGGGGGGGGGGGCCGCGGCGGGGCGGGAACGGCGGGGGCGGCCCGGCCGCAGCCGCGGCCTCGTCCGCCTTGCGCTTCTCCTCGGCCGCTTCCTTCTCGACCTGGGCGGCTTCCTTCTCGGCCTTGCGCTTGGCGGCGCGCTCGGCCATCTTCTGCCGGCGCTCCTCGCGGATCTGGGGCCACCGCTCGCGGTAGCCCTCGCCGACGGCCTTCCACATCACCGTGCTGGTCTCGGTGAGGACCGCGAGCGGGACCGCGGCCTTCCCGCCGATCGTGGCGCTGCGGGGGGCGGCGGCGCTGAACGTGCCGCCCGGGTCGGTCGGGCCGGGCTTGACGGTGCTCTTGCTGCTGCCCTTGGGGCCTTTGTCGGCGACCGTCTTGACCGTCTTCTCGGCGGCCTTGGTGTCCAGGCGCCGGTCGCCGGTGTTGGTGATGGACTCGACACCGCGCGCTCCGGCGTAGGCGATGGCGATGAGGACCAGTAACTCGATCACGAGACGACTTCTCCTTCTTCTTCTAGGCGATGCCGAAGGCGCCGGCGACGAGGGTGCCGATCTTCGTGATGACCCAGGCCAGAACTCCCTGGACGCCCTCGCCGACCGGGCCGGGGATCGTGGACGCCAGCACCGGCAGGACCGCGCCCAGGGCGAGCGTGCGGTGCTCGACCCGTCGGGTCACCAGGTCGTTGGCGAACATGAACGTGACGAACAGCGCCGGGAATCCGGTGATGATCAGCCCGGTCCACTCGCCGACCGACGAGGTCGCCCAGTCGTTGAGGGCGTTGACGTTCTCGTTCCACCACGCCCCGGCCGGGGTCGCGACCATCGCCGCCGACGCCGTCGCGAGCAGCAGCGCCTGGGCGCGGTCGGTGTGGAGCTTGTTGGTGACCTTGGCCAGTCCGGGGAGCTTCTCCGCGTAGTAGAGGAGAGCGGCCGACCCGGCGCAGGCACCTCCGGCAGCGGCGGTCACAGCGGTTTCGATCATGGGTTTTCCGTCCTTCCGGGACACGGTGGGTTGTTGACGGAGCGTGAGATGGGTGCGTATCCTCACGCGCGCACGTGCGCGCATGCGCATGCGGACACGGGTGAGAGGTTTTTCGGCGGTCACAGGGCTTGTCACAGCTCCGGTCACAGTTGCTGTCACAGCCGGGCGGTCACTGTGCGTGCGTCTCGCGGACCTTGTCGACGGCCCGGATCAGCGCCTCCCAGGCGGCGTCGCGCATGTGGTCGGGGAGCCTGTCCAGCTCCCCGCGGGCCCGGTCGAAGGTCAGGGACGCGGCCGCTTCCAGGCTGATGTTCCGGGCCGCCGCGATCCGCTGCCCCCAGTACTCGGCACGCCGTGCGAGGCGCTCCGCGCGGCGCTGGGAGAGCTTCTTCTGCCGCTGCGGCGGCGGCGCCTCCCAGGGGCTCTTCTTGACGGGGTCGTTCACGTGTTTTCACCCCCTTTCGGCGGGCTGGGTGGCAGGGTGGGACCGGCGCTTCGGCGCCTTCACCGAGCTCCCGGGGCGCTGTCTTCGTCCCGGGGGCCGGTGGAACCGTCGAAACAGGTCGTTTGTGCAGGTCACACCGTCAGGCGGTAGCCGTCGGCGATGAGGATCGCGGCTTCCTGGCGGTACTTGGAGGCGGTGTCGGTGGAGGACACGTCGCACGCGCGCTGAACGTCGGCGATCGAGACCACCTTGTTCAGCTCGTCCTGCACGTCCTCCAGGGCCAGGCCGCCGGGGACAAGGCCGGCGGCGAGCGCCATCCTTGCGACCTTGCGCACCTGGCGCTCGCGCGGCTGGAGCTTGGCCTCGTCTTCCATTTCGACCGCGCGCCGCTCGATTTCGGCAGCGGCCCGCCGCGTTTCGGCAGCGGCCTTCTCCGTTTCGGCAGCAGCCTTGCGGGCGGCCTCCACACCGGCTTCGGCGCGCGCCTTCCGCTCGATCTCCTCGGCCTCCTTCCGTGTCGTTTCGGCAGCGGCCCGGCGCGTTTCGGCAGCGGCCGCTTCGATTTCGGCAGCGGCCTGATCGGCTTCGGCCGTGGCCTTGCGGGCTTCGGCGATGGCCTGGGTCTCGACCGCCTGCGCTTCGGCGGCGGCGACCCGGTCGTTCTCCGCCGCTTCCTTCCGCTTCTGTGCCGCGGCGCGTTCCAGCTCGGCCGTACGGAGGTCCGCGTCGGCGGCCGCCTCGCGGGCTTCGGCCTCCTGGCGCTCGGCCTCGGCCACGCGGGTGCGGGCCTCGGCCTGGACGGCCGTCTCCTGCGCCGCCTCGTCCCGGGCGGCGGCTTTCTCGGCGGCGCTGATCTGCGCCTTGGAGTGCGCGTGGGCCGTGCCCTTCTCGCTGTTGACCCGGGCCCGGACCGTTTCGAGCTTGCCGTCGGCTTCCAGGCGCTCGGCCTCGGCCTGCTTCTCGGCGAGCTGCTTGCGCGTCGTCGCCTCCAGGCGCCGCCGCTCGGCCTCTTCCTCGCGCTGCTCCGCTGCGGCTTCCTGCTGGTCAGGCATGGCGAGGGCCTCGCTGACGGTGTAGCCGTAGGGGGCCATCTTCATCGGCAGCCGCTCGTCGTCGGTGGCCTTGGACAGGTCGCCGTTGTACTTGCGCTTGAGCCACTGCTCGTACGCCAGGAGGTCCTGCTCACGGCGGACCATCTCCGGGTAGGAGGCCACACCCCACAGCCGCATCCGCCGGTAGATCCGGGGTGTGGCGAACGGCGCCAGCACCCAGCGGATCAGCGGGATCGCATCGCGGCCCTCCCGGCCGGGGCGCACGATCCGGTCGATCGCGTCCCGGCCGACCTCCACGATCATGATGAACAGGACCGGGACGACACCGTGCGCGAACGCGGCGACGTAGTCCACAAACGTCCACGCCCGGTCCTTCGGCGCGGCGGAAGCAGCGTTGAGGACGACGGTTGCGCTGGTCAGGAGCCATACCGGGTAGCGGATCCAGGTGATGGGCCGCTTGAGCCAGGCCATCAGCAGGTCGACCGCGATCATCACCATGATCCCGACATCGACACCGACCGCGAACAGCTGGCCCTTTTCCAGCGACCCGAAGCGCAGCTCTTTGTGCGCGAAGCTCGCGACGTGCGCGAACGACAGGTAGAGGCCGATCCCGGCGAGGACCAGGGCGAAGACGATGATCCCGCCGATCGCCAGCTTCTGCATACCCGTCAGCGGGCCGCGCGGGACGGCGGGAGTGGACTCGTCCGGATTCCGCTTCTGCGTCTCCGAAACGAAATCCGGCGTCTCCGAAACGGTGCCGGGCGTTGCCGAAACGGCGGCCGGTGTCTCCGAAACGGCGGCCGGTGCGGGCGAAACGGGGTCGGGTTCGGCCGCGGTGTGCGGCCACTCGGTGATCGTCATGAGGGCCTCCGGAATGAGGGATTCAGGGCGGATGCGAAACGGGAGGCGCTGTCCCCGAAACGCGGGCGGCTGCTCCCGAAACGGGGTGCGGTGGAGACGAAACGGGGGTCGGAGCGGCTCGCCGCTCGTGGCCCAGGTCTGTCTCCGCCGGGTCCAGCGCGGCGGGAGCAGCAGCCGCCCCGGGGGCGGGTGGCCGGTGCTCCCGAAACGCGGGCGGGCGGAGACGAAACGCAGAGCGGGTGGAGACGAAACGCGGGGGCAGCCGGCCGGATACCCGAGGGGGTCAGGCCGCGGCGGTCTGGGCGGGGCCGTAGGTGCGGGCGAAAGCCGCGGTGGCGACCAGGAGGGCCAGAACCTCCTCGACGGTGCGGGCGGGGTGCTCGTCCCAGTCGATGTAGTGGGCGTACGGTGCGCCGGTCGTGGCGCAGATCAACAGAGCGAGGATGTCCCGGACGGCGACGCTGGTGTCCCTGGACAGCCGCCCGGTCGTGTCGTCGGCGCGTGCGGCGTTGAGCGCCTCGTAGATGCCCCGGTGGTTGCGCGGGGCCCAGCCGCTGGTCTGCAGGAAACGGATGGCGGCCTCGGCGTGAGCGGCGATGTCGTCGCCGGTCATCGGCATGCCACTGTCTCCCCACGCCAGCCAGTCCTCGCGCTTGCGCCGCAGGGAGAGGGCGTACGCCTTCGCGGTCAGCTGGGTGAGAACGTCGAGGGAGGGCTGGGTGGCCTGGATGCCGCAGACGTAGACCTCAACATCCCGGCTGAATCCGCTCTCGGCCTTCTCCAGCTCCTGCGGGGTACGGCGGTTCAACTCGAACATGGACGTTCCTCTCGGTGCTGGCTCCGGACTGTCCGGCTCCCTGTCACCGCCCGTCCCGGCCGCCCTGGTGGTGAGCGGTCGGTGCGGGCGGATCGGGCAGCCGTCAGGCCGGCCGCGAGGAGCCGGTCAGGTTCGCCATCGCCGCGTGAAGCGCGGCCATGTCGGTCTTGCCGCTGCCGCCCATGCCGCCGATGAGCGCAGAGGTGGCCGCAGGCCGGAAGAACACCCGGGCGGAGTGGCCCGGGGTGTCGGTGGGCCGGTGCGGGGCGATGATCTGGCCGTCGGGGAGCAGCGCTCCGGTGTCCTCCCAGAGCAGCAGCGCGTTGCACAAGAGGCTCCAGCCCTGCTCCGGGTGGGCAGCTACGACCTTCGCGGCCTCCCGGTCGGGGCTGTCGGCGCTCGGGCACCTGGGGGTGTGCTGGCACAGCGAGTCCGGCAGCACCGTGGTGGGCGTGGTGGTGGTCGGGATGGCGGGGTGGCTGCTTTCCATGGGGCTCTCCTCGAGGAGGGAGGCGATTCCCGGGAGTGTCCCGGGCTGGAGGCGTGCGAAAGGGCCGGCGGCCCGTGGTGCGGGCGGCCGGTGCGGGTGGATCAGCGCGGGGCGGGAGAGGAGTTGGGTTCCTGTCCCGTGGTGCGGTCAGGCGCGCGTCGTCTTCTGCTGGGCGAGGTAGTCGTCCTGGAGCCGGACGAGCTCGCCGTACAGGCGGCGGCCGGTGGTGCAGCGGCGCTCCGGCGAGCACGTGGCGCACGTGGCGTCGTGCTCGCGGACCGCTGCGGCAGCGGCCATGTAGAGGTCGTACAGGCTGCGCTTCGTCACGCGGCGGCCCGCTGCTCCTTGAGGCGCAGGCGCGTGGCCCGACGGTGGATCCGGCGGCGGTCGGTCTCGTCGGTGCCGCCCCACACCCCGTGGTCCTGGCCGGACTCCAGCGCCCAGTCCAAGCAGGCCTCCATGACCGGGCAGCGACGGCAGACGGCCTTGGCCTCCTGAGCCTGGGCGATGGCCGGGCCGCTCGTGCCGATGGGGAAGAACAGGTCGGGGTCCTCGTCCCGGCACGCGGAGTGCGTACGCCAGTTGGTGTTGACCGGCAGGTTCGCGGAGGGGGCGTAGACGGCGTTGATGATGGAGAAGGGGTTCATCGGGGCCTCCTGGAATGGCTGTGCGGAGCAGCCCCGGGGTGCGTCCCGGGGCGGCTCGCGGTGCTGGCGGGGTGGATGTCCGTGACCTGGTGACCGGCCTCCCACGCCCTGGGGGGGGGGGGGGGGGGGGGCGGCGCCGGCGGGGGGGGGGGGGGGGGGGGGGGCCGGGGGGGGGGCTGTGGTTGGGGGTGCGCGGGGTCCCCCGCCTGGGCGGGGTGAGGCCCGGCCCGGCGTGGGGGTGCGCGGTCCGGGCGGCGCGTATGAGAGCGGCCACCGCTACTTCGGGTAGGGGTTCTCGGACTGCTCGTTCTTCTTCCCCACCTTGTCGCTCAGGTCCTTGTGGCCCTGCTCGTCCAGTGCGGTGACGCTGGGCGGGCAGTCGTGGCCGGTGCAGTTGTACCGCTCGCAGAGCGGGCACTGGCCCATCACCGGCCGGTGCAGGATCAGGACCGGCTGCCGGTCGTAGCCGGGGGCCATCTCCTGGAGCGTGCGCCGCGCCCGGCGGCCGGCCCCGGCGGCGCGGTCGTCGCCGTCGTCCACCAGCTGCTGCACGATCTGGCGGAAGGCGCGTTCGGTCTCGTCCCGCTCGTAACCGCGGCCGTCGTCGCCGCTCCGGTCGTCCAGGTCACCGATCTCGTCCGCCACACCCGCACGGGGAGCAAGAGCGGTCAGCAGCTGCGAAACGCCGGTGCACCGGCACGTCTCGAAGGTGCCCTCACAGATCGGGCAGAGGCTGTTCGTCGGGGCGGGGGTCGGTCGTGTCATGCTGTGCATCAGGTCCTCCAGTCAGGTCCTGGACAGCCCCGGGGGGTCTCAAGTCGCCGGGGCTGTCGTGCTGTTGAGGCTGTTCGTACGAGCAGCCGAGGGGCGGGGGGGGGGGGGGGCCCCGCGCGGGGGGGGGGGCGCGGCGGGGGGGGGGGGGGGCAAGGGAGAGAACACGAAAACAAAAAAG
>NZ_JAFEUF010000037.1:6340-42826 GCF_016901035.1 Streptomyces durocortorensis
CGGGCGGGCGGGGGGGGCGGGGGCCGCGCCGCCCCCCCCCCCCCCCCCCCCCCCCCCCCCCCCCCCCCGGGGGGGGGCCCCCCCCCCGGCCTCGGTCGTTCGTCGTCAGAAACTCCGTAATCAGAACGGAATGCGCGTCCAGGCCGGGAAGCGCTCGGCGCAGCGTCCGCAGTGAGACCGGCGGGTGATCCGGCACCATCCGGCGGCGACCGCGCTGGTCAGGCTGAACTCAGTGGCACCGCAGCGCTCGCACGTGAGCGGGCCCGCTTCCGGCTGCTCGGCAGCCTGGCGGGGGACCAGGTGGTCCAGGGGCACATCGGGGCCTTCGGCGGGCTGCGCGCCCTGCGGAACCGCGGCACGCCGCTGGTCGGCCTGCCGCACGCGGTAGAGAACACCGGCCCACTCGACGCGGCGCGTAACCGGCCCGCGCTCGTCCCGCCCGCGCAGAACCCGTTCGGTCTGCGGGCTGGCCGGCTTCGGCAGCACCTTCGTCGGCCGACGGGAGGCGACTGACGCGGACACCTCGGTCCGCTCGGCCAGCTGCTCCTGCCACGCCTCGACCTTGGTGTCGAGAACGATGCGGCGGTTGGTGTTGGAGCAGCGGCGGAGGGGTGTCGTGGTGCGGTCGTGGTACGGGGTGGTGTGGTGCGGGACCAGCACCGGCTTGCTGAGGACTCC
Organism: Streptomyces durocortorensis; assembly: GCF_016901035.1. GTDB lineage: Bacteria > Actinomycetota > Actinomycetes > Streptomycetales > Streptomycetaceae > Streptomyces > Streptomyces durocortorensis. Next base: position 7,019 of record NZ_JAFEUF010000037.1, read on the forward strand.
GGTGATCGGCGTCCAGCACTTGCAGGCCGGGCACAGGACGTGCTCTTTGCCGGGCGTCAGGTTGATCTCGCTGGTCTTGAGCTCCGAAGCGATGATCGCCGGAAGGTGGCTGACGGTCTTCGTGCGGGGCTTCCGGCGGCGCTTGCGGGCCGTGGGCTCCACAGTCGATGCGGCCATGAGGGGCTCCTCCGGTAGAGGGGAGAGGGGTCTGCTTCACGGGTGGCTCTCCGACCCCCAGGACCCCCGACCGAGGCCGGCGTCCTGGCTGATCGGACAGCGCATCAGCGCTGCGACGTACAAACAGCAGGCATCCGGCCAGGTGACCGGTCCAGGGGATTTGGTGGAGCTATCGACCCTGGTCCTCCCCATCGGGGAAGCGCTGCTGCGGTGGTGCGGTGGTGCAAGGGGACCGATGGTCCGGCTCCCACATCCGGCGGCGTACGAGACGGCGTCCGGGTGAGGGAGCCGGGTCCGTGAAGACCCGGCTGGAGCTAGGCCGCCAGTGGCGCGAGCGCTGTGGCGGCCGCAGGCCGCGTGATGCGCAGCTGCGTGGCGTAGGGGAGAAGGACGTCGACCAGGCGCTCCCGGACGAGCTCGGTGGCGGTCGGGTCGGTGGCGGCAATGTCGCGGGCGGCGAGCATTCGGTTCTCGCGGGCCTCGATCGCGGCGAGGGCGGCGGTGATGTCCAGGCCGTCCAGCCGCTCGTGGGGGAGGGGGCCGACCTCGAACATCTCCAGCGGCGTACCGAAGGCGACGTCCAGGTCCAAGCCAGCGAAGTCGGGGAGCGGCACCTCGACGGCCTCCAGGAGCGCGAGCGTCTCCGCGTCGAAGGTCTCGGTGGCGAGGCTGGCGGCGGGGCGGCGGGTGGAGTTCATGAGGTGGTGCTCCCTTCGAGTTCGGGCTCTACGTGATCCCAGGAAGTGGCAGTCGGGGGCCTTTGCCGCTCCGCTCACCTTGTCGGCATAGCTAACTTAACTGATAGAGTCGGGGGCGTGTCAAGCACTTGATTGAGGAAGCTATGGAAGCTAGCTAAGGCGAGGGAGTCGACCTACGATGTCGCTCATGAGCAACGAGGCCGTGCAGCCGTACCAGCGAATCGTTCAGGTTGTCCGCGACAAGATCCGCTCCGGCCGCTGGACCGCTGGGACGAAACTGCCGAGCATCGGCGAGCTGGCAGAGGAGTACGGCGTCGCGGCCGGCACCGTGCAGCGAGCCCTGACCGAGCTGCGCACGGCTGGGCTCATCTACTCGCACCAGGGACGCGGCTCCTTCGTCACGGAGACAGCCTCCGAGTCCAGCGAGGACTCGACTGCCCGCGCTCTCCGAGCACTTGAGGAGCAGGTCGCCGACCTCGCCGCACGCCTCGAAAGGATCGAGAAGGGCCGAAGCGACTGACGTCCTTCCTCGCGTCCCGTTGCGCATGTTCGTCCCTCCTTGGCCGGTGCAACTTCGTTAGCAAAGTTGTAGGCCCGACCACGGAGCTGGTTCTAGGTCTGACATGTGTCCGGAGCCTGGACACACCGATAGGAGACATGGAGGGGGATCAGCGTGGGGCAGAAGCCGAACGTTCTGACCCCGGAGGCATCGCCCCTGGACCGCTTCGGCTACACGGTTCGAGACCTCCGCGAGCGGCGCGGCCTCAGCTTGCGGGGGCTGGCGGAAGCCACCTTCTGCTCGTACTCCAAGCTGTGGAAATGGGAGAACGCGAAGCGTGCTCCGAAGTACCGCTCCGAGGTCGAAGAGCTGGACCGCGTACTCAACGCCCAGGGCCTGCTGATCGAGTTGTGGGAGCGCATCGGCGCGGATGATTCCCCCCGGGGCCATGTGTCCGTTTCAGGGCTCCATGTGTCCGAATCATCGGTGGACCTGGCCATGGCCGCATCCCAGCGGGCAACGTCGGACGATGAGGGGATCTTTGTCCCCGCTCGTCTACGGGATGGATCGGTGGTTTTCGTGGCGCTGGATCGACGCGCGATGCTGCGTGGCGGGATGGGGCTCGGCGCAGCTGCTGCGCTGGGCGGGGAAACGCCGGCGGCCGCCAGCTCTCTGCCGGGGCTGGCACGACCTGCCCGATCGGCTTCCGCCTACAGCGGTACGCCGGTGGAGCACTTCCAGCGTGCGCGGCGTCTACTGATCGACAGCGACAACCTCCTCGGCCCCGGCCGAGCCGTCGCGGCCGCGCGTCAGCACATCGAGGACATCAAGCAGCTGCGTCAGGACGCAAAGGGCGCTGATCGCCACGCCCTCATGGAGCTCCAGACGCAGTACGCGGAATTCGCCTCCTGGCTCTACCAGGACCTGGGCGACTTCGACAGCGCGCAGTTCTGGCTCGATCGGGCGTTCCAGTGGAGCCACACCGTCGGGGACGGTGACCTGACCTCGTACGTGATGGCCCGCAAGGCACAGCTCGCCGGCGAAATGCGCGACCTGGTCGACGTCGTCGACCTCGCCGAAGCCGCGCAGCGCATGGCTCGTCCCCGCAGCCGACTGGCCGCTGTCGCCCGGACCTACGAGTCGTACGGGCACGCGCTGCGCGGTGAGTCGACCGACAGCGAGCGCGCGATCGACGACGTACGCAACGCTCTCGATCGCGTCTCCGGCGACACGACCCCCTGGGGCGTGTGGCTGAACGAGCAGTACGTGGAGGTGCACCGGGCGCAGGGCCTGGAGGTGCTGGGCAAGCACGCGGAGGCCGCAGAGGTTTTCACCAGCGCCATCAAGGCCCTGCCCGACGGTTACCACCGCGACCGCGGCGTCTACATGGCTCGGGCCGCCGTGGCCCACGCCGGTGCTGGCGCGCCCGACCAGGCCGCCGCAGTCGGCCTCCAGGCCCTCACCATCGCCAACGACACGGGCTCGGGCCGGATCGTCCGGGAGCTCGCGCGTCTCGACAAGGCGCTGGTTCCCTGGCAGCGCCAACCCGAGGTCGCGGAGTTCCGCGCGCACTTCGACGGCACACTCGCCCACGAATCCTGAGCAGAACGGATCACACCGCCTATGACCACGCGTCCGTACGTCATCCTCTCCGCCGCCATGTCGGTCGACGGCTACCTGGACGACGCCAGCCCCGAGCGGCTGCGCCTGTCCAACGCTGCCGACTTCGACCGCGTCGACCAGGTCCGCGCGGAGTCCGACGCCATCCTGATCGGCGCGACGACCATGCGGAAGGACAACCCGCGCCTCCTGGTCAACAGCGAGGAACGCCGGGCTCAGCGCGTTACCGAGGGCAAGCCGGCCTACCCACTCAAGGTCACGGTCACCCGGACCGGGGACCTCTCCGCCGACCTCAATTTCTGGCACCACGGCGGCGAGAAGCTGGTCGTCACCGTCGACGATGCGGTAGAGAAGGTGCGCGCCACGCTCGACGGCCTTGCCGACGTCGTCAGCGTCGGCCCGACACTCGACTGGGGCGTGGTCCTCGATGAGCTGGGGCGCCGTGGCGTCGGCCGGCTCATGGTGGAGGGCGGCGGCACCATCCACACCCAGCTCATGGCCGCGGACCTCGCCGACGAAGTTCACCTCGCCATCGCCCCCCTGCTGGTGGGTCAGCCGGAGGCGGCACGCTTCCTGGGCGCCGCCGACTACCCCGGCGGATCGACGGCCCGGATGAAGGTCTTGGAGATCCGGGCGATCGACGACGTCGTCTTCATCCGCTACTCCCCGAAGGAACGGACCGACTGATGTACGCGCCAGACCGAGACCAGGACCTGCGCTGGATGCAGCGTGCCATCGACCTCGCCGCGCTGTGCCCTCCGGCCCCCGGCGCCTACTCGGTCGGGGCGATCGTCGTTGGTGAGGACGGTACCGAGCTGGCGTCCGCCTACTCTCGCGCGACCGGCCCCCGTGAGCACGCGGAGGAAGTGGCCCTCGCCCAACTCCCCCAGGATGACCCTCGCCTTGCGGGGGCGACGATCTACAGCACGCTGGAGCCCTGCTCTCAGCGCAGCGCCTCCCGTACGCCCTGCGCGCAGCGGATCCTCGAGGCTGGCATCCCGCGTGTCGTCATTGCCTGGCGCGAGCCCTCCTTGTTCGTCGATGACTGCATCGGCTACGAGCAGCTCGTGGCAGCGGGAGTATCTGTGAGTGAACTGCCCGAGCTCGCCGCAGCCGCCAAGGCGGTCAATTCCCATCTGCCAGGCATGGGTTAGGAACTACGGCATGCAGCTTCGATACAGCTTCCGCCTGTACCCGAGCTCCGGGCAGCGCACGGCGCTGGCGAGGGCGTTCGGGTGCGCCCGGGTGGTCTACAACGACGCGCTTCGCGCTCAGGCGGACCAGGCCATCGAGGACCTCGGGGCGGCAGGTGACGGCGGACGACATGAGGTCGACGTACTCTTCCCACAGGTCCGCAGCCGACGCCTCCAGGCCGAAGGCTTCCCGCAGCCGGGCGAAGTCGTTGGCGGTCGCACGGTCGGCCAGCTCGATGCGCAGCCACCGCTCAGCGTCTGGGGAGAGCGCGCGGGAGCGGCACAGGCGGGTCAACGCGTCGCTGAGCGCCGCCTGTCGGTCGGCCAGCGTGCCGTCCAGATCGAAAAGCGCGAGTCGGTGCACGGTCCCGGACCCTACCGGGCGTCGGGCGCATCGCCGTTCACGGCAACAACGCGCCTCCACTCCAGATCAAATGGTGTATGTTTCGGAGATCCATCGATCATGGGAGCCTGCGCTATGTCCGACCCGGACCGCCTGAAGCGGGTTGATGCCCTGCTGGACGGCCTGGACGACGTCCTGCCGCCGCCGCGCGTGCGCGCTCAACTGCGCCTCGCCGCGAACCTCACGCAGCAGGACGTCGCGGACGCGGTCGGCGTGAAGCGCCTCGCCGTCGTGCGTTGGGAGCTGGGGAAGAGCAACCCCCGGCGCCCGCAGCGCACTGCTTACATTCACCTGCTCAAGCGCCTCGCGGAGCGTTTCCCCGAAGCCGCTGAGCTGGATGAGGGCATGCCGACGCCGACCTCCGAAGGGGGGTCGGGATGACCTAGTGGCCATCGGCCGCGCGCGCCAAGAGGCGGACTACCAATCCGCTGGCCTCGCGCGGCCCGTCTACCGACCGGCTTACTGCCGTGTCGGTCGCTCAGGTCCCAGTTCCCGCTGGTCCTGAGCCGCGGCTCACTGAGCCGCTCATATCCCAAATCGGCCCCTTACCAGGGCCACCACCACCGGCAACCACCACAGCCACCACAGCCGCAGATCAGCACCGCTGGTGTCACACCGCGGGCCCCCACCACAGGGGCTTCGCGGGCCACCGGCCAAACGAAGGAAGAGAGGTGATCTCCACTCGCCTGATCGGTGTCCAACCCCATCTGCACATCCAGACCGGGCCCGAGGGCTCTGGTATGTCCGCGCATCTGAAAGCTGGTCAACGTCATAGTGCCCGATCTCCCGGTTTATGAAAAGCCGACCCATGTCCGTTTCGATCAGGTTTGGGTGTCCAAATCGTCCCGCGTGACGGGATCGGTTGTCGATTCGTCACGCTTTGCACTTTGTGCGCCGCAGAGGTATTCGGTGGCATACCGGTCAGTCACCCGGCATAGCGGTGGTGCCCTGTGATCGCGAGTGCGGCGTCGACCGCCGTGCTGGACCACCCGCTGCGAGAGTTCGTCGACAACTCGGTCGACCATGCCCCGCAGCAGGACGTCGTCCCGCGTGACGGGATGGATTCCAAGATTGTTGCCCACCGTGCGGGAGCGGCGGAGGCAATCGGGGCTCGTGGGCCTCTGTCCACAGGGCTCCCGGTGCAGGGTCGTCGCGTGGATCAGGAATCGAGCGTTTCGGCTGCTCAGGTGGGTGTCCGCTTTGGCGTGTACACCGGCCCCATGCAGACGCCGAAGATCACGGCCCATGCGGGTTCCGCTCGTGCCGGTGCGGTGGGCCGATGAGCACGGCGGTGGCGCAGCGCACGGCTGTGGCTGTTCCGGGGCCTCGTTCCGGCTGGAAGCGGACGGTGTTGGGTCCGGTGCCGGGCTCCGGGCAGGTGGATGCCACGAGTTCCGGCGACCCGCTGCGTCTGGGTCCAAGGATGCGGCTGCGGCTGCTCGCGGCAATCCAGGCACTGCTGGCGGATCCGTCGATCGCGGGACAGCCGGACGTGGCGAGGCTCGCGGCGGTGGTGCTGTACGCGAAGTCGCGGGCGCCGAAGGGGAAGAAGAACGACAACCAGACGTCGATCTGGGTTGCGGAGCTGGGCCGGTGGATGGGCGTGGGCGAGTCCACGGTCAACCGCCGGGCGCTGGTGCCGCTGCGTGCCTCTGACGGGCTGCACACCAAGGTGAAGAAGAACGAGAAGGGGCACCCGACCGGGCTTGACTGCCTGGTCATGCCGCTGTGGAACGCCCGCAAGAGTGGCGGAGCCGCGCACCCTCTGGCGCTGTCGCAGGCGGAGCTGGCGACCCTGCTGCACCTCATTGAGGCGCTGTTCGGGCCCGGCTGGACGCCGGAGGACAAGGAGCCGACACCGCCGGGGCTGCTGGCCGGCCGTACGGGCAAGGGGGCTCCGACCGACCGGCTCGGGCTGCTGCTGATGGTGCTGAACACTCGGGCATCGGGCTGGCTACAGTTGTGCGGCGGCTCGGTGAAGGTCAAGGAGGGGCGGGGTGCGGCGACGCTGGCCCGGCTGCTGGGCTGCTCACCCTCGGGGGCCCGGAAGGTCCTGGACAGACTGACGGAGGCCGGTGTCGTGGCGCGGCAGCGCAAGGCGACATCAACACGGATGAACGGCCGGGCCCGGGTCTTGCTGCTCCCCGTCGCCCGTGCGCACGGTCGCACGCTGGCCTCTGTGGAGGCGGTTTCGGGCTCCGATGCCGTGTTTTCGGTGCGTCCCGATGGTGCAGTCGGAGATCAGGCTCCGGCCGGTGCTGCTGGTGCCCTTGGTACGACTGAGATCGGCGCCGCTGAGAGCCCCACGGATGCGGAGGTTCAGGAGCGTCCCGGTAGTGCAGAGCTCCACGCAGACCACGCTCAGGTGGTTACTCCCGTCGTTACTCCGCAGCTTGATTGTAGTTTTTCCGGCGAAGGCCGTGGTGGGTCCGGTGATCTGCCGGACCGCGCGTGCGAGCGCGAGGACCAGGCCGTGGACGGCGATGCCGCTGCCCGGCTGACGCTGGTCGACGGCGAGGGTGGCCCGCTGCGCGGGGAACAGCCGAAGAAGTCCCCGGTCGTTGAAGGTGGGAAGGGCAGCCGCGGGCTGGTGGCCGGTGGCAGCGTGCGGGTCCTGGAGGGTGAAGGTCAGGGGAGGCAGCAGCAGGGGAGGGTGGCTCTGCCGTCGCTGGATCTTCGGGCCGTCCTGGCCCCGGTCAAGCTGGTCTGGGCGCGCCTGGAGGGCCGGGGTGTCCGGTGTCTGGTGGAGGCCAAGGTCCGTGCCGAGCTGGCCCGGGTGGTCGGGTTCGCCGGTCCCGCGGACGCGCCGCAGATCCTTGCCGACCGGCTCGCCCGGCGCCTGGAGAACCAGATGCGGCTGGGCGGTCCGATCACGGACCCGGTGGGCTGGCTGATCGGCCGGGGTCTTCCGCAGATCCGGCTGTGTGCGGAGCTCCGGTGCGATGAGGGCGCGCTGCTCGACTCCGGCCGGGACTGCCCGCGCTGCGAGGACCGGCAGGCCGACAGCCGTGCCACCCGCCGCTCGGTCGCGGCCGCCGTGGATGCCGCGATGCCCGGAGCCTCCGAGACCGAGCGGCGGGCGGCCACCGACCGGCAGCTGCACGAGACCGTGACGGCCAGGGCGTGGGCGAAGGCGTCCGAGTGGGAGCACTACCGCGCCCGGAAGGCCGAAGCGAAGGCTGCCCGCGCTGAAGTAGCCGCCACGCAGTCGGCCGACGAGGTCCCGGCCTCCTCGGTGGCCCCGGTAGTGCTGCCTGCGCCGCGCCCGGCCGCCGCCATCCCCGCCCCCGTAGTGGAGCCGGAGTTCGCCGACGTCGACGAGGACCAGGAGCTGGTCCTCGAGGACCTGTCACCCGACGAGGTGCGCGACTGGCGGGTGCGGGCGATGAAGGACCACCAGGTTGTCTTCGACCACATGGACCGCTACGGCGAGCCGTCGGCCCGGCGCCTGTTCAGTAACCAGCTGGTCGACCAGGCGCAGCACCACGATCGGCTCGGGCACCTGAACCTCGGCTACTCCTGGGGGCAGTCGTGAGCGGTGGCGAGGTGTCCGGTGTCGACCTGGCGCGTCAGGCCCTGCTTGCGGCCCGGGAGGCGGCAAGGAAGAACGGCGCCACCAGCAAGAAGCCGAAGCGGCGCACCACCACCGTCGTACGCCGTGATGGCCGTGAGCCGCTCGGGCTGGGCAGCGCGATCGGCATGATGATGACCGAGCGCGGCACGGCCACCCCGGCCGCCGGCGGAAGCGTCCTCGCCGACTTCGATACCATCCTCGCGGCGGTCGTGCCCGAGCTCGCCGGGCGGGTCCAGGCCGTGGCCTTCGACGCGGAGACCGGCCGCCTGGACGTTGCCCCCGACATTCCCGCAGCCGGGACGCAGCTGCGCTGGAACGCGCCGAAGCTGGTCGCGGCGGCCAACAAGCGGGTGTCCGGTGCGAACGTCCGCGCCCTGCACGTCCTGGCGCCCGCACCCGTAAAGGCCGGCCCCGCCACGGCGGCCGCCGAACAGGCCCAGCAGCCGACCGCACCCGCCGCACCGATGCACCGCGCGGATCCGCCGGAGGGCTACCGCGAAGCCATCGCCGCACACCGCGCCACCTGGAACACCACCCAGCAGCACACCAACTCCGAGATCCAGGCGGCCGCCGAACGGCAGCTCCGTGAACGGATCCGGGAGCCGGAGGAGAACTTCGCCGACGGCCGCCAGGCCCTCGATGAACTCCGCGCAAAAGTGGCCGCCCAGCAGCAGGTGTGTCCCAGCGATGCTTCCCGGGCACGGGCCCTGCACCGCCTCGCCGCCGAACGCGCTGGGCTGGCCACCATCGCCCCGGCGGCGGTCGCGCCCCGGCGTCTGGACCGTACGGCGTGAGGTTAGGCGCCGACGCCGACACGTCCAAGGCGCCGGGGGTGGCTGAAGGTCGAGCAGGAGCTTCGGCGGCCGGGGGCGCGGTGTTCTGGGAGGGCGAGGCCCGATGCGCTGCGCGGCTGCCGCCGGGCGGGCCGCCTCACGAGTCCTGCGGTCGGTCGGGTCTGCTTGTTTGCGCGCCATGCCTGCGCAACGGCTGGTCTTCGGCCGGGTTTCGGGTCGCGCTGTCCTCGCCGTGCCGGACCTGGGGCCGCCGGGGGGTGTGCCGGTGTCGACGGCGCTGGGCCCGGCTACTAGATTCCCGAATGGAGGTTCGAATGCTGATGTTACAAAAGGTGACCGGAAGCTTACGAATATCGAGGCGCGCAGCCCGAATCCCCGGGCGAGCGGGCATCGTTGGGCACCACAGCGCGTCGTTGGTATTGCGACGGCGCGGGAGTCGTGCACGGCAGGAGGAAACCGGTGAGTGACCGCAGCGCCATCGAGTGGACCGAGGCGACCTGGAACCCCACGACCGGGTGCGACAGGGTATCGGTCGGCTGCGACAACTGCTATGCCCTGGCGCTGGCGAAACGGCTCAAGGCGATGGGCGCGGCGAAGTATCAGAACGACGGGGACCCGCGGACATCCGGACCCGGGTTCGATGTGACGCTTCACCCGGACGCGTTGGACGTCCCGTACGGGTGGAAGGCGCCGCGGGTGGTGTTCGTCAACTCGATGTCGGACCTGTTCCACGCCCGCGTCCCGCTGGATTTCGTGCGCCAGGTATTCCAGGTCATGGCCGATACTCCGCAGCACACCTACCAGGTGCTGACGAAGCGGGCGCGGCGGCTGCGCCAGATCGCGCCGAAGCTGGACTGGCCGGCGAACCTCTGGATGGGCGTCTCCGTCGAATCCGAGGCCGAGCTTGCGCGTATCGACGACCTGCGCCGGGTGCCTGCCGCCGTGCGGTTCCTGTCCTGCGAGCCGCTGCTGGGCCCGCTGCCCGGCCTCGACCTGGATGGGATCCACTGGGTCATCGCCGGCGGCGAGTCCGGACCCAGCCACCGGATGCTGGACGAGGCATGGGTGACGCAGATCCGCGACACCTGTCAGAAGGCGGATGTGGCCTTCTTCTTCAAGCAGTGGGGCGGGCGCACCCCGAAGGCCGGCGGCCGCCTCCTGGAGGGCCGGACCTGGGACCAGATGCCGCTGCTCGTCCCGGCCTGACCCCGTACGTGCAACGTGTGGCCGGGCCCCGGGAGAGCAGGGGCCTGGCCACACGGGCGTCAGACCAGGAGAGAGCCGGGGGCGACGGTGATTTCCCGGGTCCGCTTTACGCCGACCCCGTTGCTGGGCGTCTTGCCCTGTTCGTGCAGGAGCCGCACCGCCTGGCGGGCCACCTTTTCGGTCACCTGCCCGTAGAAGGACCCGAAAATCTCCAGCGTGTGGTCGACGAGCTTCACCTGGCGCCGGGACCGGATCAGCAGCTTCTCCAGGTTGGCCGCGATCTCCGGCAGGGCTTTCGCCTCGACTTCCTTCGGGTCCGGGGCCAGGGAGAACAGGGCGTCCTCCTCGCGCTCCTCCAGCTCTTTCCACCACTCGGCCCTCGCCCGGGCCACGGCGTCGCCGAACACCCATAGGCCGTATGGGCTGCGGGTCGCGAACACCAGCCGGTAGACGGCGCGCTGGCGCGGCGAGTGCGATACCGGAACCGACTGCACCACCATGCCGGTGCGCTGCTCCAGCCGGCGGGCGTACTCGGCGGCCACCGCCTCGATGGCGTCCTCGGCCGCGCCGTTCCTGCCGCGGGAGGCGACCGCGTCGGCGAAGTACTCCCGCCACCACGTTCCGCCGCACACGTCGTCGAAGCGCTGCAGCGACCTCTCGTTCCCCTTGGGGGAGCGGACGTGGCCTCCCAGGCGCCACACCGCCATCATGCTGAAGTTCATCAGCAGCTCGGTCGCGGGGCGTTTCTGCGGGCGCTTGCGGGCGAGCACCTCCACCAGGCGGTCCTGCGGCAGGACGAGCCCGCACGGGTCCAGGAACAGGAACAGCGGCTCGCGTACCGCCCGTTCGACGACCTGGTCCAGGACGCTGTCGACCTCTCCGCGATGGGCATGCGCCCGGACCCCTCTGGACCGGTACTGCTGGACCACCTCGCTCAGCCGGTCATGCGACTTCGCCTGCGCTTCCGAGAAGAAGCACTCCAGGGTGAGCCCCGCCTTGGCCCGCAGGTGCGAGGCGACCCGCAGGGCGATCTCGCCGGAGGCCGGCTGGCCGTTCTCGTAGCGGCCCTCGCCCGCGTACCCGTCGAGGTAGACCACCCGCTTGTCGTGGGACTGCGTGCCTGTCATCCCGCCGAACTGCGGCAGATACCGCCGCAGCAGGTCGTGCTTGAACACACTGGGCAATGCCTTGTCCGCCCAGTACTCCCCGCTCGTGCCTGACGACATCGCAACCCCCCACTTCACCGTATCCAATTGATCACAGATAGTGAGGCACGTGGGCGGGGTTAAGCACAAGAGCACCACCGGGCGACAACGCACGACCTTTGAGCCACTGCGTCACAAAAACCATCTCGCCAGCAGTGACTGGAGCGTTGGCGATCAGCCCATCACCCATGAAAGGGTACGGGTACGCACCCGTACCCACCCATGGATGGTCGGAGACCTGACGATGTCCGATGCCAACGTTCGTATCCCCGAGGAAGCCAAGGACCGGCTTGCCGCCATAGCGGCCGCGGAGGGGCTGTCGCTGCGCGGCTACCTGGCACGTCTCGCGCAGACCCTGCTGACACCGGCCGAGCGGGCCGAACGGGCGGAGCGGGCGCGGGCCGCCCTGGAGGAGTGGAACGGCTACGCCCCTACTCCCGCCGAGCAGGACGACCTGGACCACGAGCTGGACCGGCGCCTGGCCCAGGTGGCCGGCCGGTGACCGACACCCTGCACATCGTCCTGGACGACACCGCGATGACAGCGGCCGGACAGGGCAACATCCTGGCCTCCCGCCTCATCCACCGCGCCCACGCAGAACCCGGATGGTTCTTGTACGCCCCGGCCTGCGCTCTCGTCGAAGCCGACCGGGCCCGCCCCGGCACGGCCGAACACCTGGCCTCACTTCCCGGCGTCACCGTCCTGGACCTCGACCTGGCCGCCGCACTGGCCATCGCCCAGCAAAAGACCTGGGCTACAGCTCACAGCCAGTACGCCGCGCAGCCCACCGCCGACCGCCCCGACGGGGCAGTCATCGCCACCACCGCCCCGCGCCGGTGGGCGGGACAGCCCGTCCGGGTCCTGGATCTCACCCCGTGAACCACCACGGCAGGCAGCCGAGGCCCCCTTACCGGTCGGCGACGGGGCCACGAGCTGAGGGCCCGTCCTGTCCCGGAGCGTGCGGTCAGAGCTGGGCGGGGGCGACGGCTGTCTGCCTGCGTGCTGCGGGCAGAGCGATGCCTTGTTGCTGAGCGGCCGACCCAGGGCGGAGCGTCCAGGGGACTTCTCCGGTCTTGGTCAGCCATTCGTTCGCTACCAGGCGCACCACGACGAAGCCGAGGACAGGGCGCGGGAGAGTCCAGCCCATGCCGTCTCCCAGTTGCTTGAACGAGGGGCCGTGCCCGTGCTCGGCCCGGAAGGCCACGTTGAAGTCTGCGGCCTGCGGGCCGCGGTCCGGGTGTCCGTCCTTCCACTGCCCGTAGGCCACCTTGACGTTCCGGGGGAAGAACTTGTTTCCCGCCGGGAGCATGAAGGCCTCCGCGATCCGTTCCGCGGACTGGGAACACAGGGCGCAGTGTTCGACGCTCTCCACGTGCCGCCGCAGCGCGGGTGTGGCCGCGTCCTTCCACTGATCCCAGGCCTCGGTGCGGAACGCGAACCACCGGCCGGCCCCCGCTCGTGCCGGGCGCAGGGCCTTCTCCTCCTCGGTGGGCGGTCTCCTCCCCGCCAGGTGACCAACTGCGGGGGCCACCTGGAACGTCGTGCCGGAGAGTTCGGTGAGGAACCCCTTGCTCAGCAGGTCCGGCAGCGCACCCCGGCAAGCTTCAGGCAGGTCGGCAGGCGCCTGGCCGAGGAGCGTTGCGGTGCTGTGGGCGGCGGTGAACAGCGCAGCCAGCCGAGCGGCCGGTGGAAGCTTTTTGACCGGCTTGGCCGACAGCGCCCGGGTGGTCCATCCGGACACCCGCGAGCGCACCTGCCTTCCCAGGGGCAGCGGATGGCCGATCTCGCGGGCCAGGTCGGGGACGGTGACGGGGACCGGCGGCGCGTCAGGATCACTGTCGAAGATCCCGTCCCCGATCTGCCAGCCCAGGCCACGAAGAGCCTCGACAGCTTCGCGGGGATCATGCAACCTCAGAGCAGCAAGATCCGCACCCGTGAGGTTCCCGGTGCCGCCGCGCGCTGCTCTGATAGTCACCACGACGGCAAGGAGCTGCGGGTCGGGTCCGGGCAGGGGCAGGGATGCCACGTAGCTGAGCAGCGCACGGGCAGCCTCACCCTGCTGCGCCGTCAAGAGGAACGGCAGCGGCTGCGAAACGTCGACCCCCGCGCCGGGCTTGCTGGAACTGGATGCTGGCTCTGACACGCACTTCCAACGCCCCCCGGCGGCCGCAGTTACTGGTGAACCCCCGCATGGAGCAGTAAGCCCGGCCCCCAGGGTCCGCTACCGCGCTCATGGGCGCCGTCGACACCGGTGAGCTCGGCGGCGATCCGGTTGTAGGCGGTCGTGGCCAGGGCCCAGTCCGCTTCGAGCGGGGGGTGGCGTGGCGGGTGTCCCACCGGGCGGCCAACACTACGAGAGGGGCCATCTACGCTGGCAAACGCGCCGGAATCGAGATCTGCTTCACCGGCCACAGGCCGCACCTCGGGCTGGCCACGTATCTCCGGGGCGTGACGGAACATCATGCAGCACCGAGTGACCGAAGTGGCATAACGAATGCGGGCGTTCATCTGTACGCTGCTTGGCAGAGTGGTTCGCATTCTGGCAGGGGGAAGTGTGGATGTGACAGTGAGCGCCGATGGCCTGGACGGCGCCGATAAACTTCGGTCGCTGAACGAGTGGTTAGGTGACGTCCAGCAGTTTCGAGGCCGGATCAGACTCGCGGAGCGACCGCCCGAGCCGGGAACTCTGGGGCCGGTGCTGGACGCACTCGTCGTGACCCTCGGGCCGGCCGGGGCGGCGACTGCGTTCGCCACCGCCACGATCGCCTGGCTACGCACTCGGCGTGGCGAGTTGCGCATTAAGGTGACGCTCGCGGACCGCAGGTCGCTGGAACTGACCGCCAAGAACGTGTCCGATCTCGACTCCGCCGCCCTTCAGCAGCAAGTTGATCACATTGTCACGATGCTTGAGCAAGGGCAGGCGTCCGGCGATGACCGATGACCGATGACCAGCCTGTCCGGTGACGGCGCCAGAGTTCTACTGATCGCCACTGCCACACATCACGGCCGCAATCTGCCGTCGGTGCCTTCCGTCGCGCGCACCTGCGAGGACTTGCGCAGCATTCTTCTAGACCGGTGCGGGGTGCGGCCCGAGCGGCTGCGCGTGCTGTCCGACCCGGCAGACGCACAGACCATGGCTCTGGCTGTGACCGAAGAGGCGCAGCGGGCGGACACTGTGCTGCTGGTCTACTTCGTGGGGCACGGTCTGCTCGGTCCGGGTGGTGAGCTGTACCTGGCGGCTAGCGGCACCGATCAGCTTGTTCCCGGGCTGGCCGAGCATCAGGCGCTGTCGTTCTCGTCGCTGCGGCAGGCACTCTCCGTCAGTCGCGCGTCGTCGATCGTGGTCGTACTCGACTGCTGTTTCTCCGCGCGGGGTTCGTTGCAAGCCGGGGTGTCCGTTCCCGCGTTTATGACGGGGCCCGCAGACGGCTTTTATCTGATCGGGTCCGCAGAGCAACTGGCGCTTGCACCGCCGGACGCCGCACACACTGCGTTCACCGGAGCAGTAATTGAACTGCTGACGCACGGTGACCCTCGCGGGCCCCATCAACTCACTCTGGACGCGGTTTACGACGGGGTGTTCCGCGCGATGCGCGACAGCCAGGGTCCACTGCCCCGACGGCAGGCCGGAGACCGCGCCGGCAACCTGATAATCGCACTGAACCCGGCCATACCGGCGCAGAGGGAGCCGGCCAAGGAGCCGGGGCCCGCGCCCGGCCGTTGCCCCTACCTGGGCCTTGATGCATTCGGAATCGATGACGCCGACGTGTTCTTCGGGCGTGGACGGATGACCGAGCGGGTTCTCACCGCGGTGGCGTCGTCTGCCCGTAGCCCCGAGTCGTCTGGTCCATTGGTACTGGTCGGCCCTTCGGGCTCGGGCAAGAGCTCGCTGCTCAACGCCGGGCTGCTGGCCGCACTACGAAAGGGCGGGCTGCCGGATCTGCCGGGATCAACGGGTTGGCCTGTCGTACGTCTCACCCCTGGCACGAGCCCGCTCCACCGCCTGGCTGTGCAGCTCAACGCCGCAACGGCTGACGCGGCCGAACGGTTACGGGAGAACCCGGGGCACGCGGTCGAACTGGTCGACAGCCTGCTGGCGGACCGTCCGGACCAGCGGCTCGTCTTCCTGGTAGACCAGCTTGAGGAACTGTTCACACTCTGCCAGGACCACTCGGAACGCACAGCGTTCCTTCGAGCGCTGACCGCTCTCACCGGGCAGTCGAAGGGCAACCGGCCCCGGGGACTGGTGGTCTTCTCACTGCGAGCGGACTTCTACGGGCAGGCGGCCAAGTATCCCGAACTGGTCGAAACGCTTCGTGACCGTCAGACGCTGGTTGAACCGATGACGGCCGAGGAGTTGCGCGAGGCGATCGAGAAACCGGCGGGCAAAGCTGGATTGGATCTCGATGATGGTCTCGCCGACGTCATCCTGCACGAACTCGGCGCGACCGTCGGCGGGCAGTCGGCGACCGGAGGGCTGCCGCTGCTGTCTCACGCACTGTGGGCAACGTGGCGGAGGCGCACCGGAGCGCTGCTCTCCATTTCCGCTTACCACTCAGCCGGCGGAATTTCGAAAGCGGTCGCAAAGACCGCCGAGCAGGTGTATGTCAGGCTGAACACCGCCGCACAGGAAGCCACACGACGCATACTGCCCAGGCTCGTACGTGTGGGCGATGACAGCAGTGACACCGCCCGGACAGTCGAACGCTCGGCGCTGCTCCATGGCCTACCTGACCTGCACGCTGCGCAACAGGCGATCAACCAGTTCACCGATGCCCGGTTGCTCACCCTCGACAACGACACGGTTCGTATCAGCCACGAGGCGCTTCTGCGCGCCTGGCCCCGGCTGCAGGAATGGGTCGAAGCCGACCGTGACTGGCTGCACGTCCACCAGCGACTCACCGACGACGCCGAGGCATGGGCGCGGTCCGGCCACGACACCTCTCTGCTCTACCGGGGGAGCCGGCTGAGCGCCATGCGCGAACGAGCCGCCAAGGCACCGACCAGCGCAGCGGAGCTGGAGCCCACGCTCGCCGCGTTCATGGAGGACTCCTGGCACCAGGAAAACCGTGGCCGTCGCCACCGCAGACTCGCCAGGGGCCTGCTTGCCGGGCTTACGGTGCTTGTAGTCATCGCGGCTGGGCTAACCATCCGCTCGCGTGATGCCGCAGACCGAGCCGACCTCGCACGTTCCCAGGTCGAGGCCATGCGGCTGTCGCGTGACCTGGCCGCCAGCAGCACCGCCCTGCGCGGCACCAACGGCACGCTGGCGCAGTTGCTGTCGGCGGCGGCATGGCAGAGGAGCAACACAGACGAGGCGTTCGCCGCCATGGCCATGTCCTATCAGGATCCCTCCGTTGGTCTGCTGACCGATGACCGGATCAGCGAGGTGGACGGAGTGGCATTCCATCCGGCCGGATCGAAGCTGGTGTCCAAGGCCGACAACGGAACGATGACGCTGTGGCGGACCGACACGTGGAAACCGACCCACCTGAGTGAGACCGCGCACGGGGGCGGCTTCTCCTCTGTGACCTTCAGCCCCGACGGAGCCCTGTTCGCAGCCAACTCCTCTCAAGGCATCAAGATATGGGACACCAACACCGCCACGGTCAAGGCCGTCCTTGAGCAGGTATCCGAAAGTTCCGCCATCACGTTCAGCCCGGACGGCGAAATGATCGCCAGCGCCGAGTTCCAGAACACCAGAGTCTGGGACATCGGCACCGGCAAGGAACTCGCCAGGTTCAACAGTCCAACCAGTGACCTTGCCTTCGCAGCAGACCACACGGTTCTCACCGCCAGCGGAAACGACGGTGTCGTTCACCGCTGGGACGTTGCCAGCGGCAAGCTGAAGTCCTCCGTCACCTTCGCAGACAAGATCCAGTACATCTGGTCCAACCCTGACAGCGTTGATGAGACGATCGTCTGCACAGGCATTAACTGCCACATTGGACCGTTGGGCACTAAACAGATGTCCCGTCTGACGGTCGGTGGCAATCCCGTGGTCAACTCCGATGGCAGTCTCATCGCCGCCAGCGGCTATGACGGGTTTCTCACTGTCTGGAACACCAGGACAAAGAAGCAGGTCGCGAGGTTCTACGAGGGCGAGACAGATGTTATCGGCCTGGCTTTCAAGCCGCACAGCTCGATCCTGGCAGCCGAAACCTCACGAGGCGTGCAACTGTGGGATCTCAACCACGCACGACCTGAAGGCCATCTGCCGCTGGTGCAGGATGCCACGCCACATGGGGTGAAGTTCACTCGCCGCGCGGCCGGTCTGATCACAACAGGCCGCAAGGGGACGGTCCAGTGGAAGAACCCCGGGGATTCGGAACAGTCTGCCAAAGCCGTCAAGGTCTATACCGATCACCCCGGTGAAAACGTGGCGCTCAGCCCGGACGGCACCACCGTGGCAACGTCTGCCCCGGCCCCGCGACTCGCAGAGATCGACCTCTGGGATCTCTCATCTGGCAAGCTCATTCGGACCTTGCGCGGGCACGCCCGGGGCATCAGCTCGCTCGCGTTCAGCGCGGACGGGACCATGCTGGTCAGCGGCGCGGGGCGAGCCTCTGTCAACAACAGCGGCAGTCCCGACACCGAAGCTCTGCTGTGGGACACCGCCTCCGGGACGATACGCACCAAGCTCACCGGCCACACCGGCGGCGTCTGGGCAGTGAGCTTCAACCCCGACGGTTCCAGCATCGCCACCGCAGACGGAGCAGGAACTGTACGCCTCTGGGAACCCCGGGCGGGTCGCCTCACTAGGGTGCTCTACGGCAGCCGCGGGATCCCCAGCTCCCTGGCGTTCGACCACAGCGGAACCACGTTGGTCGGTAGCGCGGACGGTCTTTCCGTTTGGGATACGCGCACTGGTCGCCACAAGGTTCTCGCGACCGCCGGGCTGGACAAGAACGAGAGCTACGAGGACATCAGCCTCTCGCCCGACGGTCGGTTCGCCGTGTTGACGCAGGGAACGTCCGGCATTCTGATCTGGGACCTCGAACGAGACCGGCCCGTCACGGAGACCAAGGCATCGGGCGTCATCACCGACGTCGAATTCGCCTCCGATGCCTGGACGGTAGCGATCGCCACGGCCGTCGGGGTGAAGCTGCTGAACGTCGGCTTCCTCCAGGACCCGCACGCCGCCGTATGCCGGCGGGCCGGACGTGAGCTAACTCAAAAGGAGTGGGCAACCTATCTGCCCTCGGTCCCGTACCGATCGTTCCGCATCTGCTGACGAGGCTCCCGCCGATGAGTCCGGCGTTTGTCCACGTAGGCCCTCGGGGAGGATCGGTCCGGTCAGTAGCGACTCCGTCAGGCGCTGGCTAGCCTCCTCTCTGAGCATTGGCCCAGGGCGGTGATGCCCGGACACCTGCGTCCGCTGCCACTCCGCAACCTGCGGCCGCGCCCGGGGAGCCTGCACGGCAAGAGGTGCCGGAAGGCTACCGCGAGGCCATCGCCGCCCACCGCGCCACCTGGAACACCACCCGGCAGCACACCAACCCGGAGGTCCGGGCGGCCGCCGAACGGCAGCTCCGTGAACGACTTCGGGAGCTGGCTGAGAACTTCGCCGACGGCCGCCAGGCCCTCGAGGAGCTCCGTACCAAAGCGGCCGCCCAGCGGGTACGCCCCAGCGACGCATCCTGGGCACGGGCACTGCAACGCCTCGCCGCCGAACGCGCCGGGCTGGCCACCATCACCCCAGCGGCTGGACCGTACGGCGTGAGCACAAGGTAGGCGGCAGGAAGGTAAACCGAGTGATCGGCTGCGAAGCGAAGGGGGCGACTGTCACGCTGTGTTGAGAGAAAAGGCAGGGGCACGTGCGGCGTGACAAACGGCAGATTCAGACAGCGGTTCTCGGCAGTGCGAATTCCGAGGAGCCACTCGTTCTGCCGCTGGAGGCCATCGAACTGGACGCCTTCCGCAGCTTCCACGAACACGACTCCTTCTGGTGCGGGCTCCTCCTCGGAGGTTGCGGTGGCCAGCTGACGACGAAGCTCTACACCGACCGGGTGTGCCACTTCGCCCACCACCCCGGCCCTGACGGCCAGCCCCACATCTGTGGCCGGCAGGCCCGCAGCGTGAACAGCGCCGACCACCTCTATGTGAAGTCCGAAGCTGCTGCCTGGCTGCGTAACCGCGGCGCGCGGGCCGACTTCGAGTTCACCCAGCTGGGCGGGGCACCGATCGGATCCGTGGTCGATATCCAGCTTGAGCACAAGACGCTGCGCGTACACCTGGACCAGGAGGTGGCGCCGGAATGGGACGCCGGCCACGAGCCGGTGCTCGGGGTATCCGTGCCGGTGGGCCAGGACACGCTGATCGACCGCTGGTACGTGCACCGCATCCGCCTGGACAGCGAAGGCACTGCCCGCCGCGTTCGGATCGGTACTGAAGCGTTCGCGCGGCCTACCGAATGGTTCGTCCTGGATGACTGCGAGATCACCGATCGGGGACTGACCACCCCTGCCGTCGAGCGGATCGTCCAGGCCCGCACCACACGTCCACGGAGCTGGTCACCGGGCAGGACCAAACGGGAACCGGACGTGAACGTCCGTGCGCGTGACCTGTTGAAGCGTCTAGGGGAGGCGCGTTGGGCCGGCGCTGCGGTAGCGGTGCAAAGGCTTGGCAGAGAGCTCGCAGGACTGAGCGGGGTCAACAGGGAATCGCAGGAGCTCATGATCGTTGCTCTGCGGGAGGCGCGCGCCTGGCTGGATGAGCAGGCCGAGGTCCGCCGGAACTTGTTCGCCCAATTGGATCAGGCAGTCACCGACCAGGAACACGGGCGGATCAGCAGTCTCATGGTCCGTGTCAACGCAACCGCCGCGCACAACCGCACCGTCGAAGAGGACGCCATCGCAGAGAGGGCCGCGGACTGCATCGCCGATCTGTCGCGTGCCATGCAGGAGGAGATCAAAGAGAGGTTCCTTGCGGAGTCAGCGGCTGCGGACGCCAGCACGCGCGTCGGTAACATCCTCAGGAACCTGCAGCGGGGCGAGTACAAAATTCTGCGGCCCCAGGTGGAGACGCTGGTGCGGTTCGCTGAGACGGCCAGCAAGCGCTTGACGAGAAGCCAGGCCCGTCAGATCGAGGCGTGGAAACAGAAGGCCGGCCTTACCCCCGCCGACAGCACGGCGCCGGACGACGACGGCACCAGACAGATGAAGCACAAACGACCGCTGCATCGACAGGTCGCCCGCCGGTATTGGATCAAGTGGCACTGCCCGCGGTGCACGGCTGCTCCGGGCAAGGACTGCACGATCGCCGACGGAACCGGCACCGGTGGCCTGCGGTACGTACCGCACGACGAGCGCCTGCAGCCGATCCTGGACCAGCGAGAAGCCCGACAGCGGTCCGCCGCGCGGTCCCGGCGATCGGCCAGGTAGCGGTTCACGCTGATCCGGCCCGTGGCGGCCCTCCCGGGCCGATCCCGCCATCTCGGACACGCGGTCCAACGTGTCCGCAGCCCCCCTTTCGCGGCGACGGGACGGAGCCGAAATATATCCATCGCGTGTCCAAGCCGACGCGTAGCGTGCACCCATGTACACGTACGAGCCGCCGGTCCCGGCGGACCAGCTCCGGAATCTGCCCACTCGGGATGCCGCGCTCCTCCTGCTGCAGAACCTTGCCCAGGGAAGCGGCGACCACCAGTACGACGGGCTGATAGGCGGTGCCCGCATGGCGTTCCAGTCGGAGCGGGATCTCGAGCTGCTGACGAACCGCCTGTCCGACGCCTGGTGCTGGCTGGAGGCCCACGCGCTGCTGTCCCGCGTACCCCGCCAGTCCGCGAACTTCCGACAGCTCTCCCGAGACGGCAGGGAACTGGCGGCGGACCCGAAGGGCCTGGCACGGTTCGAGGCCCGTACACGGCTCGCCGGCCCGCTCCACCCGGCTCTGGAGAAGACCGTGCGGACCAACTTCGACCTCGGGGACTACGAGACCGCGTGCTTCGCCGCCATGAAGGCCGTCGAGGTCGCCGTCCGCGACGCCTCCGGACTCGACAACTCCCTCGTCGGCGTCCCGCTGATGCGCAGGGCGTTTCAGCCCCACCAGAACGGCAAGCCCGGCGGGCCGCTGGCCGACGCCGGGGCCGAGGGCGGCGAGCAGGATGCCGAGTCCGCGCTGTTCGCCGGAGCTATGGGCCGCTACAAGAACCCCTCCAGCCACCGCACCGTCGACTTCGACGACCCGATCGAGGCGGCCCAGATCATCCAGTTCGCCGACCTGCTGCTGCGGCAGGTCGACCGAGCCAAGGACCGCGGCAGGTGACGAGACCTCCCGGGCCCGGGCAGGGGAACGTAGACGTCGCCGAACGGGGGTTCAGGGGACGTCGCCTTCCCAGACCCAGGGGCCGTCGGGCTGGCTGATGGTCGGCGCGTACGAGGCGCGCCCGCCCGGCCCGTACGCACTGTGCAGGGTGATCAGGTACGCGCCGGTGGTGATCTCTTCGTCCGTCCAGCCGGTGACGTCGATCAGCTGCCCGTCCAGCGGTCCGCCGGTCAGCTCCCGGTAGGTGCGGCCGGGTTGCGGTCCAGCCGCGGGAAGGTCGTGCTCGGTGCCGTACACGCGGGGTGCCTGCGTCATGGAGCCCAGTCTGGTCCGCCGCCCGTGCACCCGGCAGCGAGTTCAGGGGAAGTTGCCCGTGACGGGGGACCAGGAGCAGTTAGGTGCCAGGCCGGCCTTCCGGTCGGGCTCGGCCTGAGCGAACCGGCCTCCTCCATGTCTGCTGCCTCTCAAGCCCGGAGGAGACCGGCGGGCGCACCTGCCTCGCTGCGCTGGTCGTCCCACTCCTGGAGCGCCGCGCGCACTTCGGCTGCCGTTTCCGGGTTGACGCCTCTGCGGGTGGCGAGGCTGCGCAGGTACGCTTCGGCTCCCTGGAGGAGTCCGGAGCGCGGTGACATGACGACCCTGGCCCGGTGGGTGCCCGGTGCGGACACGTGGCTGAAGGCGTCGAAGCAGTCGGGGGCGCTGTAGTGGCGCGGGGGCGGGATATGGCCGTCGACGTACGCCCCGTCGGGGCCGGTGCAGATCCAGTACGTGCGCAGCGCGCAGTCGTGGCAGGCGAGGGTCCCCACCATGTCGGGGAAGCGGCGCTGCCACTCCGCGTCCAGCTCGTGGATGTCCTGGGCGAGCGGGATGTTCTTGCCGCACCGGCAGCACCGGATACGGAACGGGACAGACACGACGGATCTCCGATCGCTACATGGGGCAGAAGGGGACTGCCGGCACTGCTCAGGGCGGCACGCGCGGCCCAGGGCGTGGCAGTCACCCTCCCGTTGCCGGTCTGTTCTGGTTCAACGACGGGGCTGGGACTGAGGTGACAGGGGGAGGCTGGCAGCGTTGCTTCGTGGCGGCATTCACCCCTGGTGATTCGCCCGTCTCCCCCGGGAACGGCGATGCCCCCGGGCCACCGCTCCTGCGGTCGTCCGGGGGCATCGCGTGGCCGGTCAGGCAGTGCTGTCCCCGTTGGTCCCCACCGGGGCGTCCGACTGGGCGGCGGCCGCCGCTTCGCGGGGGCGGGCGTACGCCCAGGCCGTGCCGATGGTGACGGCTGCAGCTCCGGTGGCGGCCACGGCGGTGGCGGCCTGGTCCAGTTCCTGCCAGGCCAGGTAGGCCGTCGCTCAGATGGATGCGGCTGCGGTCAGGACGACTGTCCAGGCCAGGAGCATCCGCACCCGGCGCTCTCGGGTACGGTCGGTAGGTGTCATCGGTTCGTTCTCCTCGCAGTGGACGGTTGCCCGACGACAGGCGTAGGGAGATCTCACGGCGCGCGGCCAGGCCTGCAAGCATCGGCCGCGCAGAGGTCTCCCTACGTGGTTTCCCGACGCAGGGCGTGAACGAGAGTGAGCCTACGTCAGACCGCGTGATCAGTTGTAATGACGACCGCCGCGCACCAGTCGACCCCATCGAAGCTTTTCCTCACCCGGGCGAAGCTTTTTCTCGCCCCGGCGAAGCTTTTCCTCATCGCCGCAGGTCAGGGGGGCCGGGTGACATATTCTCAGTATTGCGATTTCCCCCTTAGATCAAAGATTTCGGCGGTGAATTACCAGCCGAAAACGTATTTGCGAAAGCTGTTCTCAGCTGTCCGTACGGCTGGCTAGTGGAACTCCTCGCTGGGATGGGTGGCACCTGCCGGGCTTCACCGGCCCGGAGACCGGCTCTGTTCCCGGGTGGTCCGCCGGGCGTACGCTCCCGTCCATGACACCTTCCGCAGCGTTTCCCGCACATCGCCAGGAGCCGGACCCCGGCTGGGGTTTCACCTCCGCGCTCTGAATGCCGGGAGGCCCTCACCGATCACGGTGAGGGCCTCCCGCTGTGCCACGGCGCATCCAAGGCCGTCCCGGCCGGTACGGACGGCGGCCGGCCGTGGCGCGAGCCGGTGTCAGTCGCCGCTCTCGGGAGGAAGTCCGTCGTCCAGGACGATGCGGATCGTCTGGCCCTCGCCGTCGACGCCGGTGAGTTCGGCGGCGATCCGGTTGTAGGTGGTCGTGGCCAGGGCCCAGTCCGCTTCCAGCGGGGTGGTGGTGTGGCGGGTGTCCCACAGCTTGATGAGCAGGCCGATGAGGGAGCGGCCGGACAGGACGGTCTGGACGCGTCCTTCCTTGACGTCCTTGACCGAGGGCGGGGTGCGGAAGTGGTCGTGGTCGACGGCCAGGGCGGTGAGCCACTCCCAGGTGTCGCGGTGCGCGATGAGGTCCACGGAGGCCACCCCGGCCGCCTTGAGCAGCAGCACCCCGTGGGTGACCCGCGGATCCTCCTACTGGCGGGAGACCGACGGTGAAGCGGCGGGGGCCGTGGGGGTGCTGCTGCCCTGATAGGCGGCCTCGATCCTCTGCTTGAGCACGTCGCCCTGCCCCCGGCGCTCGGGCTCGGACTGCTCCTGGCGCTCGCTGTACTCCATGGTTCCCCCCTGGAAAAGGGACAAGCTAGGGGGCACCGGCATCCTGCACGTACAGGGGCAGCCCCGACGGCCGCGCGGGCTGCCGGGGCTGCTGCGAACCCGGTCGTACTCCATCCCAGGACCAAGCCTGTAAGGCACCGGGCCTGTCCCACACACTCCATGTCGGTGCGGTCTACGAGGGAGCATATTCGTCTTCGGATCTTCAGCGGAGGCGTTCGAGAGAAATGCACTTTGGTTCGTTTCGCACCTTCCGCACAAACGGAATCTCGTGCCCGAACTCATCCTTGCGTGCCTAGTTGATTGATGTCGCGGCGGCCGATTCCAGACACCTTCACCATCAAAGTCCAGGTGGGTGCATCGAAAACAGGCCTCATCATGTTGATCAGTGAAAGTATCGCCTCCATCGAGTTAGGTTTACGCAAGCAAAAAACCGGTAGATGCAATACTCGAAGCTGCGCGTTAAGGAATTATCCGTCAGCCCGCCCTCACCCGCACACGGCGGCACCTAATCCCTCCGCGACTGCTCCCGTGAGCTAGCCGGGCCGGGCACTGAATTGGGATGTCTGTGGCGCCTCGTTGGGAAGAAGCGACTCCTACCACATAGGACGAAAGGTCACCACGCCCCTTTCTTCGCAGCTCGTGGGCCGCCTGAGATTCTACGCCCAAGAAGGCACGTTCTACGGGCACTGAGCTTCTTTTCAACTGCCTCAAAGATATGCGCCGACTCACTGCCGCTAGTCCTGTCCGCACTCAATTCTGCCTGCTCGACAAGACCTATGAGAAGGAAAGCTAGTTGCGCAATCGAAGATTCTTACGCATCGGCACCTCGGCAATCGCGGCCACAGCGATTCTCGCCGGTCTCCTCCAAGGAACCGCCGCCGCCGAAACTCCTGGCGCTGCCACCGCGTCGACCTCTGCGGAATCGACTGCGGTCCCGCTACCGACTGTCCCTGCCGATCAGAGGCAACAGGTACTCGGCGAGGATTGGAAGGCATCTCCCGACCAAGCCGTGACCACGGCAGCGGACTCCCGGGGTCTGAAGATCCTTGCGGCAGAGAGCAGCAAGGCCTACGTGTGGCGGACGGTCGCCGCCCTGGCCGAGCCGGGTATGCCGGCGGACACTTGGATCGGCAACGCGTGCGCCATGGACAGTGACCATGTCGCTGCCGTGTACGCGCCGCGCACGTTCACCAACAAGCCCGATCTCATGCAGGGAGGCGCGTTCACCGCTGTCGTGAACGTGGGGACGGGAGAGGTCACGAAACTGCCGTTCACGGCGTCGCTCGCCTACTTCACTCCTTCCTGCAACTCCCAGACCCGCACCGCCACGTTCACTGCGTTCCGCGACAACAACACCCGCCTCGTGACCGTGGACACACAGGGCAAGACCGCCTCCGAGCTCTCTATGGCAGGTCAAGTAACGTCAGCCGTGCCCGTAGAAGACGGTCTCGTCGCTGCCAAGGGAGCACGCCTCGTACATGTAGCTCCGTCCGGCAAGACCAAGACTCTGGCCAGGACAGACGGCGCTCCGTTCCAGATCAGCCCCACGCACGGCGGGGTGGCGTTCCTGGACCGCAAGGGCGACACCGCACACGCGAAAATACGCGCGCAGAACGGAAAGCTGACGGCACTGGCGTCCGGCAATCTCGGAGAAATTTCCCTCAAGCGCGGCACTGGCCACCGTGTGTTCCTCACTGGACAACCCAAAAAACTGCGGCTGTCGGACACTGGTGTGACCCAGCTGGACGTCTCGGCGGACGCCGACGTTTCCAGCCACGGCCGGCTGGCGGTGGATCCCGTTCTGGCACCCGGTGTACGGGCCGGCCTGGACCACATCGACAACGCGGGGAAAGGCTTCACCGGTTCGGAGCCGACTCCGAACGCTCAAGAAGCCACAGACGAGGGTGCCAGCACCGTACCCCTGACGATCACGAGCACAGCCACCACCACAGGCAAGCCCTTAACCCAATCGGTGGCGGACACAACCAGCGCCAAGGGGAAGGACTCCTTCTCTCCCGCTCTCCAGACCTCCGGGAAGCAGAAGTCACTAGACAACAATCGAGGCGTGGCGGCAGCCGCCATTGGGAACGACCCGGTCGACACTGACCGCTGGTGCTCGATACCCCGTAACGACGTCAAGGCACTCGCTCTGCAGCCGACCTCCAACCAGGTCGAGTGGGCCGTCAACATGGCCATTCGTGGAGAACTACGGGCCAAGTGGATCACGCAGGGAGGCTGGCGCTCGCAGACGGGCCTTGGCAGCGTCGACCCGCAGGGACTGTTCCCGCCTCCCACGTTGAAGGGTGGCGGACGGATCCCGGCCCAGGTGCTTCTTGGTGTGCTCGCGCAGGAGTCGAACTTCTGGCAGGCCGAATCTGGAGCTGTTCCCGGCCAGATGAGCAGCCCGCTCGCGGCGGTCGCCGGCTTCTACGGGCACAAGGGCGAGACCTCCGAGGAATACTGGAAGATCCGCTGGGCCAACTCCGACTGCGGCTACGGCGTGGGCCAGGTCACCGACGGCATGCGCCTCGCCGGCCGCGAGAAGCCCGGAGAAGTGTCCCTCTCCCCGACGAAGCAAAAAGCGGTGGCCCTGGACTACGCGGTCAACATCGCTGCCTCCATGTACATTCTCGCCGACAAGTGGAACCAGGTACACACCACCGGGCAGACCATCACGGTCAACAACGACGACCCCTCGAAGCCCGAGAACTGGTTCGCCGCCCTGTGGAACTACAACCTCGGCTTCAACCCGAACAACGGCGACGGCAAGCCCTGGGGACTGGGCTGGTACAACAACCCCGCCAACCCGTTCTACCCACCGACGCGAAACCCGTTCATGACCGACCCCCGCGACGCTGCAAAGCCCCAGAACTGGCCCTACGAGGAAAAGGTCCTGGGCTGGGCCGCCTGGTCCATGGACACCGGCTACTCCTACTCCAGCGACGGACGCCAGGACTGGCCCGGTGAAACAGGATTCGACAGCGTCGGATTCCGCCCCTCCTGGTGGGTCGACAGACTGCAGCGCGACCGCGTGAAGCCACCTCTAAGCTCGTTCTGCAACGCCACCAACAACTGCAGCGCCACCAACCCGCCGGACTGCCCCGACGCGGAATGCTACGAGAAGTACTGGTGGCGCGGGGCGAACGTGACGTGGAAGGAGAACTGCGACAGAGACTGCGGCCACGAGAGCATCAAGTACGTCACGCCGCGCGCGGAACCCGGCCGCGGAACCCGCCTGAAGTACGGCACCCCGAAGTGCGACCCCGCTCCCACGGGCGCGTACATTGTGGAATCAGTACCCGACAACACCAACACCTACGGCGGCTGCGGCGCTGGCTCGACCGACAAAGGTGACTTCCAATTCACCTTCCGCCCTAATCCGGCAGCATCCGGACCCGGTCTCGGCCCCTACCAGGGCAAGGGCGACCTCCACCAAATCGGTGGCGGTCAGGGCGGGCACTTCTGGTACGCGCACACCCGCAACGCAGACCACCTCGGTGGCGACTCCGGCCTGATGACCATCAAGGGAACCTGGACTCTGAACAGCGCCATCTCCTGGGCCCGTGTCATGGTGTATCTCCCGGACACTGGGGCCCATACCCGCCAGGCGGCGTATGTGATCGGCGGCGCGGATACCACGAACAAGACCAGGATTGTCGAGCAACGCGCCAATCGATGGGTAAGCCTCGGGGTGTTCCGCTTCACCGGAACACCCACGGTCACCCTCACCAACGCCACCGCCGACGGCACCGCTGACGA
Source organism: Streptomyces durocortorensis (assembly GCF_016901035.1). Classification (GTDB taxonomy): domain Bacteria; phylum Actinomycetota; class Actinomycetes; order Streptomycetales; family Streptomycetaceae; genus Streptomyces; species Streptomyces durocortorensis. The sequence continues at coordinate 35,045 of NZ_JAFEUF010000037.1, forward strand.
GGACGTCGCCTGGGATTCTATTGCCTTCCAGCCGCTTCCCGGCAAACCAGATCAGAGCGTGGTCGCCATGGGCGACTCCTACACCTCCGGCGAAGGAGCCTCCGAACCCAAGGGAGACGACTACTACCCGGAATCGGACTATTACAACAAGGTTTGGGGTGACAAATGGAAAAACACATGTCACCGCTCCAAACATGCCTGGCCACGCCGCGCGGTCCTGCCCGGTGAGCAAAGCTCCGTGGGTTCACTTGAGGACTCGTGGAGTGCGAGGATGGACTTTCAGTTCGTCGCCTGCTCCGGAGCTCGCCACTACAACATCCTCAATAAAGTGCCCGACGCAGGAGAGCTACCACAGATCCAGCAGGGGTACCTGGATCAGCACACCACGTTGGTTGCGCTGTCAATCGGCGGCAACGACATGGGGTTCGGGGACGTCATCAAAAAATGTATAACGTCCCCCACCGACGTATGCCAGAACGGTTCGATCAAAGCCCGTAATCCTGACACAGGCGCGGAATACGAAACAGAAACTCCGCCGCTGAAAGACTGGCTTCCGGCGTGGGCACACAACGTGGTCCGACCCCGCTTGGTGAAAACGCTCAAGGCAATTCACGAAAAGGCACCCAACGCCAAGGTTGTCCTCATGGGCTATCCAAGGCTCCTCGAGAAGAGCGGTTCGTGCGTGCTCGGCATCGGTACGGCGGAAGCTCCCTGGCTGAACGATATGAGCGACCTCGTCGCTTCCGAGATGAAGGGGGCCGTTGCCGACACCGGGTCCTACGCGACCTTCGCCGACCCCCGTGCAGCGTTCGCCGGACAGGCAGTCTGCGGCTCCCCGGAGACGATCCATGGGATCGTAGTGACAGGACACTCGCAGGCCGATGATCCGGTGACTTCGATGAAGTCCTTCCACCCGAAGGTATCGGGGACATCTCACTACGCCAAGGCATTCGAGGAAGCCTTGGGCAAGTAGCACTCGTACATGGTGCTTTGGGGCGTCGTATCTCGCGGCGCCCCAAAGCCCCTTCAAAGTGAGTAGCTGTACTTATGGAAAATGACCGATCCACCGAGATAATGGTGCACATGGACTACTCGGTGAGAGCCTTGAAGACAGCGGCCGTGGCTGTGGTGGCCACTCTTGCTGCGTGGTGGCTGTTACATACCTTGAACTCTCTGATCGACGAGGCCACGGAGGCCGACGGAGCACGCGGCCCACTCGCAGGTGTGCTGCAATACTTCGCCGCCAACTCTGCGGCCCTAGCTCTCCAGCCTCTCGTCACGTGGGTGGGACTCCGTCTTGTCGGTGTTCGTGGGAACCATCTGGCTGTCATCATCAGTGCCCTCGTGTGGTGGACGACGACCTCAGGGCACCTTCTGAACTCGGTCCTCAGCCCAGCGGAAGCATTCTGGTGGTTCTCTGTGCAGTGCGCTGCCGCGACTCTTCCCTCGCTCCTGCAGCTCCAGCTCATGCCAGAGAGCACACAGCCCAAAACCCGCATCTCGAAACATGACGCCAGGTGAAGCCCCTCATACTGCGCGCTGCGTGGCGGCCGTTCCTTGCCGGCTTCAACGTGGTGGCCGGCTTCTGGACCTTCCTGGGATCGACCAGCCACCGTCAAGCACGGCGTTTAGCGAGCAGCGACACCGCTCGAGAGGCAGCGCAGGATGCTGAAAGTCGGCTGCGTGGCATCGTGGAGGCCTACGCGGCGAGCACACCTCTGGTGCTACGCCTACTGGTGATTAGAGACCACTACACACCTGGAAGGGCAGGCTGGGATCTCTTTCGCCCAGTGAGGGCCGCATACCGCGTGACCTGTGAAATGCATGTCACTGGCTACTTCAGTTCACCACTGACGCCAGCAGACACGATCACCCGGATACTGGGCGCGGGGGGTGCCGGCTTGTCGGGCATCCCGCTAACCCCGGAGACTGCCTGCCAAGACCGACCCGGCGAACTAACTCATGCCGGGCACACCCTCACCTGGGACCTTCCGACGGTCCTGGTTGCGGACTCCATCCAGCCCATGAACGTTCTTCGATGCTTTTACGAGCCCTCCTCTTCGGGCGGCTTGGATAGCATTCGAGCCACGTACGGCACCGTCTACTCGCTGGCCTTGCCGCCAGCCTCCTACTTCCACGTGCCACGGTGACACGAGCTCACGGCTGCCGCGCCAATTCAGCGGGAACGTAACGCACACGGCGATCAGCAGCGGCCGCAGCATCATCACGGATCTATCGACAACTGTGAGCGCTGAGACCGTCCTCGAAAGGGGACGTTGTGGCATGAGCGGCACCAGGAGGCCAGGTCTGCGTCCGGCCGCAGTGTTGGACCGAGTGAGTTCGCTGATGTAGGTGTCGATGGCCTGGGCGGGTCCTCTCCGGCACCGAAAAGATCACACGGCGTAGGCTCGCTGCCGTTCCTTTGGATTTCACCGCAGAGAGCAGCAGTCCTGCCGTCCCGAAAGGTGGTCGGTGAGCGATTCGTCCCGAGAGTCGCTCCGGTGCCGGGAACCACCACGCGCGGGCGGCGTCGGCGATGATGAACGCGTCCCTCGCGTCTGTCTTGGCCCCGCCGGAGTGGAGGTCAGCGATCCGCCGCATCGTCAGGCCGGGCAGGTAGGCGGTGCCGCCCAGATCCCGGGCGACCGCCAGCGGCAGGGCTCTCCGGGCGATGCCGGCTGGTCGACCACGACCAGCACCGATCCGTGCTTGGTCTGGAGTTTCGCGAACAGCTCGCGGAGCTTGGGTTCGGTGTTGGGCAGGCGCTTGTCGAACGCCTTCTTCCCGGCCGGGGTGACGGCGGTGGTGTGGTGTTCGCCCTTGCCGACGTCCAGGCCGAGATAGACGTCGATTGCGCGTCGCCTGGGAGGCTTTTCCCGATCCTTGGGCCGCACCCTCCGATGTTACTCACCCACGAGCAACCCTTCCGTGCAACCGTATCGGGGGAATGTCGGGCGCAGGTGAATTGTCGAGCTGTCTAATTTTAGACACTTCCGCCGCTAACTGCAGGTGGGGACGTCGAGATCACGCCGTCTCGCCCTCAGTGGACTCTTTTCACTTCAAGAATGAGTTAGGTTCTAGCGCGTGAAGGTTCCCGCCCGGAGGCGCCTGTCAGGCGCAGCAAAATGGAAATGAAACCAGAACATGATCCTCCGGTTGAGTCAAATCTGCCCGAATCGTCCGATTGGGTGGAAGGTGAGGGAAGGAAGTATTGGGCTGGGGTAAGGCTGGGTTTAATTTAGGTCAAAACGTCGGATAGTTTGCTCGATCGAGAATGGAATCTTCGTGCGTCGAATTTTTGTCACCCTCTTCTCCCTCCTTCTGGGGATTGCGGGGATGGGCCTGGTTTCGGCTCCCACGGCAAGTGCAGCTGGCTACGGATGTGGCGGATCTCTCGTTGGTCAGTACAATATCAAGGGTGCGGACAACAGCACTTGGGGAACCATCAACGTTTACTACTCCAGTTCAAACGGTGGTACCAACTGCGCCGTCAATGTGGCCAAGAAGTATGCGGGGACGCCGCATGGCATGGAGGTTCATCTTTTCCAGGGGAGCCGACGGGCGGATGACCGGGGTAAGTACTCGCAGTACGCCGGCCCTGTTTCCCTGACGGGGACTAACGGAAGATGCATCACTGTTTCGGGGGAAGTGAGCAATCCCTCGGGGTCGTCCGTCACCCTTGACAAGTGGTCAGACATCCACTGCAGTTGATGCTGCGCATCAGCGTTCACCTTCGCGAGTGGGGCTGAACGTGGTGGCCCACTCCACTCAATCGTGCGCCAGGTCAGGTGTGGCAGGAGTGGGATCTACGAGGCTCCCGTGTATGGGGGAAGAAATTTCGGCACCTCCCTCAGAGCGCGGGAGCCTCGTGCATTGCGCACCCGTCGAGAACAAAGACGGTTATGTTGGGCCGAATTTCCCGAGTGGTCGCCATGCGAGCCCTCACTGGCCCGCGCGCAGCACCTCCGCTACGACCGGGCCCGCCGCGTCGCCGCCGTGGCCGCCAGACTGGACGACCGCCGCCGCGGCGAGGTCGTTGCTGAAGCCGGTGAACCAGCTGTTCGATGTCTGCCCGTCCACCTCCGCCGAACCGGTCTTGGCGCCCTTGTCGCCACCGACGCCTGCCATGGCCTTGGTGCCGGTACCGTTGGGGCCGGTCGCGGTGTACCGCATCATCTCGCGCAACTGTTCCGCCACACCTGCCGGTAGAGGGCGGGCCGTAGCGAACGGTCGGTTGTCCAGCTCGCGGGAGACCAGGTAAGGCTGCTTGAAGACGCCGTTCTTCGCGGTGGCGGATACCGACGCCATGTTCAAGGGGCTCATCAGCACTTTGCCCTGCCCGATGTACGAGGCCGCGGTCTCGGCCCCCGAGGATTCCGGGATGCTGCCGTCGAAGGTGGGCACGCCGGTTTGCCAGTTGTCCCGACCGAGGCCGAAGTAGTCTCGCGACTCCTGGCCCAGAGCGGACCCAGCCCGGTCGCCGAGCGGTTTGATCGGCTTGATGAAGGTGCTGTTGCAGGACCGGGCGAAGGCGTCTCGCAGCGTGCCATTGGCAATGGAGAAGTCTTCAAGGTTGTGGAAGGTCACCCCTTCCCACGACACCGTGGAGGGGCACTCCACCTTCGCGTCCATACTTCCGAGGCCATTCTGGATGATCATCGCAGCTGTCACGACTTTCATCGTGGACCCGGGGGCCAACTGGCCGGTCATAGCTGCGTTGTAGCCGTCGGATCGGTTGTTGGCGATGGCCCGGATCGCACCCGTGGACGGCTGGACCGCCGCCACCGAGGACTCATCAAACTTCTTCACCGCCCGCTCGGCCGCCGCCTGAGTGCCCGCGTCCAGCGTCGTCTGGACCTTGCCCGGCTTGCCCTTGGCCAGGGTCAGCAGGTTGACGTCCGGCTGGGACTCGTCGGCGGGCTCGATCCAGGTCTCGATGCCGGCCGAACCGCCCGAGGTCTCCCCGTACTTCTGGCGCAGGGTGTCCAGGATCGTGCCGAGCGAGGGGTACTTCTCCTTCGTCAGCACCGTGCCGTTGCGGTCGACGGCCTCGATCGCCGGCGCCGAGGACTCACCCGTCTTCAGCGTCGCGCCCTCCGTCAACTGCGGGTGCACCACGGTCGGCTCCCAGTCGACGAGGGCCTTGCCCGTCGTCAGGCCGCGGACCACCGTCAGCTCCGAGGCGTAGGAGATGGGCTTCGACTTCCCCTCGTACGCAACGGTGGCCTTGACCGTGTACGGCACCTTCGTGCCGACGGCCGGGCCCGGGGTGATCTTCACCTTGCCGATGTGGGCGTCCTCGCCGTACGAGGCGAGCACCGGCTCCGCGCCCGACTCGTTGTTGGTCAGGAGCGCCGCCGCCGACGCGTCCCCGGCCGCCCACGCCTCGAAGAAGCCCTTCGACGTCTCCGCGATCTCCTCCGCGCTCGGCGGCCCCGTCTTGACCTCCGACGACTGGGACTGGCTCTGCGTGCCGCCGCCCCCGCCGCCGGTGTCCCCGAGCATGCTGTACGCCCCGTAACCGATCCCACCGGCCACCAGGACGAACGCTCCACCGATCACGGCGACCTTCGCTCCACTGCGCATCTCGCAGTCCCCCTCCCCAGGCGAGCCCCCTGAACATGTTCAAGGGGCAACCGTCAGGAACCCTAAGCGGTGGCGGCCGGCGATAAGGGGGTTGTTACCGGACCGGAATGCTTGGCCGGAAAGAGTCCATCAAGATGTCCTGCAAGCGCCCCACTCCCGTAGGTAACTGACAAGCCAAGCACCTAAGAGCCCCTGATTCGATGATGAAACGAAGCGTCACGCTCCACTTTAATTACGCATTGTCACAGAGGAATATCTTGGTGCCCTGTCCGAGAACAAGCGGCCCGGACGTCAGTGGCCGCCAGACGAATCCTGGCGAGATCCAGCCACACTCATTACGGAGCCCTCTAGGGGGCTGGTTTTCGTATAGTTTGGACACGCCACCACAGAGAGGCAGGGTGCAATATAGCGGAACAGGGTAATCCGCTACTCTCGAACGTCACTTCTATTGGATCAAGACATTCGCGAAAGAGTGAACAAGATGAAGCGAATTCTCGCGACCTCCATAATCTCCTTCACCGCCGTTTTCGGTGTAATGGTTGCCGCCCCGACAGCGAGCGCCGACGTTATCGATTACGAAAACCTCTACAGTTCCGAGGGGTGCAAAGAGCCGACTCCCTCGAAGTTCAAGTTTCACATCTACTTCAACTCGGGAATGGATGGATCCTATAGGAATATCGGGTACTCGGTTTACGACTTTGACCGGCTGAAGCCGGGGGGATCGGACCCGGGCGCCTACCCCCTCAGATTCTGCATTATAGGAGCCAGTGGTACACCGGGAGCCGGACAGAAAATAAAGAACAACGCCGCCTCTGCAGAGAACGACCACTACAAGTACAAGGCGAGAGTCCATTTTTACAGCGGATACACCGGACCCAAAGACGTGATGAACCCAGGGCAGACCATTGCGCGTTTCAGGTACGTGTACAACGAGAACGCCTCATTCTCTTGGGCCTAGTAGTATTCTGGAGACGAAACTTAGGAGTATCAGTGAAGATTAAGCCTGGCGTGGCTATCCCTGCTGTTGCGGCTTTCGCGGTAGGGGGTATCGCTCTTGCCGGAGTTTCGATAAGCGATGAGACGGGGGGAGCAAGTGCTACGAGCGGGACGCAGAGAGCTGAAGCGCCATCCAGTAAAGTCCCAGCGGCCCAGATGAGGAGCGAAGGCGACCCCGAAACGTGGAAGCTTCCGATTGAGTTTTTCCTTCCGGGAAAGGCAAACTCTCTGCAGGTAAGCAACGCCCGGGATACGATGATCGACGAATGCATGGCTCAAGAAGGATTCGAGGCTTGGCAACCAGCTCCTGACCTTCCGAGCATCGACGGAACTTCATTCACAGATCGCCGATATGGAATTCACGACGAGGAATTGACCCGCAAGCGTGGGTATCATCCGGATCTGGCACTACAGAATGCCTACGATGAAGCGATGAGAATCGGCGCCGTCGATATGTCGGGGTCAGACCCGGCGGCTCTGCGGACTTGCGTAGAGAAGGCCGACGGTACTGTGCCCGATCTCGAGGCCAGTGCCGTCGCTCAAGAAATCGACAACCGGTCCTTCATTGCATCAATGAAGGATACTGCGGTCATCAAGGTGTTCGGCCAGTGGTCTGACTGCATGAAGAAGTCGGGCTTCAACTACAAGACCCCGCTAGATGCACTGAGCGACTCCCGATTCGGAGACGCTAAGCAGGTCACAGATCTGGAAATCTCTACAGCCCAGACAGACCTTAAGTGCCGCAACCAGCACAAGGTTACCCAAACCTGGTTCGAAACTGAAGCGAAGATCCAGCAAGCGGAAATCAAAAAGCAACTTCCAGCACTGAACGCGGCGAATGAAGAAAATGCTTCGGCGACGTCCAAAGCCTCTGCATTTCTAAGGGATGGCCAGTAGTCAGGCTTCGATGCTGGCTCTGTCCGGGGCTGTTCGCGGTAGTTCGCCGGGCATGCGCTCCGGCCCAGAACACCGGCAGCGTTCCCCGCACACCGTCAGAAGCCGGAACCCGGCTGGGGCTTCGCCCCCCCCCGGGGGGCGCCCCGGGGGGGGGGGCCCCCCCCGGGGGGGGGGGGGGGGGGGGGGGGGGGGGGGGCGGGCGGGGGGGGGCCCCCCCCCGCCCCCGGGCCGCCCGGCGCGTGGCGTGAAGGCTGTCGGCCGTCGACGAAGACGCCGGCGCGCGCCACCCTCTTGCATCAGCCG
>NZ_JAFEUF010000380.1 GCF_016901035.1 Streptomyces durocortorensis
GCGCCCGCCCCTCCCCCGCCGGCGCGGCGGGTCAGCTCGGCGTACCCCCGGATCGAGGCCAGCGGGGTGCGCAGCTCATGGCTGGCGTCGGCGACGAACTGCCGGACCCGCGTCTCGCTCTGCTGGCGGGCCGCGAGCGCCGAACCGACGTGCCCGAGCATCCGGTTGAGCGCCGCGCCCACCTGCCCGACCTCGGTGCGGGGATCGGCCTCGGCGTCCGGTACGCGTTCGAGGAGAGCCACCTCACCGCTGTGCAAGGGGAGTTCGGATACCCGGGTGGCCGTGGCGGCGACCCGGCGCAACGGCCGCAGGGCGACCCCGACGAGCACGGTGCCCGCGATCGAGGCGGCCAGCAGACCGGCGGCGGTCACGCAGACCTCGACGACGATCAGGGTCGTCAGCGCCCCGCTCACCTCGGCGGTGGGGATGCCCACGAGGACGGTGTATCCCTCGGTGGTGGTCGCGGCCTCGACCCGGTAACCGCCGAGCCCGGGCAGATCGACGCTCCGGGCCCCTTCGCCGGTCTCCGGAACGGCAGCCTCCAGGGCGCTCCGCTGCTCCCCGGTCAGCGGCTTCGCGCTCTCCTGGGCACGGAGCCCGCTGTCCTCGACGACCTTCGACGCGGTGACGTCCCCGTCCCCGTCGCCGTCCCCGTCGCCGCCGAGGAGCGCCCCGAACGTGCCGAGCGGCTGCCCGCCCCCGCCGACGAAGCCGAGCGGGCCCGCCTCGCGCACCGACTGGGGCAGCGGACCCGGGGCCGGCGGGCGCTGGGCCCGCTCGGCGACGGAGTGCAGCTGGTCGTCGAGCTTGCCGTACAAGTAGCTGTGGAAGGCGATCGCGGTGACCGACCCGATGACGGCTGCGACGACGGCGATCAGCGAGACCGCGGAGACGACGAGCCGCGTCCGCAGGGCCCACGGCCGCCGCAGCACTCCCCCTCCTGCCCCGCCTCCCCCGCCCGTTCGCCTACTCACCGGGCTTGATCAGATACCCCGCCCCACGCCGGGTGTGGATCATCGGCGTCCGTCCGGCGTCGATCTTCTTGCGGAGGTAGGAGATGTAGAGCTCGACGACGTTGGCCTGGCCGCCGAAGTCGTAGTTCCAGACGCGGTCGAGGATCTGCGCCTTGCTGAGCACCCGGCGCGGATTGCGCATCAGGAAGCGCAGCAGCTCGAACTCGGTGGCGGTGACGTGAATCGCCTCCCCGCCCCGCCACACCTCGTGGCTGTCCTCGTCGAGCACCAGGTCCCCGACGGTGAGCGTGGACTCGCTCCGCCCGGCGGCGACGGCCGAGCCCGAGCGGCGGATGAGCCCGCGCAGCCGGGCCACGACCTCCTCCAGACTGAACGGCTTGGTCACGTAGTCGTCGCCGCCCGCGGTGAGCCCGGCGATCCGGTCCTCGACGGCGTCCCGGGCGGTCAGGAAGAGGACCGGCACATCGGCGTACTCGCGGCGCAGCCGGCCCAGCACGGACAGCCCGTCCATGTCCGGGAGCATCACGTCCAGGACCACCGCGTCCGGGCGGAAGTCACGTGCCGCCCGCACCGCCCCGGCCCCGTCCCCGGCGCTGCGCACCTCCCACCCCTCGTACCGCAGGGCCATCGAGAGCAGCTCGGTGAGCGGAGCCTCGTCGTCCACGACCAGGACCCGTACGGGGGTACGGTCCGGCCTGAGCAGTTCGGTACGCCCCTGGGGCGAGGTCGTCGTCGTCATGGGCCCCACTCTGTGAGGCACCCGTGAGAGAAGCCTGACCCGTTCCTGTGAATTCCCTGAGAAAGTGACCGGCAGGGGACGTCAGGCACGGGCGGGGAACAACGCGGCGGCGTTCCCGTGACAGACCGCCCGCAACCACGCGTCCCCCAACTCCAGCCGCTCCAAAGCCTGCAGCTGATGGACGTACGGGTACGGAATGTTCGGGAAGTCGGTCCCGAGCAGGATCCGGTCCCCGAGATCGGCGAGCCGCCCCCGCTCCGCCGCCGGGAAAGGGCTGAACCGCTCGCTGAAGTCGGTGAACGCCATGGTCGTGTCGAGCCGGACCTCGGGGTAGGAGGCCGCCAGCGCCAGGAACTCCGCGTACTCCGGCATCCCCATGTGCGCGACGATCAGCCGCAGCCCGGGGTGCCGGGCCAGCAGCCGCCCGATCGGCTCCGGCCCGGTGAACTTCCCCGGCGCGGGCCCCGATCCGCAGTGCATGACCACTGGAATCCCCGCCTCCGCGAGCATCCCCCACACCGCATCCAGCAACGGATCATTCGCGTCGTAGGCACCCACCTGAAGGTGTGACTTGAACACCCGGGCCCCCGCCTCGACGGCCTCCTTCACGTACATCTCCACGCCCTCCTCCGGGAAGAGGGTCGCGGTGTGCAGGCAGTCGGGGGTCCGGGCGGCGAAGCCGGCGGCCCAGCCGTTCAGCCAGCGGGCCATGCCGGGCTTGTGCGGATAGAGCATGGACGTGAACCGGAGCACCCCGAACGACCGCAGCAGCTCAAGCCGCCGCTCCTCCTCGTACCGGTAGGTGATCGGCCATTCCAGCCCGGTGAGCGGCCCGGCGGCGTCGAAGTAGGCCCACACCTTGCGCAGGACCTGCTCGGGCATGAAGTGGGTGTGCACGTCGATGATCCCGGGCAGCCCGAGCCGCTCCCGGAACCGCGCCACGTCATCGCTTCCCGTTTCCATGCGCAGGCCCTTTCGCCGGTCGTCCGGGACAACCCACCCGGTCGTTCAGAACAACCCACCCTGCACACCGCCGCCGCCGATGTCGATGAGGGGGACACGTACATCGCTCCCGGTCGCCCCGGTCACCTCGGTCACCCCGGTCACCTCGGTCGCCCGGGTCACCGCTGTCAGATCCCACCCGGTGATCAGCCGCGTATCCAGCACGACCACGCCCCCGCCCGCCACCGCGAGATGCAGATCGGGCCCGGCCGCCGCGACGAGCCGCCCCGCGACGACGCCGCCGTCGACCAGCTCCCGCACGGCCCGGACGGGCGCGCCGCCGGGCTCGGGCGCGGGTGCACCGTCGAGCCCGAAGATGCCGACCTGGTCGACGACTTCGAGCGGGAGCCGCTCCAACGACTCGGGCCAGCCGCGCCCTTCGAGTTCGGCGGCGCGCCCGTACAGCCCCGCCACTTCGGCCGCCCGCTCCTCACTGCCCGGCAACTGACCCCGCACGGACCGCTTCCGGGCGTACGGGATCCGGTCCGGCACCCCCAGGGCCGCGCGCAACACCTCCTCGGTGCGCCGGGCCGCCATGAGGGGCCCGCGCCCGAGCCAGCTGAAGGCGACGGCCCCCTGCTCCCGCAGCCGGGCCGCACCCCGCTCCTCACCGGTGATCCCGACCTTGACCATGCCGGGCCCGAACCAGGCGAGGTACACGCGGTAGGTCCGGGGGTCGTCCGCCATCGTGTCGGCGGCCACCGAGTGCGCCCGGTCCAGCCGCGCGCACTCGGCGCACCGCCCACCGGTCGAGCGCCCCGGCACCGCGGCCCCCAGCGGGCACACGTTCCCGCGGGCCCCCACGCAGTGCCGCTCGCCGAGGGCCCGGAACCCGAGGCCGGCCCCGTACGCGAGCACGCTCACCCGCCGGTCGCCGCCCCTGCTCCACCCCAGCTCGGGAGCGTGTCCGGGCCACCGCACCCCGGCGCACCACCACCCGCCGCCGGCCGCCCGAACCCCACACGTCATCCGGGGATGCTACGCGTAGCCTCCGACACCCTCGATCCGCTGCCGCATCGCGGCCATGCGCCGTACGAAGCGCCGGTTGAACCAGATCATCCAGCCCATGAACGCCACGCCGAAGCCGAGCATCATGAGCCCCGACGACACGTTGCCGGAGGCGAACCCGAGGAACGGCACCCCGAGGAAGATCAGCCCGAGCAGGGGAAAGGCCCACCGCTGGTTGCGCCGCAGCTTCTCCTCCCGCCGCCGGATCAGCCGGACCATGGCCTCCTGCTCGGCCGGGTCGTCGGGCATCTCGCCGTTCTTCGCGATACGGCGCTCCAGCTCCGGCACCCTGGCAGGCTCGGTGCCCACGGCCTTCGCGTCCCGCCGCCTGCGCCGCATCAGGAGCCACGTCAGGAATCCGGCGTAGACGACACCGCCGACCAGCGCCGCCGGCCACGCGGACCAGCCGTTGAGCGCCACCCGGACGGCGACCAGGATCACCAGCGCCAGCAGTCCGACGGCCCACCACTGGTCCTGCCAACGCCCTTTGTACGTCTGCCCTTTCGCCCCCATCTGCCACCTCCGAACAGGAGGGCGTCGAGCACGCCCCGTACTGCGTCGGCTACCCCACCCACGCCTCTCCGAACGGCCGCCGGGCCTTTCCGCGAGAGTGCGTGCATGGCGTCGTCCGGCGGGCGGGAACGGTCGGACAGGCTCTAGGTGTATTGATCACGAGCGTTGTTAACGCTGGTCAGGCTTGATCATGACGAAGACCTCCGGTGTGGTGGAGGTG
>NZ_JAFEUF010000381.1 GCF_016901035.1 Streptomyces durocortorensis
GTGGCCGCCCTCGTCGGCCGGGGCGGGGAGGGCGAGGGCGTGTCCCAGGACCGTGCGCAGGTCTTCGGGGACGGGGCGGCCCGCCGCCGTCCGTTCGGCGGCGAAGTCGTCGAGCATGCGGGCGAGTTCGGCGTCCCCCCGGGCCCGGCTTTCCAACTGGGCGACGGCGGCGACGGGCACCTCCGTGAACAGACACTTCAGTACGGCGTGCCGCCAGGCGTGGGCGTCGAGGTGGTCGGCGGCATAGGGGCCCACGGCGGCGGCGACCAGCCGGGTGTCGTTGGTGCGCAGGGCGTCCTCGACGAGCGGGAGGGCGGTGTCGCCGAGATCGAGGAGGTGCAGGGTGAGCAGGACGGCGCGGCGTTCGGCGGCGGTGCCCTGTTCGTAGAGCCGGGTGACGGAGGACAGCGGGGCGCGGGCCTCGATGAGCAGGAGGGAGCGTACGGAGTCGGCGTGCTCCTGACCGCAGTGCCGGCCGGCGGCGGCGTAGCGCAGCTCCCACGGCGGGGAGGTGTACGGGCTCGCCCCGGAGCGGAGGGCCTCTTCGGTGGCCGCGTCGTGGGCGGCTTCGGCGAGGGCCTCGTCGAGCCAGGCGCGGGCGCCCCCGCCGAGTTCGGCGTCGAGTTCCTTGCGGGACGTCAGCACGGGGCGGCTCCCTTGGTCGCGGTACCGCGCGTCATGGCCTCGCGCAGGAAGTCGATCGAGGTGCGGGCCAGCTCGGGGCCGGCATGGGAGTGGCGCGGCAGTTCGACGACGGTGAGGCCCCGGTAGTCGGAGGCGGCCAGGGCGGCGAGCACGGGCGGGAAGTCGATCTCCCCGTCACCGAACGGGAGGTGCTCGTGGACTCCGCGCCGCATGTCCTCGATCTGGACGTGCCGGAGCCAGGGCGCGGAGTCCTTGATGCAGTCGACGGGCGAGGCGTCCTCCAGGCACTGGCAGTGGCCGATGTCGAGGGTGAGGCCGAGCGGTCCGGGGTCGCCGAGGAGACCGCGCAGGTGGTGGAAGTCGGCGAGGGTGGCGAGGAGGTGACCGGGTTCGGGTTCGATCGCGAGGGGGATGCCGGAGCGGTCGGCGGCTTCGAGGACGGGGGTGAGCGCTTCGGTGAGCCGTTTCCACGCTGTGTCCGCCGTGGTGCCGGGCGGGGTGATGCCGCTGAAGCAGTGGACGGCGTGCGCGCCGAGTTCGGCAGCCACGTCCACGGCGCGGACGAGCAGAGCGGTGCGGGCGGCGCGGGCGTCGGGGTCCGGGTCGAGGAGGGAGGGGCCGTGCTTGCGGCGGGGGTCGAGGACATAGCGTGCGCCGGTCTCCACGGTGACCCGGAGCCCGAGGGAGGTGAGCCGGCGGCGGACCTGGCGGGTGCGCTCGGTGAGGTCCGGAGCCATCGGGTCCAGGTGCATGTGGTCGAGGGTCAGGCCGACGCCTTCGTAGCCGAGGTCGGCGAGCAGGCCGAGGGCGTCGTCGAGGCGGAGGTCGGTGAGCCCGTTGGTGCCGTATCCGAGGTGGAGGGTCATGTGAGGCTCACCTTCCGGGCGAGGCTGCGGGCGAGGGGGACGAGCCCCATGACGGCGAGACCGGTGACGGGCGCTCCGGCGCGGGCGGCGAGCGCGGCCTGGAGCGGGATCATGGCCCGGATGCCCCCGCCGACCGCCCGCTGGGTCAGGGGCGGGGACGGGTTCAGGGCGGCGTGCAGGAGGGGTGGTCCGGCGGTACGGAGGTAGGCGCCGGTGAGCGCGAGGGTCAGGAGGCGGGTGGGGTCGGCGAGGGTCCGGCCGAGCAGGCTTTCGGGCCGTGCCGCAGGGGCCGTGCCGGCGGTGGGGCCGACCACCCTGGCAAGGCGTGCCATCGGGTGCGGGACGGTTCCTCGGGCGGCGGGGCTCGTCGCCGTCGTGGTGGGGCCGCCGGGGCTCCGCCCTCGCCACTCCCCCAGCACTGCTGCCGCGAGCGCCGTCGTCGTGGCCAGGACCGCGAGCGGCGTCGCCGTGGAGCCGCCCTGCGTCTCGTGGCGCGACACGGCGGTGACGCCGTAGGTGTGCGCCCCTAGCACGAGGGCGGCGGGGAGCGCGGCCAGGCCGGGCAGGGCGGCCGGGGGTGCCTTCGGCACGCCCGGTGCCGGTATCGCTCGTGCGGTGACCGGCGCTCCGGCAACGTTGTCGCGTGCACGGCTTCCACCCGGCGCACGCCCAGCGGTGACCGTGGCCGTCGCTGTCGCGGTGGCCCCCAGCAGCAGGTCCAGTGAGCGGGCCGCCGCCATGGCCGCCGGGCCCGCCTTCGTGTGCTTCAGGTGGAGGTCGTAGGCCCAGACCGTGGCGGCCAGTCCTGTGGCGACCGTCAGTGCGGGACGGCCCGCGCGGGCCGCCAGGGCGAGGCCCGCCGCGGTCAGTGCCCCGGCCGCCCCCAGGGCCGCCGCCGGGCTGATGCGGCCCGAGGGGATCGGGCGGTGCGGGCGGTCGACCGCGTCCTCGTCGCGGTCGGCCCAGTCGTTGAGGGCCATCCCGGCCTCGTACAGGCACAGCGACGCGCCGATCGCCAGCGCGGTGCCCCGGCCGGGCCGGCGGCCCACCGCAGCGGCGCCCGCGAGCGCGTCCCCGGGCACGGAGAACAGGGCGGAGACGCGCAGCAGTTCCGCCCAGGCCCGCAGGCGATGCCGGGGCGCGCCCGGGGCGGTGCCGGAGCTGACGCCAGGTCCGGCGGTCGGCCCGGTACCCGAGTCGGCACCCGCCCTCGATCCGGCGACCGGCCCGATACGCCCTCCGGCCTCAGTCCCGGAGCCCGCATCCGGTCGGCCCGGGCCCGCTTCCGCGCCCTGTTCCCCGTTCCGGCCCGTGGGGGGCGGTCCGGGCCTGTCCGGTGCGGGCGCAGTCCCACCCGCGCCGGACAGGCTGTCGTGGGTCACGGCGTCGTTCCGCACGCCGTGAGCAAAACCGTTCCGCCGCCCGGGCCCCGCCGGGAGGGCCGCCAGGGCCGCGACCAGTGCGGTCGTCAGGGCCCGCCCCCGCCGCCGCCTCACGCCTGGTCCCGCAGCCGCTCGGCGAAGGCGAGCAGCGTGGCGTACTGCTCGGCGAGTGCCGCCGAGGTGCCGCCGTCCGGGTCCTTGAAGTAGAAGCCCAGCTCCGGCAGCGGGCCGCTGATCCCGGCCTCGTGGGCGCGGGCGAGCAGCCGTGCCAGGTCCAGGACCAGCGGGGCGGCGAGGGCCGAGTCGCAGCCCTGCCAGATGGTCTGGAGGATCATGCGGGAGCCGAGGAATCCGTCAAAGGCGATGTGGTCCCAGGCGGTCTTCCAGTCGCCCATGGCGGGCACGTCGTCGATGTGCACCTCGCCCTCGGGGGCGGTGCCGAAGGTGTCGGCGAGGACGCGTTCCTTGCCCGCGTTCTTGGCGGCGGCCGCCGCCGGATCGGCCAGCGCCGCCCCGTCCCCGCCGCCCAGCAGGTTCGACCCGGACCACGCCCGTACGGCGAGGGCCCGCTGGAGGAACATCGGGGCGAGCACGGAGCGGAGCAGCGTCTGGCCGGTCTTGCCGTCGCGTCCGGCGTGGGGAAGTCCGCTGGAGGCGACGGTGTCGGTGAGCGCGGGGGTGCGCAGTCCGGTGGACGGGGTGAAGTTGGCGTAGGAGCAGCCGGCGCGCACGGCGGCGGCCGCGTAGAGGGAGCTGGCGGGCAGCCGGGTGTCGTCGGGGCCGGGGGCGGGTTCGGTGGAGGCGACGTTGACGACGACGGTGCGGGCCAGGTTGTGCCGGTGGTTGAAGTCGGTGAGGTCGGCGGCGAACGCGGCGATGAGTTCCTGGTCGGTGCGGGTGTCGCCGGGCAGGGGGCCGCCGGGGCGGATCTCGGCGTCGGCCGCGTCGAGTTCGGCGCGTACGGCGGAGGGCAGCCCGTGCGGGAGGACGCCGCCGTCGGCGAGTGCCTCGGCCCGCTTGGACAGGGGGCAGTCGAGGGTGTCGTGGCCGCCGAAGACCAGGTCGGTCAGGGCAGGCAGGCCGGTGTCGGCGAAGGGGGACGTCTCGGTGACCATGCCGGTCGGCGGGTGGAGGCCCGCGGCGATGGCGGCGCAGCCCGCGGTGGCGGTGGTCGCCACGGAACCGCGTGCTCCGATGAACCAGACGCCGGTGCGGCCCGCGACCTGCGCACGGTCCGCGGCACCGGTGAGGCCCATGACCTCCGCACGGTCCTCGGCTCCGGCCGGGCCCGCGGAACCCGCGGGGCCGGAAGCCTCCGAAGGGCTCGGCGCGTCGGTGCGGCCTGGGGCGTCGATGTGGCCTTCACGATCGGCGTGTGCGGTCACGGGCTGCCTCCCTGGGGGGGATGTGTCGGGGTGGAGGACGACCGGGGGGGGGATGGGGTTTTTTTAAACCCCCCCACCCCGCACCAGG
>NZ_JAFEUF010000382.1 GCF_016901035.1 Streptomyces durocortorensis
CCCCTCCGCCCGTGCTTCTCCCCTTCACTCCCCGAGGAGGCAGTCCCTGTGACCGCCCGCAAGCCGTCCCGCAAGGCATCCCGCAAGTCCGCCGAGGTCCCCGCCGAGGCGGCTGTCGAGACCGTCGCCGAACCCGCCGTCGAGACCGCCGCTGCCGAGACCGCGGCCGACGCGGCGGCCACCCCCGCACCGGCGCCCGCCGCCACCGCCACCAAGGCCGCGCCCGCCAAACGCGCCCGGCCCAAGCGGGCGGACGCGGGCCCACCGCGCCCCCGGCAGGCCGGCGACGGTCAGGGCGCCCGCCCCGCACCGGCCCTCGACGGCACGGACCGGGGCCGGCTGCTGGCCGGCGACCACCACGCGCCGCACGACGTGCTCGGCGCGCACCCGATCCCCGGCGGGGTGCTGGTGCGGGCGCTGCGGCCGTTCGCCCGGTCCGTCACCGTCCTGGCGACCGGCCTGCGGGCCGAACTGCACGACGACGGCGACGGCTTCTTCTCCGGGGTGCTGCCGGTGCCGGAGGCCCCCGCGTACCGGTTCGAGGTGGCGTACGACGACAACACCATCGAGGTGGAGGACCCGTACCGCTTCTGGCCCGCGATCGGCGAACTCGATCTGCATCTGATCGGCGAGGGCCGGCACGAGGAGCTGTGGCGGGCGCTCGGCGCGGAGCCGATGGAGCACCAGGGGGTGGCCGGGACGCGGTTCACCCTGTGGGCGCCGAACGCGCGCGGTGTGCGGATCACCGGTGACTTCAACTACTGGGACGGCACCGGCTTCCCGATGCGTTCGCTCGGCTCGACCGGGGTGTGGGAGCTGTTCCTGCCGGGGGTCGGCGAGGGTGCGCTGTACAAGTTCGACATCTGCCGCCCGGACGGTTCGCACACCGTGCGGGCCGACCCGATGGCCCGGCGCACCGAGGTACCGCCCGCGACCGCGTCGATCGTCACCGCCAAGCACCACACGTGGCGGGACGCGGACTGGATGGCGCACCGCGGCGACCGGCCGGTCCACGAGGCCCCGTTCTCGGTGTACGAGGTGCATCTCGCCTCCTGGCGACCGGGGTTGACGTATCGTCAACTGGCCGAGCAGCTACCGGCGTACGTCAAGGACCTGGGCTTCACGCACGTCGAGCTGATGCCGGTCTCCGAGCACCCCTTCGGCGGCTCCTGGGGCTACCAGGTCACCGGGTTCTACGCGCCGACCTCGCGGCTGGGCACCCCGGACGACTTCCGCTTCCTGGTCGACGCCCTGCACCGGGCGGGCATCGGCGTCATCATGGACTGGGTTCCGGCCCATTTCCCGCGCGACGACTGGGCGTTGGCCGAGTTCGACGGACGCCCGCTGTACGAGCACGCCGACCCGCAGCGCGCGGCGCACCCGGACTGGGGGACGCTGGAGTTCGACTACGGCCGCACCGAGGTCCGTAACTTCCTCGTCGCCAACGCCACTTACTGGTGCGAGGAGTTCCACATCGACGGGCTGCGCGTCGACGCGGTCGCCTCGATGCTCTACCTCGACTACTCCCGCGAGGACGGCCAGTGGTCGCCCAACGACCAGGGCGGGCGGGAGAACTGGGACGCGGTCGCCTTCCTCCAGGAGATGAACGCGACCGTCTACCGGCGCAACCCCGGCGTCGTCACCATCGCCGAGGAGTCCACCGCCTGGGACGGCGTGACCCGCCCCACCGACAGCGGCGGCCTGGGCTTCGGGCTGAAGTGGAACATGGGCTGGATGCACGACTCGCTCCAGTACGTGGCGAAGGAGCCGATCCACCGCAAGTACCACCACAACGAGATGACGTTCTCGATGGTGTACGCGTACAGCGAGAACTACGTGCTGCCGATCTCGCACGACGAGGTGGTGCACGGCAAGCATGCGCTGGTGGCGAAGATGCCCGGCGACTGGTGGCAGCAGCGCGCCACCCACCGCGCCTATCTGGGCTTCATGTGGGCCCACCCCGGCAAGCAACTCCTCTTCATGGGACAGGAGTTCGCCCAGGGCGCGGAGTGGTCCGAGAGCCACGGCCCGGACTGGTGGCTGCTGGACCCCTCCTACGAGGCGTCCGGCGACCACCGCGGGGTGCGGACCCTGGTGGGCGACCTGAACGCGGTGTACGGGGCGGTGCCCGCCCTGTGGCAGCGCGACACGGTGCCGGAGGGGTTCAGCTGGGTGGACGGCGGGGCGGCCGAGGACAACGTGTTCGCGTTCCTGCGGTACGACGCGGACGGCTCGCCCCTGCTCGCGGTCTCGCACTTCTCCCCGGCGGTCCGCGGCGACTACCGCCTGGGAGTGCCGGAGACCGGGACGGAGGGCTGGGTGGAGGTCCTGAACACCGACGCGGCCCGGTACGGCGGTGGTGACGTCCGCAACGAGGAACCGTTGAAGGCGGAGGCGGTGCCCGCGCACGGGCGGCCCTCCAGCATCTCGGTGACGCTGCCGCCGCTGGCGACGGTGTGGTTCCGTCCGGCGTAGCCGTACGCAGGGAACCCGTGAACGGCCGGGGCCGGTACCGCGTCTCTCCTGACGCGGTACCGGCCCCTCCCCCGTTGCAGGCCCGTCAGCTGTCGGCGGCGATCACCTCGATGATGCTCGACCAGGACGTGGAGCCGTGGCCCTCGGCGATGGCCCGGTCGGTGACGGACTTCAGCCCCGCCAACTGCGAGACGTCCAGGCGGTGGCCCTGCGCGGTGTGCAGGATGTGGTCGACGCTGGCCGCCATCATGGCGAGGTTGCCGCCCTCGCCCACGTAGGTACGAGTATCGATGTCGGTCGCCGTGTAGGCCGCGATCGGCGGCAGGATGCCCGCGATCGTGTTGAGGTACGGGGCGAGCGACGCGCCGTCGATGCCCTCGGCGCGGGCCAGCGCGAAGGCGTGGACGAGGCCGCCCATGGCTCCGTAGAAGAAGTCCAGCATCGCCATGTCGTAGGCGGCGGCGAGCCCGTGGTCCTCGCCGAGGAAGGTGGCGGGCTCGCCGAGCGCCTTGAGGGTGGCCTCGTACGCGGCGAAGGCGGCGCGGTCGCCGGAGTGGAAGACCAGTGCGTCCGCCGAGCCGACCACGTCGACCGGGACCATGATCGCCCCGTCGAGGTAGGACAGGGAGTGCTTCTCGGCCCAGGCGGCGGCCTGCCGGGAACGGGCCGGGGTGTCCGAGGTGAGGTTGACCAGAACCCTCCCCTCCAGAGCCCCGGCCAGCGGCTCCAGGACCGCGTCGGAGGCGTCGTAGTCGACGAGACAGACCACGACGAGTCCGCTCGCCCGTACGGCCTCCTCGGCGGACGCGGCCCGTACCGCGCCCAGCGCGACGACGTCCTCGCCCTTCTCGGGCGAACGGTTCCAGACGGTGGTGGGGTGGCCTGCGGCCAGGAAGGCGCGGGCCAGGGAGCGGCCCATGTCACCGAGGCCGAGCACGGTGACGGGGGTGGAGGCGGGTGTGGTGGTCGTGTGCGCTTGCGTCATGGGGACCATCCTTGGCGCGCGAACAGGGCCTGACCAGAACCCACTTGACTGTCAGATACGCACTTCCGGGAAAGTGTGCAGGTCAGCGGTCACCCGGGGTGTCGATGAAGGGCCTGGTCTCCTCCAGGTCGAACCCGAAGTCCTGCAGGGTCCGGATCTGCTGGAGGAGGCGCAGGTCGCCCTCGTCGTAGCTGCGGTAGCCGTTCTCCGCGCGCCGCGCGGGCAGCAGCCCGCGCGACTCGTAGTAGCGGAGGGTCCGCGTCGTCGTCCCGGCCCGTTCGGCCAGCTCCCCGATTCGCATGGGAGGAACGTATTCCTTGACGCCGACGTCAACGCAAGGCCGAAGGATGAAGGAAAGAGCCGAAACGTCGGCGTCGGCGTCGGGGACCGTGTCGTCAGTTGCTGCGGGCAGCGGCCCGCCGGCGCACGGCCCACAGGATGCCGCCGCCTGCCGCCACCGCAGCGGCGGCCATGCCGACGAGCGGGGCGGTGGAGTCCGAGCCGGTCGCGGCGAGGTTGCCGCCGGTCTGCGGGGTGGTGCCGCCGGTCGTCGAGCCGCCCGTGCCGGTGGAGCCGCCGGTCGTCCCGCCGGTGCTGCTCGTGGAGCCGGTGGAGCCGGAGCCTCCGGTGGACGAGGAGCCGCCCGTGCCGCCGGTGGAGCCGGAGGAACCGTTGGAGCCCGAGGTGCCCTCGGTGCCCTCGGTGCCCTCGGTGCCCTCGGTGCCCGACTCCTCGCCGGTGTCGATCACGATCTGCGCGGTGTCGTTGGCCGCGTTCGGGTCGAAGGGACGCTCCTGGCCGCTGAAGGAGACCTCGCCGGTGGTGCGGCCGACGGCCTTGTCGATGCGCAGGACGAAGGGGTAGCTCTCGCCGCCGTTCACGTCGACCCA
>NZ_JAFEUF010000383.1 GCF_016901035.1 Streptomyces durocortorensis
GCCGGCGGGGGCGCGGGGGATTCGGGGGCCACCGGCCCACCCTAGGGCGGCAAAACGGATATATCGCCCAATGGCGGTCCGGGTGGCACCGCGTCACACCGTGCGGCCGACCGGCACTCGTCACACCGTGCGGCCGACCGGCGCCGCGTCACACCTTGCTGATCACCGCCGCCGTCCCGTACGCGCAGACCTCCGTACCCACGTCCGCCGCCTCGGTCACGTCGAAGCGCATCATCAGGACCGCGTTGGCGCCCCGGGCCCGCGCCTGCTCCACGAGCCGCTCCATCGCCTGGTTACGGGTCTCGACCAGTGTCTTCGTCAGCCCCCTCAGCTCGCCGCCGATCATCGACTTCAACCCGGCCCCGATCTGGCTGCCGAGGTGACGCGACCGGACGGTCAGCCCGAAGACCTCGCCGATGACCTGGGTCACCTGGTAGCCGGGTACGTCGTTCGTGGTGACGACCAGCACGTCCGCCTGGGCCGTCTGGCCACCGCCGAATTCCTCAATGCCCATGTTTGTGGCACCTCCTGTGATCAGCTTCGGGCCGCTTCCCAGGATGCGCATTCCCGCTGTGGGCCACTGGAACCACGGGCATCCATCGGGCGTTGATAGCTTGGGGCAGCCACAGAGCCGCCATCGCACCCCTCATCCTGGAGCCCGGACCCTTGAATACGCTTGCGCTCGGACCGAGCTGGCTGGACCCGGACTATCTGCTCAACACGTTCGGGCTCCCCGGCCTGCTCCTCATCGTCTTCGCCGAGTCCGGCCTCCTGATCGGTTTCTTCCTGCCCGGCGACTCGCTGCTGTTCACCACGGGTCTGCTGGTGACCACAGGACAGCTGAAGTACCCGCTCTGGCTGGTCTGCACGCTGATCGCGGTGGCCGCGATCGTCGGCGACCAGGTGGGCTATCTCTTCGGCCGCAAGGTCGGCCCGGCCCTCTTCAAGCGCCCCGACTCCCGTCTCTTCAAGCAGGAGAACGTCGAGAAGGCGCACGAGTTCTTCGAGAAGCACGGGCCGAAGTCCCTGGTCCTGGCGCGCTTCGTGCCCATCGTGCGTACGTTCACGCCGATCATCGCGGGCGTCAGCCGGATGAACTACCGCTCCTTCATCACGTACAACATCGTCGGCGCGATCCTCTGGGGCGTCGGCGTCACCGTGCTCGGAGCCCTCCTCGGCAAGATCGACTTCGTGCACGAGCACATCGAGATGATCCTCATCCTGATCGTGCTCATCTCCGTGGTGCCGATCGTGGTCGAGGTGCTGCGGGCCCGCAGCCAGAACAAGAAGGCCGCCGCGGCCGGGGCGCCGGAGGGCGACGGCTCCGGCCGCCCCCCGGGCCCCTCCTCCGGCCAGCGCGGCCGCCACGCCAAGCGCTGACCCCATGCCGTAGACGAACGGACGAGCGCCCCACCCCGGAGGTTTTGCGGGGTGGGGCGCTCGTGTACGTACGGTGGGCGCGGGCTCAGAACCCGCGGGTCCGCTTCGCCGCCCGCCGGCTCGCCCCGCCGATCGCTCCCGGCGCCCCCATGAACAGCCGAGAGATCTCGCTCCCCAGGTTCACCCCGATCGCGATGGCCAGCGCCGTCGCGACCGCCGTCGACAGCGAGGTGAGCCCGGTGTCCAGTTCGTTCTGCGCCACGCCCAGCAGACCGAAGTACGTTGCCGAACCGGGCAGCAGCGGCCCGATCGCCGCCGTGATGTACGGCAGCGAGGAGTGGAACCGGTAGCGCGAGAACAGCTGGCCGAACAGGCCCACCAGACCGGCCGCCACCGCCGTCGCCGCGACCGGCGAGATCTGCCCGGTCCGGGCCATCGCCCCGAAGATGATCCAGGCGACGCCGCCGTTCAGGGTGACCGCCAGCACGGTCGACCGCTCCTGCTGGAGCAGCACGGCGAACGCCAGGCTCAGCGCCATCGACGCCAGGATCTGCACCACCGGCTCGTTGTACGGCGTGAACCGGGCCTCGGGGTTGAGCTCCGCCCCCAGCTGCAGCCCCAGGTACAGGACGATCAGCACACCCGCGACGATCCCGATGAAGAAGTACATGACTTCGAGCAGCCGGGCCGATGCGGTGATGTAGTAACCGGTCAGCCCGTCCTGCACGCCCGCCACCAGCGCCCGCCCCGGCAGCAGCGCGAACAGCCCACCGGTGATCACCGCGGAGGGGCGGATGTCCGTCGAATGGGTCAGGGTCAGTGCGACGCCCAGTGCGGCGGGCGGCATCGCGGCCACCGTGAACTGGTAGAACTCCGGCAGCCCGCGCCCGGCGCACAGCCACGCCAGCCGGTCGCCGAGCATCGCGCCCGCCGCCGCCACCAGGAACACCAGGAACCCACCGCCGACCAGCACGGAGGCCGAACCCGCCAGCAGCCCGGCGGCCGCCGTCAGCACCCAGCCCGGGTACGGGTGACGGTTACGGCGGATCTCCGCCAGCCGCCGGTAGGCCTCCTCCAGCGACACCTCGGCGTCCGGGGTGGTGATGTCGTCGACCAGCCGGAACACCGCCGCCAGACGGGTGTAGTCGGTGCCCCGGCGGCGTACGGTACGGCTCGCCGTCACCGGGTCGTCGACCAGCGACGGCTGGTGCGAGATGGACAGCAGCGTGAACGTGACCGTCGGCTCGCTGCGGTCCAGGCCGTAGGACCGGGTCACCGCGAACATCGCCGCCTCGACGTCCTCGGCGCCCTCGCCGCCCGCCAGCAGCAGCTCCCCGATACGCAGCGTCAGGTCGAGCACGCGC
This sequence comes from Streptomyces durocortorensis, assembly GCF_016901035.1. Taxonomy (GTDB): domain Bacteria; phylum Actinomycetota; class Actinomycetes; order Streptomycetales; family Streptomycetaceae; genus Streptomyces; species Streptomyces durocortorensis. Next base: position 2,745 of record NZ_JAFEUF010000383.1, read on the forward strand.
GGCACGGCCGGACCCGTCTCGTCGTCGGTGCGCTGGATCGACTCGGCCGCCGGACGCTCGGTCACCGGCATCCGCAGCATCGTGCGCATCCGGTCCTGCCAGGGCGCCTCCTTGGTCAGCTTGACCATCGGAATGCCCTGCGCCGGAGTGAAGGCGGGCGGCGACTGCTGGGCCTTGTAGGTGCTCGGCGGAGTGAAAGCGGAACTCAGAGTGTCGGAGTTCGAACCGCTCCCGGAGCCCCCGCCCGAGCCGGCCGGACCGTGCGATTCCTGCTGGACCCCGCTCGGCATCGCGAACTCCGACGTCGGATGGTCCTCCTCGGGCGGCGACACCGGATGCATCGTCCCGGCAGGCGGAGCGAAAGCGCTCCGCGCCTCGTCGGACTGGGGCTTCTGGTCCTCAGGACCGCCCGATTCCGCCACCACTCGACCTCGCTCCTCCTCGACCGCATGTCCCTGGGATGCCTCTGGGACGCCTTTGCAGGGGTGTCCCGCCGCACGTCTGCCCAGTATGGCCACGGGCATGGGCGCCGCACGCGCGGGAGTGCGGACAGCGAAACGGGCGGCCCCCCCCCGAAGGTGTGCCGCCCGTTCGAAGACGGCCGTCCGGCTCACAAACGGAACCGGAAGAGGGACGTCAGTGCGCGCCGCCCTGCGCCTCAAGACGCTTGTACGAGGCCTCGATCTCGGCCTCCGCCTCGGTACGGCCGACCCAGTCGGCGCCCTCGACGGACTTGCCCGGCTCCAGGTCCTTGTAGACCTCGAAGAAGTGCTGGATCTCCAGCCGGTCGAACTCCGACACGTGGTGGATGTCGCGCAGGTGCTCCACACGAGGGTCGGACGCCGGGACGCAGAGCAGCTTGTCGTCGCCGCCCGCCTCGTCGGTCATCCGGAACATGCCGATGGCGCGGCACTTGATGAGGCAACCGGGGAAGGTCGGCTCGTCCAGGATGACCAGCGCGTCCAGCGGGTCGCCGTCCTCGCCGAGGGTGTTCTCGACGAAGCCGTAGTCGGCCGGGTAGCTGGTCGAGGTGAAGAGTCGACGGTCCAGGCGGATCCGACCGGTCTCGTGGTCCACCTCGTACTTGTTCCGCGAACCCTTCGGGATCTCGATGGTGACGTCGAACTCCACGGGTGGCTCCTCCATGATCAACACATACGACTGGTGATTAAGTGTCCCCCACGCAGAAGTGTGCTCGCGAAAGGGGCTGGTCAGCGGTGGCCGAGCAGGTGGAAGAACCGTCGATGCGCCCCTCGGACCCGCGGGGCGGGCCGAAGATCCTGACGAAGAAGCGCAACGGGGCGTACACCTGGCAGGTGATCGCAGGCTCCGCAACGCTCGGCCTGGTCGTCGCAACCGGCGCCGTCCTCGCCGCCGGCCCCTGGGACAACGGTCAGCGTAAGGCCGAGCGGCAGCTGGCAGTCGCCGCGGACCGTACAGGTGGCGCACATCACGGCCGCACCACGCCCGACGGCCCCCGCCCGGCCCCCAGCGCCGGGCGGGGGGGACGGCAGGGCCCCGCACTACCAGACCCCCGCCCAGCCCGCCACCCCGGCCCACCCCGCCCGGGGGCGGGGGGCCCCCC
>NZ_JAFEUF010000384.1 GCF_016901035.1 Streptomyces durocortorensis
CATCATGTCCCGGACCCCCACCGGCAGGTCCCCGGCGACCTCGACGGCCGAGACCCCGTGAAAGACCCGCCGGTCGTCGATGACGACCGTCTCGAACGGCTCGCTGAGCAGCGTACGGAAGAGCGGGTTCATCTCCCGGTCGTACAGCTGGGAGACGCCGCCCTCGACGTTCTCGCGACGCATCAGGACCTGGGCCACGAAGTGGTGGCCGTCCTCGTGGATGCCCTCCGGCGCCGGCAGTCCCTCCGCGTCGCGGGAGGCGATGACGCGGATCTGGTGGATGCCGACGGCGCCGGTGGAGACGTCGAAGCTGCCGGGGATCCGGTCGAGCAGGGTCCGGACGAGCGCCGCGAGCACCGGGGACTCGGCCACCTCCTGCTCGATGGGCGCGAACTCCCGGGCCGCCCCGCCGTGCAGCGGGTTGATCTCCGCCGCCTGGCGGAAGGCTCCGTGGGGGACGCGCTCCAGCGTGCCGCGGGTCAGGTGGAACTCGCTGTACCGGCGCCGTCGGTAGGCGGCGCCGGCCCGCAGGTAGCGGTCGGTCTCCAGGCCGTCCCAGGACTCGCGCAGGTGCTTGATCGCGATCTCGTCGTGTTCGGTGAGGGCTGCGAGGATCTCGGCGGCAGGCACATGGACGTACGGCTCGGGCATGGGGATCGGGCCTTTCGTGCGGGCGGTGCGGGCGGTGCGGGAGAGGCGGGCGGTGCGGGAGCCGCTGGTACGGCCGGTCAGGCGACGGGGGGCGCGGCGGGGCCGGTGGGCCGGGTGGCGGGGTCGGACTGCGCGGTGGAGCCTGACTGCGCAGCCGAGCCGGTGAGCAGTTCCCCCAACCGCGTGAGCATCTCCGGCCTGAGCACCTGATGGCCGGCGTCCAGGTCCGTGATCACCTGGAGGAAGCGGGCCTCGTCGCCGTACTCGCAGGAGGCGATCATCAGACCGCCGTACTCGTGCCCGTCGACCACCAGGGTGGGGGTGATCTGTACGACGTCCAGAGCCTGTTCGGCCTGCTCGACGAAGGCGTCGGTCACGTTGTGGACCGGGAATTCGAGGGACCAGCGGCGCCGGGGCAGCACCGGGACGGCCGGGGCCTGCCACTCGCCGAGCAGGATCTCCGTCATGGCGAGGTAGGTGTTGCGGCCCGAGGCGGCCACGCCGAGGGCGGTGGCGCCGGAGACCCGGGGGTTGATCTCCAGGACGTAGTAGGTGCCGCCGCTGTAGATGATGTCCAGGTTGATCACCCCGGTGATGCCGAGGGTGGTGCACAGCTTCTTCAACTTCTCGGCCACCGGTTCGAAGGCGGCGTCGTCCGCCGGCCGGGGCGCGGACGACCGCAGCTCCCAGAAGGCGAAGGTCGGCCTGCCACCGGTCGGCCCGGTGAAGCACAGCGGCTGTACGGCGTACTCGCCGTCGGCGCCCACGAGTTCGACCGTGCACAGCTCGCCGGTGATGCACCGTTCCAGGACGTGGTTCCCCTCGTCGGGGGTGGCCAGGTACTCCTCCAGCTCCGCCCGGTCGCGGATGAAGCGGATGCCGTTGCCCGAGCTGCCCCAGACCGCCTTGGTCAGCAGCGGGTAGCCGATCTCCTCCGCCTTGAGGCGGATGATGTCGGCGTAGACCGGCACCTCGGCGGCGCCGTTCTTCAGCAGGGTGCCGTCGACGAGCATGCCGTGCGGGGTGTCCAGGCCGTGGTCGGCCAGGATCTTCTTGGTCTCCCACTTGTCGGCGAGCAGCCGGGAGGGGTCGAGGCCGTTGGAGACCATCGGGATGGCGTGCCGGGCCAGCTTCTCCTTCACCACGGCGTCCCGCAGCCCCGCCTCGTCGGGGAAGGACAGCGAGACGACGCCGTCGGCCCCCCAGGCGCGGACCCGGTCGGCGATCTGGTCGGGGGTGGCGTCCTCGGGGAGTTTCTCCCAGGTGCCGCCGGGGAAGTCCGCGGCGCCGCAGTCGCCGTCCGTGTAGAAGATGCGGGCCTCGCGGCCGGCGTCGGTCACGGTCCGGGCCAGCTCCGGGATGTAGGGGCCGGCCCGGGAGACCGGGATCGACCGGATGTACGCGATGCGTTTGATGTCGGACGCGGTCAAGTCTCACTCCAGTTCGATCGGGCGATTCCCGGCGACGGCGGCGTGGCCGCGTGGAAATGCGCTCGGCCCGGGATTCCGCATGTGACGGCGGAGTGAAGGCCGCACGGCCTCCAACTGGGCTTTTGATGCGCGCTTTTCAAGCCGAGTCACTTCAACTTCTATTCAAATCGGCCAAGTTCCGCATGGTGAAACTCAACTCGGTTGTCCTGTTGGCCAATTCGGTCCGGCGACCGTAACCGCACCGAAGCCCCCACAGGACCCCTCGAATATTCGCGATCTCACACTGTGGACAATTTGGGAGGAGGCGACGAATGCCGCCCGGCCATCGTCGTAGGTTCTGTTCCTGTCGCGCCTCTCGCCGCCGGCTGTCTACTGGCACCACCTCCGCCACTGGCGTACCGACCAGTCAACACGCCTGCCGTTCAGCGCAGTTGGCGGAGAGCACAGCCTCCGGGGGAGGCTTGCGGGGAAAGGGCACAGCCCACCCATCGCCCACGCGTGTCCTCGGACCGCGCCGCTTTCACTCCATGTCTCTTTCCGTGCCGCACGGATCTGTGGCACCACTCCCCGTTGGCAGGCAGTTCGACGTCGACCTCCACAGGTAAGGACCCAGGAACGATGAGCGCCATTCGTGACGAGCTGAGCCGGCACATCGAGCAGGGCGTCATTCCGCCCTTCAACTACGCGTACCCTTCCCGCTCCGCCTACCGCCCGCTGAACGGAACCCGGAACATCCGGGATATCTGGGCCGAGGACCTGCAGCGGCACCCCGTTCCTGAGCTCAACCTGTATCTGCATGTGCCGTTCTGCCGGTACAAATGCGGGTTCTGCAACCTGTACACCGTCATCTCCGAGGACATGGACGTGTACGACGCGTACATGGACGCCCTCTGTACGCAGATCCGCGACCACACGGAGATCATCCAGAGCCGGCGGCTGCGCACCATCTACATCGGCGGCGGAACCCCGAGCCTGCTGAGCCTGCGTCACTTCGAGCAGCTCTTCGCCACGCTGAACGAGGTGTACCCGAACTGGCGGAGCACGGTGGAGGAGGTGGCCATCGAGGCCACACCGGACTCCATCGTCAAGGAGCCCGGCACCCTGGAGGGCCTGATCGCCCTGGGCCTCACCCGGGCCAACATCGGCATCCAGTCCCTGGTGCCCTCGGAGATCCGGGAAGCCGGCCGGGGCCAGGCGGGCGAGGACGTCATCCGCCGGGCCATCGAGATCACCCGTGAGAAACAGCTGCCCAACCTGAGCACCGACCTGATCATGGGCTTCGCCGGGCAGACCCCGGAGAGCTGGCGGCACTCGGTCGACGAACTGACGGCGCTCGCCCCCGAGACGATCAGCACGTACTTCCTGACCGTCCGGCCGGACGCGTGGTTCTCCAAGACCGGCGCGTACCAGTACATGATGAGCCCCGACCTGTACGAGCGGTACGACTACGCGAACGCCACGTTCCGCGCCGCCGGATACGTGCAGGAGTCGAACGTCCGCTACAAGAAGCTCGGGCGCGGCGGCTACCAGCAGAAGGTCCTGACCTTCCACGGCGTTCCGCTGCTGGGTCTGGGCGCCGGGGCCCGCAGCTACACCAGCTCGGTCGACTACATGGTCGGGAACGTGAAGCCGAGCCTGACCGAGGTCGCGGACTACATCACCAAGGCCAAGAACCACGAACTGACCCCGCTCACCGGGTTCGTCCTCAACGACGAGGAGATCATCCGGAAGCGGCTGGTCCTGGACACCTTCGACCTGGACCTCAACGAGCTGAACCGCTTCGGGTACCAGGAGATGGCACACCTCTTCGAGCCGGTGCTGGAGGCGGCCGAGGAGGTCGGGCTGCTGCGCAGGCTGCCGACGAACCGCATTCAGCTCACCCCGGCCGGCTTCAAGCACCGCGACACCCTGTCCTGGATGCTCTTCTCGAAGAACGTCATCGACCTGGACCGCGACTACTACGCCGACCTGCACAGCAAGAACAAGCGCGCCCAGAAGCACATGGGCAGCGAGCCCCTCAGCATCTCGGGCCTCAAGACATCACGGGCCTGAGGACCTCCCGGCCCTGACCGTTTCCATCGGGACGACGTCCATCCGCACGACGTCCATCGGCACGACTTCCATCCGCACGACCTTCCCCGGGGGGGCGGGCCCCCGCGGGGGGGGGGCGCCCCCCGGGGGGGGGCGCGGGGCGGGGGGGGGGGCCCCGGGGGGCCCCCCCCGGGCGGGGGGGCCGGGGGGG
>NZ_JAFEUF010000385.1 GCF_016901035.1 Streptomyces durocortorensis
GCCCCACCCCCGCCTCCGATCTGTGGGCGCTCGGCGTCACGCTGTACGAGGCGGTCGAGGGCCGCGTGCCCTTCGCCGGGCGCGAGGTGTGGGAAATCCAGGAGAACGTCCGGCAGTCCCCCGACCCCGTACTGCGCTACGCCGGGCCCCTCGCCCCGGTCGTCCAGGGGCTGTTGATCGCCGACCCCCGGGAGCGCCTGGACGCGGCCACGGCGGAGGCGATGCTCCGCGAGGTGCTGGAGGACCCCGCCTCGCCGGACGCGGGTGCGGCGGCCGCGGCGACGCATCCGCCCACGGCGGTCTCCACACCGAACCCTTCGACGCCCCCGACACCCGTACTGCGCGCGGCCGTTCAGTCTCCGGCGCCCGTTTCTCCCCTGTCGGCGGCGAGCGGGCAGCGGCGCTCCCGCTACCGGGGGTGGCAGGTCGCGGCGGCCGTCGTGTGCGTGGCGCTGCTGGCCGGGGCGGGCTGGCTGGTCGCGCAGGGCGACGGCGAGGACGGCAAGCAGGGCGAGCGGTCCGGTTCGACGGAGGGGCAGGGGACGGCCGGCAGCGGCAGCCAGGAGCGGTGGAAGGACACGCACCCCACCCTGGAGATCGGCGTCAAGGACGACCAGCCCGGGCTGAGCAAGTTCGACAGGAAGACGCGCACGTACCGGGGTTACGACATCGACCTGGCCTACGCGATCGCCGAGTCCATGGGGTACGGCAAGGGGGAGGTCGCCTTCACCACGGTCGCCACGGACTACCGGTCCACCGCCCTGAAGACCAAGCAGGTGGACCTGGTCATCGCCTCGTACAGCATCACCGACGACCGCAAGACCGCCTCGCCCGGCGGCTACAGCGTCGACTTCGCCGGTCCGTACTACGAGGCGAGCCGCGGTTTCCTGGTCCGCGAGAAGTCGGCGAAGCACACGATCAACGACTCCAGCGATCTGCGGGACCTGGGCGTCGAGGTGTGCACGGCACGGGAGTCGACGTACGAGAAGGCGCTGCCGGAGCAGGGCTTCACCATGGCGAAGTCGCAGCCCAACACCTACCAGGACTGTCTGGACAAGCTGCTGGACCCGAAGTCCGAGGTGTACGCGGTGGCCTCGGACGACATCATTCTCGCCGGGTACGTCGAGGCCAACCCGGGCAAGGTGCGGCGGCTGGAGAACATCCAGGGCGCGGAGGGCTACGGGGTGGCGATGCGGCCGGGAACGCCGACGCTGAAGCGCGAGGTGTGCTCGGCGCTCCGGACGATCCTGGCCGGCCGGGTCTGGGAGGACATGTACAAGGAGAACCTGTCGGGCCTGGTGGGAGACAAGAACCCGCCGGGGCGCCCGGAGTTGACGGAGTGCGAGGGGTTCTGATGAGCGCGGCGGCGATGGACCCTCCCGGCTCCGCCCAGCCCCTCCCGGCTCACCGCAGCACGCGCGCGTCCCGTCCCCGGCTCACCGTTCCGGGAACCGCTCCCCGCACCTGCTGCAGAACACCGGCGCGGGGTCCTGTGACAGCCGCCCGCACTCGGGGCAGACCCGGTCCAGCATGCAGGGCCCCTCGCCGCCCTCGTAAGCCCCGCCTTCGTAAGTCCCGCCCTCGTACGCCCCGCTCGGCGGCTTGATCGCGAGGCCGGGGCGGCGGCGGTGGACGGTGAGGTAGGTGAGCCCGTCCGGTCCGGCGGCGAGCGCGCGCCGGGACGTGCGGGGCAGCCAGAGGACGGTGCCGGTCCCGAGGTCCAGGACCTGGCCGTCGCCCGCCCGGACGCTGCCCGCCCCCTCCAGCACGACGAGGAGCACGTCGAGCACGTCCTCCTGGTGCTCACCGACCTCCGCGCCGGGCGGCAGCCGCACCAGATTGGCGTCCAGCTCCCGCCCCGGCTCGGCCAGATGCCACAGCGCGCCGCGACCGTCGGGAGCGGCGGCGGCCAGCAGTTCGGCGATGCGGGCGAGGATCCGGGGCGCGGCGTTCACGGCGTCCAGGCTACGCCGCTGCCTCCAGGGGGTGTCTTGCCGATCAGGCCGGATAAGGGAGCGGGGTCTGGTGCCGTGCATCGCAAGGCGGAGGAGGGAGTCATGGCGGAGCCATGCCGAGTGACGACAACGCGGCGAGGTGCGGTGCCAGGGCACGCGAGCCCGGCTTGATCGGCAAGACACCCCCCGGGGAACTAGGCTGGCCGGTCGGCTTACGAGGGAGGCCCCCCGGGATGGAACGGACACCGGACGACACGCTGTACCCGCCGATCGAACCGTACGAGAGCGGCATGCTGGACGTCGGGGACGGCAACCTCGTGCACTGGGAGGTGTGCGGCAACCCGGACGGGAAGCCGGCCCTCGTCGTGCACGGCGGCCCCGGCTCGGGCTGCAACCCCCGCTCCCGCCGGTACTTCGACCCGGACCGCTACCGGGTGGTCCTCTTCGACCAGCGGGGCTGCGGCCGCTCGACACCGCACGCGAGCGACCCGGCGACGGACATGCGGCACAACACGACGGCCCACCTGATCGCCGACATGGAACGCCTGCGGGACCACCTGAACATCGACAAGTGGCTGCTGTACGGGGGCTCGTGGGGCTCGACGCTGATCCTGGCGTACGCCGAGGAGCACCCGGAGCGGGTCACGGAGGCGGTGATCCCGGCGGTGACGACGACCCGCCGCAGCGAGATCGACTGGCTCTACCGGGGCGCCGGGCAGCTCTTCCCCGAGGCCTGGGACGCCTTCCGCGCGGGCGTCCCCGAGACGAGCGACCCGGCAGGACTGGTCGCGGCGTACGCCCGCCGCATGGAGAGCGAGGACGCCGCCGTACGGGAGAGGGCGACGGCCGACTGGTGCGCCTGGGAGGACGCGGTCCTGTCGATGGAGGCGATCCCGGGCCCGGCCCCGTACAGCGGCCGCCCGGGCCGCGAGCAGCTGGCGCTCGTCCGGATCTGTTCCCACTACTTCGCCCACGGGGCCTGGCTGGAGGAGGGCCAACTCCTGGCCCGCGCCCACCGCCTGACCGGCATCCCGGCCGCCCTGATCCACGGCCGCTTCGACCTCGCCGGCCCTCTGATCACCGCCTGGGAGCTGAACCGCGCCTGGCCGGACGCCGAGCTGACGATCATCGACGACGCGGGGCACATGGGCGGCACGGCGACCCGGCGGGCGGTGCTGCGGGCGCTGGACGGGTTCGCACGCAACCGCTGACGAGGTACGACGGCGCTCCCGGCTCCCCGTCCCCGGACACAGCACGGCCCCGCCGGAGACGAACTCCGCGGGGCCCGGTGCCGCAGGGTGCCGACGTCAGTCGGTCAGGGTGTCCTTGATCTTCTCCTTGGCCTGGCGGGCGTCGCCCTTGGCCTGCTCGCCCCGGCCCTCGGCGACGAGACGCTCGTTGCCGACGGTCCGGCCGGCCATTTCCTTCATCTTGCCCTTGGCCTGCTCGGTCTTGGCCTGGGTCTTCTCGTCAGCAGCCATGTCGCTCACCTCGTGGTGTGGTCGGCGGGGCGGTCACCACCCGCCTGACCGCCTTCGTCCAACTCAAACCCCGGACCGAACCGTCAGACCACTCGCCCGAAAGTGGTGGTGAAAAGAGACATGGCGGCGGAATCCCCGGGGCACTAGGTGAGCCACATTGCCTCTGCGACGGCTGGTGAGGACAGAATGCTGACCCCGAGCCCGGATGCCATGCGCACCCTGCTGGCCCGCTACAACGATCTGCAACTGCGTCATTCCCAGGACTCCGACTACGAACTGCAGCGGAGCCTGGAGGACGTGACGTACACGCTGTGTGTGAGCACCGGCACCCGGACCGTCCATGACGCCCTGCTGGCCGCCGACACGATCCTGCGCAAGGCGGCGGCCGAGGAGGAGGCCGCGGCGGGCATCCCGATCCAGCGCATGGTGTCCCCCGGCGTCTCCGTGCCGAAGCCCCGGATGGCCTGACCGGCACGAGACGAAAGGAGTCGGCCCGTGGAGAGCGAGGGGGCCGATACGGCCAAGCTGGTGTCCCGGCCGAGGACGGCCGCCGAGGCACGACAGGAGGTGGAGTTCGCCCTCTACCCGCTGTCCTGCTCGCCCGACGCCCGCTACCGGTCGGCGCATCTGGCCGGCGTGTGGGACGCCACGCTCATCGCCTCCGAACTCGTCGGCCATGTGCTGCACCACCGGGCGGACCTGTCCCGGGACTGTTTCCTGGTCTGCACGCTGAGCTGCGGCGAGATCACCATCAGCGTCACCGACCCCTGTGACGAGGTCCTCCCCGCCTCCCCCCAGACACATATAAACAAAAACGAGCCCACCAGAAAGGCATACATATGGTAATGAGGGGGGGTAAGTTAAATAAAATAAAGGG
>NZ_JAFEUF010000386.1 GCF_016901035.1 Streptomyces durocortorensis
CCCCGGGGGGGGCCCCCCCGCCCCCCCGCCCCCCCCCCCCCCCCCCCCCCCCCCCCCCCCCTTTCCCGGGCGCCGGCCGCCCGCCCCGAGACCCCCCGCCGGGCGCCCACGCCCGCCCAGCCGGACGACGCCTCCCCGGCGCCTTCCGGCCCCGCCTCGACCGAGGCCCTCCCCGGGCCCGCCCTCGACGCCCTCTCCGCCCGCGAGATCCTCGGCCGGCTCCCCGCCCCCGTCGCCCTGCTGCACGGCCCGGACCACCGGATCGCGTACGTCAACGACGCGTACGAGGCCGCGTTCGGCCCCCGCCCGTCCGGCGTCCCCGCAGCGGAGGCCATGCCCGAGCTCGCCCAGCTCAGCGTGCTCCCCCTGCTCGACCAGGTCCTGCGCAGCGGCACCGCCCGTACGGTCAAGTCCCGCAGGACCGCCGAGGGCGGTTCGTACACCGTGACCTGCACCCCGGTCGCCGCCTGGGACGACACGGAGGACAAGGGAGACGCCGAGGAGGACGGCAGAGGAGGAGAGAAGGAGAGAGGAGAGAAGGAGAAGGGAGCCGGCAAGGGAGAAGGCGGCGTCCTCGTCCACGCCGCCGACGTCACCGACCACGCCGAGGCCGCCGAGCGCCTGCGCACCAGCGAGCGCCGCCACCGCGAAACGGCCGTCACCCTCCAGCGCTCCCTGCTCCCGCAGGAGCTGGAGCAGCCCGACGACCTCCGCATCGCCGCCACCTACCAGCCCGGTGGCACCGACGCCGCGGTCGGCGGCGACTGGTACGACGTCATCACCCTCGGCGCGGGCCGCACCGCCCTGGTCATCGGCGACGTGATGGGCCGCGGGGTCCGGGCCGCCGCCGTGATGGGCCAGCTCCGCACCGCCGTCCGCGCCTACGCGCGCCTCGACCTCCCGCCCCACGAGGTCATCCAGCTGCTGGACGGCCTCGCCGCCGAGATCGACGCCAGCCAGATCGCGACCTGCGTCTACGCCGTCCACGATCCCAACGAGGGGCAGCTCGTCTACGCCTCCGCCGGCCACCTCCCGATCCTCGTCTGCGACGAGGACGGCACGGTCCACCGCGCCGCCGACCCCACAGGACCCCCGCTCGGCACCGGCGGCTGGGTCCACACCTCGGGCACCATCGCGCTGCCGCCCGGCTCCACCGCCGTCCTCTATACGGACGGCTTGGTGGAGCGGCGCAGCGAGGACATCGACGAGGGCGTCGCGTCCCTGGCCCGGGCCCTCTCCGGCGCCAAGGGATCACCGCAGGTCGTCTGCGACCGGCTGATCCGCTCCCTCGGCGTGACCGCCGAGCACGACGACGACGTGGCGGTCCTGGTCGTCCAGCACCCCGCCCGTACGGGGACGAACGCGGAGCTGTTCCACAACGCCGCGCTCGACCTCCTCGGCGGCATCGAGGCCGCCCCGCGCGCCCGCGCCTTCGCCACCGGGGTGCTGACCTCCTGGCGTTTCCCCGTCGAGCTCCGCGACCTGGGCGTGCTCGCCACCAGCGAGCTCGTCGCGAACTCCCTCCAGCACGGCACCCCGCCGATGCGCCTGGGGCTGCGCCGCACGGACCGCCGGCTGATCATCGAGGTCACCGACGGCGACGACCACCTGCCGCGCCGCCGCCAGGCCGAACCGGCCGACGAGGCGGGACGCGGCATCTCGATCATCGCCTCGATCGCCACCTCCTGGGGCAGCCGGCGCACACCGGGCGGTGGCAAGGCGGTCTGGTGCGAGTTCGCCCTGCCGCAGTGAAGCAGGGCGGCAGGGCGAACGTTCTCCGTCAGGTCCGGTCAGTGACCGGCGGAGGCGGAAGCAGGGGCGGTGCTCCCGGCGGGCACCGCGCCGTCCGGCCCCTCGGGCAGTGACACCGCCACCACCCGCGAGGGGGCGGCTGCCAGCGACGGCTGATCCTGTACGGGGGTGAGCCGCCGCCCCAGCCGCAGCGCGAGCACCGTGATGCCCAGCGAGAACAGCACGAACGTCACGATGTACGGACCGTGCAGCGACGCCCCCATCGGCCCGCCGACAGCAGGGCCGACCGCGAGCGCGAGCTGCTTGCACAGGGCGAACGCCGAGTTGTACTGCCCGACCATCGACTCCGGCGCCAGATCGGCGACCAGCGGGGCGACGGTCGGCGACAGCATCGCCTCACCCAGCCCGAACAGCGCGTACGTCGAGATGAACGCGGCCGTCGCCATGGCCTGGCTGCCGTGTCCGAGCCCCGCGTACCCCGCCACGAGCCAGGCGAACGCCCAGATCAGGCCGACCGCGGCGATGACCCGGCTGCGCCGCCGCCGCTCCACAAGCCGGAGCACGACGAACTGCGCCACGACGATGACCGCGGTGTTGGCGGCCAACGCGAAGCCCAGGGTGGAGGGCTCGATCCCGGCGGCCTCCGTGCCGTACGCGGCGAGCCCGGACTCGAACTGCCCGTAGCAGGCGAAGAACAGCACGAACCCCAGCACGCACAGCTGCACCATGGCCCGGTGCGAGAGCAGCGCCCGCAGCCCACCGCCCTTGGCGGCGGCCACGTCCGCCGGCCGGGCGTCACCGAGGGAAGCCGTACGGGGCATCCGCACGGTGGTCACGACGACACCGAGCACCACGAACATCGCGGCCTCGATCAGGAAGAGCATGGTGAAGCTCGCCGGACGGTCCACGTCCACGAGCTGGCCGCCGACGAGCCCGCCGAGGCCGAGCCCCAGGTTCTGCAGGAAGAACTGCATGGCGAAGGCCCGCGTACGGGTCGCGGCGCTGGAACACCACACGAGCATCGTGGCGAGGGCCGGCTGCATGACGGCGGTGCCGGCGCCCAGGACCGCGGCGGACAGCACGGCGGCCGGAACACTGCTCGCGAACCCGAGGGCGGCGGCGCCCACGGAGGCCAGGGCGGAGGCCACCACCAGCACGGGCAACGGGCCCCGCCGGTCGATGGCCCGCCCGGTGAACGGCAGAACGGCCAGCGCTGCCATCGCGAAGGCGGCCAGGACGACTCCCGCCGTCCCGGCACCCAGATCCCGCACCTGCGCCACGTAGACGTACAGATACGGAACGGTGAACCCGAGCCCGAACGCGCTCAGCGCGCTGCCCAGCTGGATCCGCCGCAGCGCTGCGCCCATCTCCCTGGTCACACTCACCTACCTCAAGATCTTGAAGGAATCAGACTCGAAGACTTTAGCACTAAACTTAGAAGGTGAAAACTTCAGACTGAAGGACTTCAAGGGTGGTGGGAGCGTGCCATACTGCCCGCCATGTCTGAGAGCACCGAGGAGCCCGGCCCCAGCGAGCCGAGCCTCGACGAACAGATCGCCGCCTACCAGCGCGAGTTCCGCGACCTCGACCCCCAGGTCGAGCAGGTCGTCTCCGCGCTGGGCCGGCTGAACCGCAGGATGAACGTCGCGTACGGGAGACAGGTCGCGGCGCTCGGCATCAGCAACGCCGAGTGGGAGGTCCTCAAGACCCTCGTCCTGTCGGGAGCCCCCTACCGACTGGGCCCCGGCGAACTGGCGAAGCGCCTCGGACTCACCCCGGCCGCCATGACTCACCGCATCGACCGGATGGCCGGCGAGGGCCTGGTCACCCGCGACCGCGACGAGAACAACCGGGTCCGCGTCATCGTCGAGCTGACTGACGAGGGCCGTACGAAGTGGCTTGAGGCGATGCGGATGGCGAGCGACTTCGAGGAGGACCTCCTCCAGGACCTGTCCGGCGACGAACGCGGCGTCCTCGGCGAGCTGCTGGTCCGCCTCCTGCGCAGGGTGGAGCACGCCCAGCCGGACGCCGGCGGCCGGCTCACCGACCTGGACTGAAGGCCACCACGGAGGCCTGCCAGGGGGCGCTGCGAGGGCCCCCTGGGGAGGGTTGACACGCCCCTGGTGGATCCGTAAAGTTCTCCGAGTTGTCACGGAGCCGGTACGGCCCCGCGGCAGCCGATCCCGCCACGAACGCGGCAACCAAACTTGAGCACGATCTCCCACTCGGGATGATTTCGGCATGCCGGAATTCATGACCAAGGCCCGATTATGAGCCGCCGGGAGAATCCGCTAGAGTTTGAGCGTCGGAACGGCCCAACAGCCGGGAAGACAAACCCCGCTGACTGGGAATCAGGCCCGAAAGGATCTGATAGAGTCGGACTCGCCGGAAAGGGAAAACGCGAAAGCGAAGAACCTGGAAAGCGAAACTGCACGGCCCGCTTCGACCGGGAGTCAGACACTGGAAAGCGTCTGATAGAGTCGGAAACGC
>NZ_JAFEUF010000387.1 GCF_016901035.1 Streptomyces durocortorensis
CCACCGCCCCCCGCGTCACCGTCCGCGGCGAAGCCCACCTCGAAGTCGACCCCGAAATCGCCCGCATCACCGTCACCCTCACCGCCCGCAACACCGACCGCCGCACCACCCTCGACGACCTCACCCGCCGCAACACCACCACCCTCGACCTCATCAAGGGCTACGGCGACGCCGTCGAAAAACTCGAAACCGGCACCCTCACCATCCGCCCCGAACTCGCCCGCCACAGCCGCGGCGAACGCATCCGCGCCTACCACGGCAGCATCCAACTCACCGCCACCCTCAACGACTTCACCACCCTCGGCGAACTCGTCACCCGCCTCGCCGACAACGACCTCACCCGCGTCGACGGCCCCTGGTGGGCCCTGCGCCCCACCTCCCCCCACCACGCCACCGCCCGCCGCCAAGCCGTCCACGAGGCCCTCCAGCGCGCCCGCGAATACGCCGAAGCACTCGACACCCACATCGCCGCCCTCCTCGAACTCAGCGACACCGGAAGCGTCGGCGGAGCCACCTTCGCCACCGCGACCTACGGCGGCGCCGGCCTCATGCGCTCCGCCCGCGCGGAAAGCGCCCCCGACGCGGCCCCCGTCGACCTCGAACCCGTACGCCAGAACGTCGACGCCCAGGTCGAAGCGGCCTTCACCCTCATCCCGCCGAACCTCGGATAAACGCTCATCGGAGCGCCCCGCCGCACAATTCAACACTTGTCAATAAGCCTTCATCCAAAGGATGTTGAGGCGTCACGCAGAGCCAAATACCTACCCGTAGGTAAGGTTTAGGCTCGACGTATGCGCCGAGCAAAAATCGTTTGTACCCTAGGACCCGCAACCGACTCATACGACCAGATCAAAGCCCTGGTCGAAGCGGGAATGGACATCGCCCGCTTCAACCTCAGCCACGGCAGCTACGCCGAACACGAAGAGCGCTACCACCACGTGCGCAAAGCGTCCGAGGAAGCCGGCCGCAGCGTCGGCATCCTCGCCGACCTTCAAGGCCCGAAGATCCGCCTCGGACGCTTCCGCGAAGGCCCCGTACTCCTTGAACGCGGCGACACCTTCACCATCACCGTCGAACCCCTCGAAGACCAAGGCACCGGCGACATCTGCGGCACCACCTACGACGGACTCGCCGCCGACGTCACCACCGGCGAACGCATCCTCGTCGACGACGGCCGCGTCACCCTCGAAGTCACCGGCGTCGACGGCCCCCGCGTCCACACCACCGTCATCGAAGGCGGCATGGTCTCCGACAACAAGGGACTCAACCTCCCCGGCGTCGCCGTCTCCGTCCCCGCCCTCTCCGAGAAGGACATCGACGACCTCCGCTGGGCCCTGCGCACCGGCGCCGACATCATCGCCCTCTCCTTCGTTCGCACCGGACGCGACATCGACGACGTCCACCGCATCATGGACGAAGAAGGCCGCCGCCTCCCCGTCATCGCCAAGGTCGAAAAACCCCAGGCCGTCGACAACATCGACGACATCGTCGCCGCCTTCGACGGCATCATGGTCGCCCGCGGCGACCTCGGCGTCGAAATGCCCCTGGAACAAGTCCCCATCGTCCAGAAGCGCGCCGTCAAACTCGCCAAGCGCAACGCCAAACCGGTCATCGTCGCCACCCAGATGCTCGACTCGATGATCGACAACTCCCGCCCCACCCGCGCCGAAGCCTCCGACGTCGCCAACGCCATCATCGACGGCACCGACGCCGTGATGCTCTCCGGCGAGACCAGCGTCGGCAAATACCCCATCGAGACCGTGCGCACCATGTCCCGCATCGTCGAAGCCGCCGAGGAAGACCTCCTCGCCAAGGGCCTCCCACCCCTCACCGAACGCAGCAAGCCCCGCACCCAGGGCGGCGCGGTCGCCCGGGCCGCCGCCGAGATGGGCGACTTCCTCGGCGCCAAGTTCCTCGTCGCCTTCACCCAGAGCGGCGACACCGTCAAGCGCCTCTCCCGCTACCGCTCACCCATCCCGCTCCTCGCCTTCACCCCCGACGAAGCCACCCGCGCCCAGCTCAACCTCACGTGGGGCGTCGAGACCTTCCTCGGCCCGAAGGTCGACTCCACGGACGCGATGGTCGCCCAGGTCGACGAGGAACTGCTGCGCATCGGCCGCTGCAAGAAGGGCGACGTGGTGGTCATCACCGCCGGCTCCCCGCCCGGCGTGGCAGGCTCCACGAACCTGGTCCGCGTCCACCACATCGGCGAGGACGACAGCCCGAAGTAGGGCGGCTCAGTATTTCGGCCCGACGTGCGCATCCATGAGGGCTACGGATGCCCGTCGGGCTACGGAGATGTTGTAGGGCTTGCCCGCGCGCGTGCAGTGCGTCCAGGTGATGCCGAGCGCGTCGAGGGTGTCGGTGTAGAGGCGGCGGATGTCGTCGGAGACGTTGGTGAAGTAGTACCGGGGGTATTCGTAGCGCTTCCGTTCGCCCTGGACGATTCTGGTCGTCCAGTTCATGTTCCGACAACCGTCGGAGTGGATCAGGCCCCGGACGAATGGCCAGGGGTGGGTGTCGACGATTTCCTGTTGCCACTCTTGGAGAGCGATCGGCCTCTCGTGCTTCTTGCCCGGCCCGTGCTGAGGAAAGGCGCAGGTCCAGTGCTTGCTGTACGACTTCACTTCGACGCAGTTGTTCCGCTCTCGCCGACCGGTGCGCGGCATGGGCATGACTGCCCGCATGGCTGATTCCGCCTCGTCGATCACGCCCGGCCAGACGGCATCGCAGAAGATCGACAGATGATGCTGCTTGGGCTTCGACGTGATGTGGCCGTCACCGAGATAGAGCCCCAACAAGTAGGCGTAGGAGGCGTGATCGAGCTCCCGACCCGTGCACACGGGACAGTCGGTGGGCTGTTCGTACCGCACCCCGCGTCGCTTGCGGTCCTCGTGCAGCCACCAGCCGATGGTCCCGCGCGGCACGTTGAGGCGTTCCGCCACTGCTCGATTGGTGGTCCCGCTCCGCAAGAGGGCGAGCGCTTCGTCACGTATCGAGGGGTTGTGCTGCTCCATGCAGCGTAGTTTTCTGCGAGCTTCGAAGGGGTGTGCCCGGATCGAAGACGCGTTCACCGGCAAGGGTGAAGATCGCCAAATTGGCGCTGAACCTTGGAATCCAAGGAGAAGTGCCCCGAGTCGGATTCGAACCGACGCTGTATGGGTTTTGAATCCATCGCCTCTGCCGCTGGGCTACCGGGGCCCCTTCGAAACGAAGGATACCGATGACCCTCCGTGCCTCAAACATACCGTAACTAGGTAGGCTCTTGGGAGCTCACCCCTGTCCTTACCGAGGAGCCCCGTGACCACCCCCGAGTCGCCCCAGCCCGTAGACGCCGTCGACGACGACAAGTCGCACGTCCCGCCGCTGACGACCCGCGTCGTCATCGCCGAGGACGAGGCCCTCATCCGCCTCGACCTCAAGGAGATGCTGGAGGAGGAGGGCTACTCCGTCGTCGGTGAGGCGGGCGACGGGCAGCAGGCCGTCGAGCTGGCCCGGGAGCACAAGCCGGACCTCGTCATCCTGGACGTGAAGATGCCGGTCCTCGACGGGATCTCCGCAGCGGAGAAGATCGCCGAGGAGTCCATCGCCCCGGTCCTGATGCTCACCGCGTTCTCGCAGCGCGACCTCGTCGAGCGGGCCCGGGACGCCGGGGCCATGGCGTACCTGGTGAAGCCGTTCAGCAAGAGCGACGTCGTGCCGGCCATCGAGATGGCAGTCTCCCGGTTCGCGGAGCTGAAGGCGCTGGAGAGCGAGATCGCGGACCTGTCCCAGCGGCTGGAGACCCGGAAGCTGGTGGACCGGGCGAAGAGCATCCTGCAGACGGATTACGGGCTCTCCGAGCCGGCCGCGTTCCGGTGGATCCAGAAGACGTCGATGGACCGCCGGATGTCGATGCAGCAGCTGGCGGAGGCGCTGATCGAGGACGCCGAGGAGAAGAAGAAGTCGGCGGAGTAGCCGCGTACACGACGTACACGTACGTAACGAGAGAGGCGCGGCCCCCCCCCCCCCCCGGGGGGGGGCGCCCCGGGTGACGCCGCGGGGCGGCTCCGGCCGCCGCGCGAGTCGGTAGACCGCGTACGTGATGCCCAGGATGACGTCCACGACGGCCCACAGGACGATGATCAGGCCCACGC
>NZ_JAFEUF010000388.1 GCF_016901035.1 Streptomyces durocortorensis
CTGGGTGTTGTTTATAAGAGACCGCCCCCCTGGACCGCCGGGGGCGGTGTCGGATCCGCCTCCGGCCCGGCGCCGTCCGGGGCGTCCGTCGCCCGACCGGTGTACGGGGGTGCTCAGACCCCGTCCGTGGCGCTCCAGACGATCTGCGGCGGACGCACCCGGGCGCACAGCGGCTGCCCCTTGGCGTCGGTGAGGCCGAGCCGCCCGGTGAGTCGTCCGGAGCGCGCGGCGGCGGCGAGGACGTCCGGATCGATGTCGCTGAACATCAGTTTGGCGCGCCGGAACATGGTGAAGACCCCGGCGTCGTCCACCGTGCCCCACGACAGATAGACGAACCGCCCGCCCAGCCGGTTCTGGACGTACGGCCCCGCCACCTCGACGCCGTCCTCCGTCACGGTGGCCGTGCAGTCGAGCACCCACGAGGCGGAGGGGGCGTCCCCGGGGTGCAGGCCGAACAGCTCGCCCGGCCGGTCCTTGCGCTGGACGCCGACGTGGATGTTCTCGTACCCGGGGAAGTCGCTGTCCGGGCCGCAGGCGCGACCGGGAAGGGCCGAGGCCTCGATATGGATCTGCATGCCCCCATCGTCCGTCACGCCCGCGCCCGCCGGCCCCGGCCCTTCCGTACGGGGCGGCCTCACACGGTGTCCTGCGGAGCGCTGTCGTACACCGTGCCCAGCTCCTTCATCAGCCCCTCGTCCACCGCGAACGCGGTGTCGTCGATCCGCCGCACCGGCGCGATGCCCTGCGAGTTGCAGACGAAGGCGGCGGGGAAGCGGCCCACCCCGTCCGGCCCGTCCAGCGTCACGGGGCGGCGGACGGAGGGCCGTCCGGCCCGCTCCAGGCCCTCCTCCAGCAGGGTCATCGTGATGCCGGTCAGCGCCGGGGCGTCGGGCCACACCACCGAGGTCCCGTCCCAGAAGCCGATGTTGGTGATCGCCCCCTCGGTCACCACTCCGCCCGGCGCGGTCAGCAGCGCCTCGTCGAACCCCGCCCGCCCGGCCAGCACCCCGTAATACGTCTGCCCGAACTCGCCCGGCCGCTTGATGTGCGGGGCCGGACGCGCGTACGGCACCGACATCAGGCTGCGCGCCCCGGCCGGCATGACGGCAGGCTCCCGGACCGTCACCATCAGGGTCGTGGGGGTCGCGCCGGGCGGCAGATAACCGTTCACCCGCACCGACGCGTCCCGCCGCCCCGCCCCGTCCAGGGCGTGCCGGATCAGCTCCCGCACCCGGTCGCCGTCCAGCGGCAGGTCGAACAGCTCCCGGCTCGCGGCGTCCAGCCGGGCGAGGTGCAGGCCGAGGCCCCGGACCCGGCCGTCCCGCACCTGGAGGGCGGTGAAGTGGCCGAATCCGTACAGGGCGGGGATCCGCAAGGTCTCCTCGGTGGCCGGCCGGCCGTCGAGCTCGATGTGGGGCGCGGGCGGCTGCGTGGTCATGCGGCCACCGTAGGCCGTGTGTACGACCCGCTACGGACCGGGCTTGACCTCAACCATGGTTGAGGCGGAAAGGTCGACGTCATGGACACCACAGCCGCATCCACGTCATCCACGTCATCCCTCTCGCCCACCTCGTCCGCCGAGGCGGCCCCCCTCAAGGTGGCCGTCATCCTCGGCAGCAACCGCGACGGCCGCTTCGGCCCCGTCATCGCCGACTGGTTCCTGGCCCGCGCGGCGCGTCACCCCGGCATCGAGACCGACCTGATCGACGTCGCCGAGGCCGCCCTCCCCAACGCGATCACCTTCCACCCCGGACCCGAGGAGGCGGCGCGGATCGGCGCGGTCTCCGAACGCCTCGCGGCGGCCGACGCCTTCGTCGTCCTCACCCCCGAGTACAACCACTCGTTCCCCGCCCCGCTGAAGACCCTCATCGACTGGCACAACGCTGAATGGCAGGCCAAGCCCGTCGCCTTCGTGTCGTACGGCGGCATCTCCGGCGGGCTGCGCGCGGTCGAGCAGCTGCGGCAGGTCTTCGCCGAACTGCACACCGTCACCGTCCGCGACACCGTGTCCTTCCACAACGCGGGCGCCCTCTTCGACGACGCGGGACGCCATCTGGACCCGGAGCCCGCCGACGCGGCCGCCAAGACACTGCTGGACCAGGTGGTGTGGTGGGGCACAGCGCTTCGCGACGCCCGGAATTCCCGTCCGTACGGCGCCTGACGCCCCGTGGGCCGACAATCGCACTGAAGGCCCACGGGCAGAACGCCCGCCGTAGCCCGTACTCCGCATCCCGAGGAGACCGACGATGACAGCGCCGCCGGCATGGCTGACCGTCCTGACCACGACCGACAGCGAGGACAAGGCCCACGCCCTGGCGCAGTCGGCGGTGGAGGCCAGGCTGGCGGCCTGTGCGCAGATCTCCGCCCCCGTCACCTCCGTCTACCGGTGGCAGAACGCCATCGAGACGACCGAGGAGTGGCAGGTGCTCCTCAAGACGACGTCGGAGCGCTACGACGAGCTGGAGGAGCACATCCTGCGGGAGCACGACTACGACACGCCGGAGGTCATCGCCCTGCCGGTGATCCGGGGCAGTGCCCGCTACCTCGGCTGGGTGACGGCGGAGACGGCGCCCCCGGCCGCCCTGTGACGGCGGCCGTGACCACGTCCGCCCCCGGCGGCCCCGTCACCGCCGAACTGCCCTTCTTCGTGTACGGGACGCTGCTGCCGGGCGAACCCAACCACGACCTGTTCCTCCGGGGCCGTACGGCGGGGGAGCGCCCGGCCGTGCTGCCCCGGGCCCTGCTGTACGACGGCCCCGGCTACCCGTACGCGATCGAGGGCCACGGCCGCGTCCACGGCACCCTGCTCGTCGCCGCGCCCGGGGTGTACGGGGAACTGCTCGGGCTGCTGGACCACCTGGAGGAGTTCCTCGGCCCCGGCCACCCGCGCAACCTGTACGAACGGGTCGTCCGCGAGGTCGAGCTGCCGGGGCCCGGCGACGGGGGCGTGGTGCGGGCCTGGGTCTACCTCGCCGCGACCGCCGTCACCCGCTCGCTGCGGACGGGCGGCGTGCTCATTCCCGAGGGGCGGTGGATCACCGGACGCGCACCGGGCGACTGAGGGGTGTCCTTCACCCGCTCGGCGCACGGCCGACGCCGCGCTCGGCGGCACTCCCGGCGGGCCCGGTTCAAGCCCGTCCGGCGCTTGAGGACGGAACCCTGGTGGTGGGGAGCGGCGAGGGCCCCAGACCGTGGTCACCCGGCCGCCAGCGCCTCCGTCACGCCCGGCTCCTCCGGCCCCAGGAAGCGCGGGTCGGGCCGGAACAGGGCGTCCAGGGCCGCCTTGCCCGAGGCCGCCAGCTCCCGGGCGCCGCCGTAGTACCAGGTGGCGTCCCGGGGTTCGTCGACCGCGACGCCGTACGCGTCGATCCCGGCGGACCGGCACAGCGTGACCGCCCGGTGGATGTGGAAGCCCTGGCTCACCAGCACGGCCCGGTCGACCCCGAAGATCTTCTTGGCCCGGACGCAGGAGTCCCAGGAGTCGAACCCGGCGTAGTCGCTCACGATCCGCCCGTCCGGCACCCCGCGCCCGGTGAGATACGTGCGCATCGCGTCCGGCTCGTCGTACTCCACCCGGCTGTTGTCCCCGGTGACGAGGACGACCTTGACCTTCCCGGCGCGGTACAGCTCGGCCGCCGCGTCCAGCCGGTGCGCGAGATACGGGGTCGGCCGGCCGTTCCACAGCCCGGCGCCGAACACCACGGCGACCTCCCGGGCCGGGGCTTCGGCCGTCGTGCCCACCCGGTCACCGGCCTCCAGGCGCATCCAGGTCGCGGGCACGAGCGCCAGCACACAGGCGACCATCAGCGCCTGCACCAGCCGCCGTTGCCCGCGCCGGGTACGCGGCAGCCGCAGCACGGCGAACCGCCCCCGGAGCCGCAGCACGGGCCGGTCAGGCCACCGCACCCCCGTCAGCCGGCGCCGAAGCCGCTTCCGTCTCTCCCCGCTCTTCCCACGCACCGCAACCCCCCACTCGTCCCCGCGTCGTCCGCTCGTCGGCCGCGCCGTGCGCGTACCGCGCCCCCACCCCACCTGACGACCGAGAAGCCGTAAAGGTTCGCCCGCCGCCCCGCTTGTGGTGCCCGATACCCAACCTCCGACCCGGCCCTCCGAGG
>NZ_JAFEUF010000389.1 GCF_016901035.1 Streptomyces durocortorensis
TGTTTCAACACTCCCCCCCCTATTCACTACCTCACCTTTTTCCCCATCTTAAATATTTCCCCCACACACTGTCGCCGCCCCCGGGGTGTCTGGGGGGGGGGCCCCTTTTCGCGCGCCCGGGTGGGACTAGCCGAGCGGGTGCATCCAGCCGTGGGTGTCCTCGACGACGCCGCGCTGGATGTCGAGCAGGCGCTCCCGGAGCTTCAGGGTGACCTCGCCGGGCTCGCCCTCGCTCTGGGTCCACTCGCCGCCCTCGGACTTCACCAGGCCGACGGGGGTGATGACGGCGGCGGTGCCGCAGGCGAAGACCTCGACGAGGGTGCCCTTCGCGGTGTCGTCGCGCCACTGGTCGATGGAGACGCGGCCTTCCTCGGAGCCGTAACCGAGGTCGCGGGCGACCTTGAGGAGGGAGTCGCGGGTGACGCCCGCGAGGAGGGAGCCGGTGAGGGCGGGCGTGATGATCTTCTTCGAGCCGTCCTCCTGGGCGTACACGAAGTAGAGGTTCATGCCGCCGAGCTCCTCGACCCACTTGTGCTCGACCGCGTCGAGGTAGGCGACCTGGGCGCAGCCGTGCGCGGCGGCCTCGGCCTGGGCGAGGAGGGAGGCGGCGTAGTTGCCGCCGGTCTTGGCGTCGCCCATGCCGCCGGGGACGGCGCGGACGCGGTTCTCCGAGAGCCAGATGGAGACCGGCTTCACGCCGCCGGGGAAGTAGGCGCCGGCAGGTGAGGCGATGACCAGGAACAGGTACTCGTTGGCCGGCTTCACCCCGAGGCCGACCTCGGTGGCGATCATGAACGGGCGCAGGTAGAGGGACTCCTCGCCGCCGTGCGCCGGAACCCACGCCTTGTCCTGCTGGACCAGGGCGTCGCAGGCCGCGATGAACGTCTCGACGGGCAGCTCGGGCATGGCGAGCCGGGCGGCGGAGCGCTGGAAGCGGCGGGCGTTGGCGTCGGGGCGGAAGGAGGCGACCGTGCCGTCGGGCTGGCGGTAGGCCTTCAGGCCCTCGAAGATCTCCTGCGCGTAGTGCAGGGTCATGTTGGCCGGGTCCAGTGACAGCGGGCCGTAGGGGACCAGCTCGGCGTCGTGCCAGCCGCGGCCCTCGGTCCAGCGGATCGTCACCATGTGATCGGTGAAGTGCCGGCCGAATCCGGGGTTGGCCAGGATCGCCTCGCGCTCCGCGTCGGACAGCGGGTTCGAGGAGGGCTTGAGCTCGATCGTGGGCGTCGTCATGAGTGCGTGTCCTTCACCGGTCTTGTGTGTGATGGACCGCGCCCACGCCCGTCCTCCTCCCGACGCTTTCCGGTCAGGTCCTAGGACGTCCGAGCTTCACCACGAGCCACGGCCCCGCGTTCGATTATCACTTGCGGGGGGCCGTGCACGAAATGGTGGGAATGCGGTCCAGGGGTCGATGGTGGCACCCGGGGGCCGCACAGGTGAAGCCGCCGGGCGCTGATGCGACCCGGCGGCTTCGAAGTGGAGTCGTCGGGTCAGCTCGCTACGCGTACCGCGAGGGCGTCGCCGATCTCGTCGGTCGTACGTGCAGCGCCCCCGTCGCGCTCCGCGAGGTCGGCGGAGACGGCGTCCTCGATGCGCGTGGCCTCGGCCTCGTAGCCGAGGTGGCGCAGCAGGAGGGCGACGGAGAGGACCGTGGCGGTCGGGTCGGCCTTGCCCTGCCCCGCGATGTCGGGGGCGGAGCCGTGGACCGGCTCGAACATCGACGGGAACGCGCCCGTCGGGTTGATGTTGCCGGAGGCGGCCAGGCCGATGCCGCCGGAGACGGCGGCGGCGAGGTCGGTGAGGATGTCGCCGAAGAGGTTGTCGGTGACGATGACGTCGAAGCGCTCCGGCTGGGTGACGAAGAAGATCGTCGCCGCGTCGACGTGCAGGTAGTCGGTGGAGACCTGCGGGTACTCGGCGGCGACCTTGTCGAAGGTGTTCTTCCACAGGTGGCCGGCGTAGACGAGGACGTTGTTCTTGTGGACCAGCGTCAGCTTCTTGCGGGGCCGGGCGGCCGCGCGCTCGAAGGCGTCCCGGACCACGCGCTCCACGCCGTACGCCGTGTTGAGGCTGACCTCGGTGGCGACCTCGGCGGGGGTGCCGGTGCGCAGCGAGCCGCCGTTGCCGGTGTACGGGCCCTCGGTGCCCTCGCGGACGACGACGAAGTCGATGTCGGGGCGGCCGGCGAGCGGGGTCGCGGTGTTCGGGAAGAGCTTGGAGGGGCGCAGGTTGATGAAGTGGTCGAAGGCGAAACGCAGCTTCAGCAGCAGCCCGCGCTCCAGGACGCCGGACGGCACGGACGGGTCGCCGATCGCGCCGAGCAGGATGGCGTCGTGGTTCTTGAGGGCTTCCAGCTCCGCGTCCGGGAGGGTGTCGCCGGTGCGGTGCCAGCGCTGGGCGCCGAGGTCGTACTCCTTGGTCTCCAGCTTCACATCCTGCGGGAGGACAGCGTTGAGGACCTTGAGACCCTGGGCCACGACTTCCTGGCCGATTCCGTCACCGGGGATCACTGCGAGATCGATGCTGCGAGACATGCCGGAAGCCTAACGGTGCGTCCCACCCCATGACATCCGACGTCCACGATATGGACGGGAGCAAGGGTGTTCGGGTGTGCGGACGGGCGGTGCGCGGGGCCGCTCGGAGGCCGCCGTTCACGGGCGGGTGCGAGCGGGCGGCACGGAGCCGCTGAGGCGCGGACCGCCGGTCTGCGGACGGGCAGCGCGGTGCGCTCCGGCTCAGTGGCCGGTCGAGCCGCCGTTGTCGCGGCGGTCCAGGGCGCGCTGGAGGGCGGCGGCGGCGTTCTTGCGGTCCGACTCGGACGGGCGGGGCGTGTGACGGACGCGGCGGGAGGTGGTGGTGGGGGCCATGGTGGATCGACTCCTTGAGATCGCGTGGATGTCGAGACCGGTCGAGACCGAGGGCGCGTCGCGGGCAGCGGCCGGTGGACGGCCGGGGCACCGGACGGGCAGCGCGGTGTCGAAGGATCAGGATCTGGATTTCGAGGCGCCGGAAGGAGCGGGGAGCGTACGCGGCAGGGGGTTACCTGCTTCGGAGCGTGCGCCCTCGACCGCCACAGTCGCTCGGTCGAGCGATTCGTTCGGCTCCTACAAAGCTAGAACAGTCGGGCCGCTCTGTCTCCACAGTTAGTCGGACTTCCTACTATCTGAGACGGCCGCCTGGATCGGCGCAGGTCACAGCGCTGGAGGCAATCCGTCCGCGAGCGGCCCGCCAGCTCAGAGGAGGTCGCCGTTCCGCCAGTCGAAGGCCAGCGGGTGGGCGGGCGCGGGCAGGGGGCGTCCGGCCGCCGGGCGGACATAGGTGCTGCCCTCCTCCTCCGGGAGCGGCAGCGGGCCGTCCGGGCCGAGGGCGGCGAGCCGGCCCGGCCAGACCTGCCAGCCGCGCGCCTCGTACAGCACCGCGCCCGCGTCGGAGGCGGACAGGGCCCCGAAGTCGTGGGCGGCGTCGATGACGTGCTCCAGGGCGGCCATGACCCGATGGCCGAGGCCCTCGCGTCGGTGGTCGGCGCGGACAGCGACGCCTTCGACGTAACCGGCGCGGTAGGAGCGGTCCGTGTGCAGGACGCGGCGCTGGACGACGGAGCCGTGGGCGATCAGGAGGCCGTCCGCGTCGCGGATCAGGGCGTGGACGCCGCCGAGGGCGTGCTCCCAGTCCTCGTCGGCGAAGTCGCCCTCGAAGGCGGTGTCGAGCAGGCCGCGGATCTCCGCGCGCTCGGCGGGGGTCAGCTCGAAGGTGGGGGCGGTGCGCACGGCGGGCTCGGTCATGGGGCCCATCCTCGCGCGCGGGCGGCGCTGCCCGCACACGGATAAGCCGCCGGGAGCGGGGCGTGCCCCGCCCGCGCACGGACAACCCCCCCCGGCCGCCGCGATAAGCGGGGCGCGCGGGGCTAGCGTGCCCGCCCGAGGCGCCCGGCGGGGGGGGGGGCCCCCCCCACCCCCCGCGGGGGGGGGGGGGCCCCCCGCGGCCGGCGCCGGCCCCCCCCCCCCCGGCGGGCCCCCCCCCCCGGGGGGGGGCCCCCCCCCCCGCCCACCCCCCCCCCCGGGCCGCGGGCGCCGCCCCGTTGCGCGGGGT
>NZ_JAFEUF010000038.1 GCF_016901035.1 Streptomyces durocortorensis
CCGCCCCGGGGGGGGCGGGGGGGCGCCCCCCCCGGGCCCCCCCGGGGGGGGGGGGGCCCCCCGTGTGCCGCCCGGGGGGCCCCGCCGCGGGGGGCGCGGCCGCCGCCGGCGATACGGACCAGGCCCCCTACCCGCCCACTCGGCCCCACACCCATCCCTTCCCCTCGTCACCGCGTCTTTCAGGAGGTTCCATGCGCACCCCGTTCCGCTCCCGACGTACCGTTCTGACCGGCGGCGCAGCCGCCCTCGTACTCACCCTGGCCATCAGCCCGACCGCCACCGCGGACACCAGCCGGCCCTCGCGGCAGGGTGGTTCCCTCGTGCTCGTCGGCGGCGGCCTGAAAGAGGACAACACCCAGGTCTACGGTGAGATCATCGAGCGGGCCGGCGGCGCCCGCGCCCGCATCGGCGTGATCACCGCCTCCTCGGTTCCCGCCAGCCAGGACCCGTACGCCGACGACCCCGACAAGTGCAGCAACTCCGCGTGCAACGGGGCGTACTACTCCGAGGTGTTCGAACGGCACGGCGCGGCTGACGCCCAGTGGATCCCCGTTGATCTCGACCACATCGCGAACGCCGACTCGGAGGCCGTCGTCCGGCAGGTCAACTCCATGAGCGGATTCTTCTTCGGCGGCGGGGACCAGTCCCGCTACCTCACCACTCTCCTGAACGGGGCCGCGCACAGGGACTCCAAGGTGCTGGCGGCCATCCGCGCCAAACTGGCGGCTGGAGCCGTCGTGTCAGGTTCCAGCGCCGGGGCGCAGATCACCGCGGGCGCCCACATGGTGACGGGCGGCGAGTCGTACGAAGGGCTGCGGGACGGCAGCAGCCCCGGCTATTTCGAGGACGCGACACGCCTCGGGTACGAGCCGGAGGGCGGTTTTGGCTTCCTCCGCTCCGGACTGATAGACACCCACACCGGGGCGTACGGCCGCGAGGGCCGGGCGATGCGGCTGGCCGTCGACACCGGGCACGACCGGGTGTACGCGCTGGAGGAGAACACCGCCCTCCTGGTGGAGCACCCCGGCGGACCGCGCGAGCGCGTGCGGGTGCTCGGACCGCGCGGCGTAGCCGTGTTCGACATGCGGCGGGCTCGCGTCCACGAAGGGCCGAAGACCGCCGGACGAGGCGTCGACGGGAAGCGCGCCACCTGGTCGCTGAGCGGTGTGCGCTACGACTATCTGACGGACGGCGACCGCTACGACCCCTGGCTCCGGCTCACGCTCCCGGCCTACGGGAAGCGCCCCCTCGCACCCCGCTCGACCACGCCCGTTCCCGCCAACACCGACGTCTTCCACTCCGCGGCCAACCCCGCAGGCGCCCCGTACTCCTTCCTGACCACCGCCCGCGCCCTGGCGGCCACCGCCGCCCAGCGCACGGCCGAGGCCACGAGCTACGAGGACGGGCCGCGCTTCACGGTCACCTTCGCGAAGTCTCCGGGGTTCACCGCGTGGAGCGGTGACGGCGCAACCCCGCAGACCCTGACCGGGCTGAGCATCCGCGTAACCGACCGGTAGTCATGAGCGCGCCCTTCCCGGCGGGACCGGTCGACAGCGGCGGCAGGTCACGCCAGTAGGCTCCCGGAGAACCCGCACATCTCAGAAGGGAGCCGGACAGATGGCCTCAACGACGCTCGCCGACGACATCCGGCAGAAGCTGGGCACGCTGAGCCCGGCCGAGCGCAAGGTCGCCCGCGTGATCCTGGCGGGCTACCCGGCGGCCGGGTTCGAGACGGTCGCGGTGCTCGCCGAGCGGGCCGCCGTCAGCGCGCCCACGGTGATCCGCTTCGTCAACCGACTCGGCTACCAGGGCTTCCCCGACTTCCAGGCCGTCCTGCGCGAAGAACTCGACGCGCGCAACGCCTCCCCGCTCTCCCTCTACGAGTCGGCCGGCTTCGGCCGGAGCGAAGCGGACGAGGGCAGGGACGGGGGCACGCCGGACGACGGCACGCGCCGAAGGACTCAGGAGGACACCGGCCCGGACTCGGCGCTCCTGCGGCGCGGCAGCCAGGTCTTCACCGGGGCCGTCACCGCCACCCTCGCCGAACTGCCACCGCACGACTTCGAACACGCGGTACGGCTCCTCTCGGACCGGAAGCGCCGCATCACCCTGGCCGGTGGCCGTTTCACCCACCTGCTCGCCCAGTACCTCGGCCTGCACCTGATGCAACTGCGGGACGACGTGCGGTTCCTGCCCGACCGTGACGTCGAACGCACCGCGGTCCTCGCCGCGCTCACCCGGCGCGACGTGCTGGTCGTCTTCGACTACCGCCGCTACGAGAGCGACAAGACCACCATGGCGGCACTCGTCCAGGAGCAGGGCGGCAAAGTGGTCCTGTTCACCGACACCTGGCTCTCCCCCGCCGCACCGCACGCCGAGGTCGTACTGCCCAGCCGGGTCACGGCGCCCTCCCCCTACGACAGCCTCGTGCCGACCCTCGCCGTGCTGGAGACCGTCGTGGCGGGCGTCATCAAGGCACTGGGCGACGAGGCCAGAAAGCGCATGCAGCACGGCGAGGACGTCGCACGGCGGACAGGGCTTTACTGAAGCGGCGCCGGTGAAAGGAATCCTCGCCATGCCGGGGTGCCGATCTCATCGGGACCGACGTCGCGATGGCGTCGGCGCCCTTCCTGACGTACGCGGGCCACCCCCTGAACGAACCCCGCTACATCGACGAGGCCGTTAGCCAGGCCGTCCTCGTGTAGACGAGTTTCAAGACCCCGACAACGGTCGGCTGCACCACCGTTGGCTCAGCCGACCACTCCAGAAGTACCTGGCGACCGTTCCGCTTGACCTCGTCGAGCTCATCCTCGACCGAAGTCTCCAATACGAACCATTTGAGCCCAGCGGCAACCCTGATCTGCACTTCGTCGGCATCAGCACGTCCCGCGGAAGTGCCGCCGAGGGCTTGGGCGATCCACTTCTCTCCGACCCGGACGGCACCCGCACCGCGCTTGTGTCTCCCCATCCGTACCGCATAGCGGCCGATCCGTCCCTTGCAGTCCGCTCCTGCGCCGCCCACATCCCCCAGCCGACCGTTCCCCGCGGCTGTACTGAGGGTGTTCGTTCCTTACGGCGCTGTCCGCTGCGGCACCCCCAAGGGTTGGAGGTCTGCAGAGCCTACGGAAGCAGGACTTCGGGCATGTGCTGGTAGGCGATCGGGCGTAGTCAGGGGGCGGCGGCTGTACCGCCCACGCTCGTGTGGAGCGGACTTGTCGTGGCCGGCCCGAAGCATTCCCGCAGGAGTTCAGGGCGGGTGCACAGGTCGTCGGCTGTGACGGTGAGCAGTTCACCTTCGCCAAGGGCGTGCCGACCCTGCGCACCCCCAGCCAAACCTTCTTCAACCCGTACCGGCACGGCACCCTCCTCTTCGACCTCCAGAGCGATCCCGAGCAGCGCACCCCTCTCCTCGACGACTCGGCCGAACTGCGGATGGCTCCCCTCCTGGTGGAACTGATGCGGGCCACGGACGCGCCGCCCAGCCAGTACGAACGGCTCGGGCTGCCGGCGGGAGGGCCGGTGGGCCAGGAGCATCTGCTGGCCCGTGCGCAGGCGGCCCAGGCGGGCGAATCGGCCGAACCACTGCCACGCGCCGACGACTACCCGGCCGGCCGCCTTACGCTCCGCACTCCCGTCAAGGCCCTGATATCCGACCCCGTCGCGGTGGAGGTGCTGCGCCGTCACCTGCCGGGACTCGTCGACTCCGAACTCCTCCAGGTCGTCGGAGCCACACCGCTCATCGACCTGGTCGCGCTCGCAGGCGGGGAGCTCTCCCCGGCAGGACTGCGGGAAGTCGCGGAGGAGCTGGCCGCGCTCTGAGCTCTGTCGAACGCGCAACACAGGGCTGGAGACGCGGCACAGGGTTCAGGAACCAAGCACCAGAGCGCAGGGACAGATGGTCAGCGGTTTGATGCACGATCGTGTGCATCCTCCCCAGGTGTGCGTCGCCGCGCAGGACCGCTCGCCCAGCCCTGCTCGTAGCTGGGCCTCTCTCACTTGGTGCGGCCGGATATCACTCCTACAGTGACGGCACGCAGCCTTACCCGAGGAACGACAGACCAACCTGCCGGTTTGCATTGTCGCGATTTGTATCCACCAAACTCCGTTAAGGCAACTGCCAAGATATCCGCCAAGCGCGGAGGAGCAGCGTTGCGCTGGAGCAGGTCAGTTCTACCTTGCGGACTGGCGGTTCAGCTGCGTGTTGACTTTCGCACGACGAGCTCGGGCCGCAAGACAATGTTCCGATGGGTATGGGCACCGCCAGCGCTGCCGCTGGCCTCGCCAAGGAGGAGGTCTACGGCCCGGGAGCCGAGTTCGTATGCCGGTTGGCGCACGGAGGTCAGTGGCACAGCCGCGGCCGCTGCGTACTCGATGTCGTCGTAGCCGACGATGGCCAGGTCACGCGGCACGCTGATGCCGGCCTCGTAGGCGGCCTGCAGCACACCCAGGGCCATCAGGTCGTTGGAGCAGAAGACTGCGGACGGCCTCCGGGCCAGGCCGAGCAGGCGCGCGAGTGCGTCCCTCCCAGCTGATACGTCAGCAGTGTCAGAGGGGATCTCCGTGACGTGGTCCGTTTGGCCCGCCTCGGCGAGTGCGCGGAGCAGGCCGGTTCCACGGTCGGCTACTTGACGCAGGTGAGCGGGTCCCCTGACATAGGCGATCGACCGGTGACCTGCGGCAGCGAGGTGCCGGCCGGCCATCTCGCCGCCCGTGACGTCGTCGACGGACACGGAGCAGGTGTCCGGGCCAGTGGCCCGGCAGTCCGCCAGGACATAGGGGATGCCTTGTCGGCGGAGGGCTCCGAGGGCCGGCGTCCTGGTGGCGGCGGGCGTGACCAGGACACCGCGTACACGGTGTTCCGCGAACAGGTCGAGGTAGTGCGACTCGTCCGTGCCACCCCGGCCGCTGCTGCAGACCATAACGCCCAGTCCGGCAGCCCGCGCTGCCGTCTCGGCGCCGCGGGCGATCTCCACGTAGAAGGGGTTTGCCAGGTCGAGGACCAGGAGGGCGAGCAGGCGGCTTCGGCCACCGCGGAGTTGGCGGGCGTGCTCGCTGCGGACGTAGCCCAGTTCCTTGATCACGGTCTGGACCCGCTCTCGGGTGCGTTCCGAGACGCGGCGGGGGGTGTTGAGCACGTTGGAGACGGTCCCCACGGACACGCCCGCGTGGTGCGCGACATACTTGATGCTGGGGCCCGGAGAGCGGGCGGCCTGAGAGGACTGGCCAGTGTCGTTCATGGTCTCAGCCGGGCTGCGGCGGTGTCCCAGTCCGTCTGCCGTCCCTGGGGCGTGTACTGGCGCAGGGCCTGTGTGTCGGCGATGAGTGCTCGCATGTGGCCCAGGTCGCTGACAACGCCGGTCGCGCGTGCTTGGACCAGGACGTTGCCGAGTGCTGTGGCCTCCGCGGGTCCTGCGGTGACGGGTAGCCCTGTGGCGTCTGCGGTCAGCTGGCAGAGCAGCGCGTTGCGGGAGCCACCGCCCACGAGGTGGATTCTGGTGATGGTGCGTCGCGCGAGCGTGGCGGCTCGGGCGAGTACCGCGCGGTGCGCCAGCGCAAGGCTCTCCAGGATGCACCGGACAACGGCGCCTTGGTTGGTGGGGACAGGTTGTCCGGTGCGTAGGCAGAAGTCCCTGATACGGCGTGGCATGTCGCCCGGAGCCAGGAAGGAAGGGTCGTCGGGGTCGATGACCGAGGCGAAGGGCTCGGCGTGCTCGGCTGCTGTGAGCAGACCGGGCAGGTGGGTGGGGAGGCCTTGCTCGTCCCAGGTGCGGCGGCACTCCTCGAGGAGCCACATGCCCATGATGTTCCGCAGGTAGCGGATGGTGCCGTCGATGCCCTGTTCGTTCGTGAAATTGGCCCGCCTGGATGTCTCGGTGAGGACAGGTGTGTCGAGTTCCAGTCCGGCAAGAGACCAGGTGCCACAGGAGATGTATGCGAATTGGTCGTCCCTGGCGGGCACGGCTGCGACGGCGGAGGCGGTGTCGTGGGAGGCGACGGTGGTCAGCGGGGTCCTCGCGGGCAGAGCGGTCACGGTGGCGATGTGTGGAAGGAGGGTGCCTGCGGGGTCGCAGGGCCGGCGCAGGGGTGGAAGGAGTGACGGGCGTATGCCGAGTTGCCTGAGCAGTGGGAGGGACCAAGTCGCCTTGCTCACGTCGAAGAGACCGGTCGTGGAGGCATTCGTCACCTCCGCGCCGACTGTTCCGGTGAGCCAGTTGGTGAGGAGGTCGGGAATGAGCAGCAGCTTCGCCGCGGCGGGGAAGGCTGCCGTCGTCCGGTGGGCGGCGATCTGGTGGATCGTGTTGAAGGGGAGGTGCTGCAGGCCGGTGATGCGGTAGAGCTCGCTCTCGTCGAAGGTCTTGGTCACGCGGCGGGCCGTGTGGTCGGTGCGGGCATCCCGATAGTGGAACGGTGAGCCGATGAGGGTGCCGTCGGCGTCGAGAAGGCCGTAGTCGACGGCCCAGGTGTCGATGCCGATGGACGCGATGTCGGCGGCCTTTCCCGCGATGCGCAGTCCGTCTAGGGTGCTCTGGAAGAGTGCGGTGATGTTCCAGTGCAGCCCGTCGGCCAAGCGCAGGGGTGTGTTGTCGAATCGCTGTACTTCGGTGAGGTCGAGGTGCCCTCTGCCCACGCGGCCCAGCATGACGCGGCCGCTGGTGGCTCCGAGGTCCACGGCGGCGTACGTGGAGGAGTGGGCGTGCGATCGGGTGGTCGTGGTCACGTGGGTCCTCGGTGTGCTTGTTCGGGGGCCGCCGACGGGGCGGAGCGCTGTGCGGGGATGAGTGGCTCCGTCCCGTCGGCGACGTGCCTGCGGCTCGGCCCGGTCAGGTAGCCGGGCGGCAGGCGCCTGGGGGTGTCAGCGCAGGAAGGCCGCGGCGACGCCCGCGTCGACGGGGATGTGCAGCCCGGTGGTGTGGGTGAGGTCGCCGCCGGTCAGCGCGAAGACGGCGTTGGCGACGTGCTCGGGGAGCACCTCGCGCTTGAGGATGGTGCGCTGGGCGTAGAACTCGCCGAGCTTGTCCTCCTCGATGCCGTAGGTCGCCGCGCGCTGTGCTCCCCAGCCGTCGGCGAAGATCCCGGAGCCGCGGACAACGCCATCGGGGTTGACCCCGTTGACGCGGATGCCGTGCTCGCCGAGTTCGGCGGCGAGCAGGCGCACCTGGTGGGCCTGATCCGCCTTCGTGGCGGAGTAGGCGATGTTGTTGGGACCGGCGAAGACGGCGTTCTTGGAGGCGATGTAGACAATGTCGCCGCCGAGCTTCTGTGCGGCCATCAACCGGGCGCCCTCTCGCGAGACGAGGAACGAGCCGCGGGCCATGATGTCGTGCTGGAGGTCCCAGTCCTTGGCGGTGGTCTCCAGCAGCGGCTTGGAGATGGAGATCCCGGCGTTGTTGACGATCAGGTCCACTCCGCCGAAGGCCAGCGCGGCCTGCCGGAACGCGGCGGCGATCTGGTCCTCGGACGTGACATCGACGGTGACGGCCACGGCCTTGTCGGGGCCGCCCAACTCGTCGGCGACCATGGCGGCGTTGTCACCGTTCAGATCGGCGACGATCACGCAGGCGCCCTCCGCGGCCAGTCGGCGGGCAATGGCCTTGCCTATGCCGGAGCCGGCACCCGTGACGAGCGCGACGCGGGTGGCGAGAGGCTTGGGCTTCGGCATCCGCTGGAGCTTGGCCTCCTCCAGCGTCCAGTACTCGATACGGAACTTCTCAGACTCCTCGATCGGCGCGTACGCGGAAACCGCTTCGGCGCCCCGCATCACGTTGATCGCGTTGAGGTAGAACTCCCCCGCCACCCGGGCGGTCTGCTTGTCCTTGCCGAAGGAGAACATGCCCACGCCCGGGATCAGGACGATCGCGGGGTCGGCGCCGCGCATCGGGGGTGAGTCCGGTGCGGCGTGCCGCTGGTAGTAGGCGGCGTACTCCTCGCGGTAGGCCGTGTGGAGTTCGTCCAGCCGGGCCAGCGTCTCCTCCAGCGGGGCGGCCGGGGGCAGGTCCAGGACCAGCGGGCGGATCTTGGTGCGCAGGAAGTGGTCGGGGCAGGAGGTACCGAGCGCGGCCAGGCGGGGGTGCTCGGTGCGGGCGACGAAGTCCAGAACGGCTTCGGAGTCATCGAAGTGTCCGACCTGCGCCCGGTCCCGGGAGGCGATCGCCCGGATGTGGGGGGCGAGGGCGGCGGCCCGCTCCCGCCGTTCGGTCTCGGGCAGTGCCGCGTACCCGTCGAGCACCGGCCCGAACGGCTCGGCCTCGCCCTTGTCGGCCAGGAAGGCCTCGGCGGTGCGGATGATGTGCAGCGAGTTGGCCTCGCACTCCTCGCTGGTGTCGCCCCAGGCGGTGATTCCGTGGCCGCCGAGGATACAGCCGATGGCCTGC
This sequence comes from Streptomyces durocortorensis, assembly GCF_016901035.1. Lineage (GTDB taxonomy): Bacteria > Actinomycetota > Actinomycetes > Streptomycetales > Streptomycetaceae > Streptomyces > Streptomyces durocortorensis. The sequence continues at coordinate 8,373 of NZ_JAFEUF010000038.1, forward strand.
GGGTTGGCCGCCTTCACGGCGGCGATGTCGAGGCCGAGCTGGAAGCCGGGACGCCGCCAGGGCACCCAGACCACACGGTCGCCGAAGCACTCGGCGGTCAGCTTCTCGCCATCGGCGGCGCAGGCCAGCGCGATGCCGGAATCCGGGTGGAGGTGGTCGACGTGAGCGGCGTCCACGAGTCCGTGCATCGCGGTGTCGATGGACGGTGCGGCGCCGCCCTTGCCGTGCAGGCAGTAGTCGAACGCGGCGACCATCTCGTCCTCGCGCTCCACCCCGGGGTAGACGTCGGCGAGGGCGCGCAACCGGTCGACTCGCAGGGCGGCGAGGCCGCTCTCCGTCAAGGTGCCGAGGTCGCCCCCCGAGCCTTTGACCCAGATCAGTTCGGTGTCGTGCCCGGTGACGGGATCGGTGGCGGTGCCTTTGGCGGAGGTGTTGCCGCCGGCGTAGTTGGTGTTGCGGGGGTCCGCGCCCAGGCGGCGTGATCGTTCGAGCAGTTCGGCTGCTTCGGGGTGGAGGGCGGGTGCCATGACGGGTCCTTCGGGGAGGTGGTGAGCGCTCGGGGTCTGCGGGTGATGGGGTGGTTCAGGCGCCCCAGCCGGCCTGGGCTCCGCCGACGCGTTCGGTGGCGATCCGGTCGGCCCAGCCGGAGCGTCGGTACGCGGAGATGGGGTCGGGGTCGAGGCCCCGTTCGCTGCGGACGTCGGCGAGCAGCGGCCGGACGTCGGTGTTGTAGGCGTCCATCAGAACGGCATTGGCCGCGAGGACGTCGCCGCTGGTCTGCGCGGCGGAAAGGCCTTCGCGGTCGATGAGGAGCGCCTTGGCCGTGGCTTCCTGCACGTTCATCACCGAGCGGATGATCGCGGGGATCTTGGCCTCGATGTTGTGGCACTGGTCGAGCATGAACGCGGTGTCGGGGGTGTAGCCGCCGCCGCGGACCACCTCGTACATGATCCGGAACAGCTGGAACGGGTCGGCGGCTCCGGCCATGAGGTCGTCGTCCGCGTAGAAGCGGGAGTTGAAGTCGAAGGCGCCCAGCTTGTTCTCGCGCAGCAGGCTGGCGACGATGAACTCAATGTTGGTGCCCGGTGCGTGGTGCCCGGTGTCGACGACGACCTTGGCCTTGTCTCCGAGCTTGAGGCAGTGCGCGTAGGCGGTGCCCCAGTCGGGTACGTCGGTGGTGTAGAAGGCGGGCTCGAAGAACTTGTACTCGAGCAGCAGGCGCTGGTCGTCACCGAGACGGGTGTAGACCTCGGAAAGGGCTTCGGCCAGACGGTCCTGGCGTGCGCGGATGTCGTCCTGTCCGGGGTAGTTGGTGCCGTCGGCGAACCACAGCTTGAGGTCCCGGGATCCGGTGGCGTCCATGACGTCGACGCATGCGAGCAGGTGATCGATGGCCTTGCGGCGCACTGCGGCGTCAGGGTGGCAGACGCTGCCCAGCCTGTAGTCGTCGTCCTGGAAGACGTTGCTGTTGATCGTGCCGAGCCGAAGGCCCTGGTCCTCCGCATGCTTGGCGAGGGCGGCGTAGTCGTCGACCTTGTCCCAGGGAATGTGCAGGGCCACCGTCGGGGCGACACCGGTGTGGGCGTGGACGCGGGCGGCGTCGTCCAGCTTCTCGAAGGCTGACCGGGGGACGCCGGGCTGTGCGAACACCTTGAAGCGGGTTCCGGAGTTCCCGTAGGCCCAGGAGGGGGTCTCGATGGCCTGGGTCGCCAGGGCGGCCTTGACGGACGTGAGGGAGGGCAACGAGAGCTCCTTCTCGAATGTAAAACGTTCTACGCGGACGTTATGGAGCGCCCTGCAGCGCTGTCAAGCCTCCGCGGTGAACCGATTGAAAGGTTTCAGCCCGAGCGGCCGTGCTCCATGTCGGCCGCCCTGGGGTCAGTCCGCCGGCCCGAGCCCTTGGCCGGAGACGGTGATCCGCCGACAGACGCGGTCGAGGTACTCCCGGTGGGCGGCAGGCAGGTCGAGCGATCCGCCGGACAGGGCCCACTGGATCTGAAGTCCGTCCGCGACGGCGAGCATCTCCCGGGCCACGGCCCTTCCGTCGGTGCCGGGGATCACGACTCCGGCGGTGATGCCGTGCAGGATCGCCGAGTCGATGACGGTGATGACGCGTTCGTAGCGCTGCTGGAAGTAGGCGTGCGCGGGGTGCTCCTCGCTCCCGGCCTCGGCCGCGAGGACGGCGTACATCTGCATCAGCCCGGGCTGCGAGACGTTCAGGCGCGACTGTGCCGCGACGAGGCCCAGCAGACGCACCACATCGGGGGCCTGCGGGTCGAGTTCGCCGTAGAACCGAGTGACGGCCTGGTCCTCCCGGGCCTCCAGGACAGCCATCAGGAGGTGGCGCTTGCTGGGGAAGTGGTGCAGGAGGCCGGTGTGCGAGATGCCGACATCCTCCGCGACCTTCTGCATGGAGGTGCTGAGGTAGCCCTTGCGCGCGAACTGGCGAACGGCGGCGTCGAGGATCTCTCCGCGTCGCTGGTCAGCGGCACGGTAGGTGCCCGTGCGGCGGCGCGCACGGGGGCGCGCCGGGGCCGGTTCGGCCTGGTGGGGTGCTTCCTCGGGGGCGGACATGGGTCGAGCATACGAAGGCACACGGCCTCCAGCTCCCGGCCCGCCGGGCCGGGGTGTGCCTCACACCACAGCACTAAAAACCTACAAGGCCATCTGTTTTTAGGTTACGGTCGGGCCGTCTGCGGGCCGTGCGGTCTGGCGAAGCCGTCGCTGCCACGGCGTTCTTCGCATTTCGCAGCCCCGCCGCCTCCCCGCCTCCGGCGCAGCCGCCCGCCCGGTTCCACGCGAGGACGGCATCGATCACTTCGCCAGGGAGACCGCCATGCCTCGACCATTGGCCCAGAAGCCCCTCGTCTACCAACAGGCACACCGTCCGGTGGCCGAGCGCGTCACGGACCTTCTCCACCGCATGACCGTGGAGGAGAAGGCCGGTCAGCTCTTCCACACGATGGTGATGACGGGTGAGAACGGCGGACTCGCCGACGACCCGCAAAGGGCCCCCGGTGGCGCCACCGCGCGGCAGATGGTTCTCGATCGCCACATGACGCATTTCAATCTGCTCGGGTCCGCCGGAGCGCGGGAGATGGCCGAGTGGCACAACCGTCTCCAGGAACTGGCCGCCGATACCCGCCTCGGTATCCCGGTGACGCTGTCCACCGATCCTCGGCACGCCTTCACGGACAACCCCGGGACCGGTATGCATGCAGGCCCCTTCTCCCAGTGGCCCGAGACTCTGGGCCTGGCCGCGGTGCGTGACGCCGGTCTCGTGCGCGACTTCGCGGACACCGTACGGCGCGAATATCTCTCCGTCGGACTGCGTGTCGCTCTGCACCCCCAGGTCGACCTCGCCACCGAGCCTCGCTGGTCCCGCATCTCCGGCACGTTCGGCGAGGACGCCGATCTCACCGCACGCCTGGCCGCCGCGTACATTGAGGGCCTGCGAGGCCCAGGAGACGAATTGGGGCCCGACAGCGTCGCGGCGATGGTGAAGCACTTTCCCGGCGGCGGCCCCCAGAAGGACGGCGAAGACCCGCACTTCCCCTACGGCCGCGAGCAGGTCTACCCCGGCGGCTTCTTCGAGCACCACCTGAAGCCCTTCGCCGCCTGCATCGCCGCCGGCGCAACGCAGGTCATGCCGTACTACGGCATGCCCGTGGGCACGGAGTACGAGGAAGTCGCCTTCGGCTTCAACCGGGGCATCCTGACCGGCCTGCTCCGCGAGCGCTTGGGCTTCACCGGCATCGTCGTCGCCGACTGGGGCGTACTCACCGACGGCAACGTCATGGGTGAGCCGCAGGCAGCGCGTGCCTGGGGCGTCGAGCACCTGACGCCCAAGCAGCGACTCTTGAAGGCGTTGAACGCCGGAGTCGACCAATTCGGCGGCGAGACCTGCTACGACATGGTCGTCGATCTCGTCCGGTCGGGCGAACTCGCCGAGTCCCGCCTGGACGCCTCGGTGAGCCTGCTGCTGGCCGAGAAGTTCCGCCTCGGGCTCTTCGACGAACGCCGCTACGTCGATCCGGACGTGGCGGAGGCGACCGTCGGCCGCGCCGACTTCCGGGCCGCCGGCGATCGGGCTCAGCGGCGCTCGCTGACCCTGCTGACCAACGGCAGGGCCGGCGCGACCGCCCCGTTGCCGCTCACCGGTCGGCCACGGCTGTACCTCGACGGCATGGACGCCGGCACCGCTGCCGAGTACGCCGACGTCGTGCCCGAGCCCGCCGCCGCCGACTTCGCCGTGCTGCGGCTGGACACCCCGTACGAACCCCGGCCGGGCGTGTTCGAGTCCTTCTTCCGCGCGGGCCGGCTCGACTTCACTCAGCCGAGACTCGACGAGATCCTCCGTCTGCTGGGCCGGGTGCCGACGGTCGTGGTGATCCGTCTGGAACGGCCCGCGATCATCCCCGAGATCTCCGAGCGCGCGCTCGCCCTGCTCGCGGACTACGGGGCGGACGACCGTGCCGTGCTGGACGTGCTCTTCGGGCGATTCGCTCCCGAGGGCCAACTGCCGTTCCAGTTGCCCCGGTCGATGGCAGAGGTCACGGCCGGTCACCCCGATCAGCCGCAGCAGAGCACCGCCCCCGTCCACGCCTTCGGCCACGGACTGCGCTATGCGGCCCCCTCTTCCCGATAAGGACCTGCACGTGCACGTCAGAGACATCCGATTCGAACATCACCGTGATCCCCTCGGCATCGGTGAGCCGTCACCGCGGCTCAGCTGGACCGTCGCGCCCGATCCCCCCGACGGCGCAGAGCAGCAGCGCGGCTACGAGATCGAGGTACGGGACGGGGCCGGCCGCATCGCGAGCCGCCGGGTCGAGAGCGCCGACAGCGTGCTCGTCCCCTGGGTAGGCACCCCTCTGGAATCACGGGAACGTCGCGAGGTGCGTGTACGTGTCCGGGGATCCGGGCCGCCGGGGCCGTGGAGCGACTACGCCCCGGTCGAAGCCGGCCTCCTGCAGGCAGTGGACTGGAGCGCTGCCGCCATCACCCCGCTCTGCGACGACGTCTCCGCTCCTGCGGATCCTCGTCCCGCCTACCTGCTGCGGCACGAGTTCGCGATCGCTCAACCCGTCATGGCGGCACGCCTGTACACATCGGCGCTCGGCGTCTTCGACATGGAGATCAATGGGCTCCCCGTCACCGACGACGTCCTCTCCCCCGGCTGGACCAGCTACCACGACCGGCTCCGCTATCGCACCTACGACGTCACGGACCTGCTGCGGCCCGGTGCCAACGCCTGGGGCGCTCACCTGGCCGACGGCTGGTACCGGGGCCGACTGGGTTTCAACGGCGGGATCCGTGACATCTACGGCGAACGCACCGCGGTGCTGGCCCAACTCGAGATCATCCTGGCGGACGGCTCTCGCCTCACGGTCGTCACCGACCCGACCTGGCGCTGTGCGGACGGGCCGGTACTCGCGAGCGGACTGCTGGAAGGCGAGACGTATGACGCCCGGCGGGAGCGGCCCGGATGGTCGGCCGCGGGGCACGACACCTCGGGCTGGTCGCCGGTCGCCGAAGTGCCTCTCGACCCGGGAGTCCTGGTGGCCGCGGACGGCCCGCCGGTACGGCGCACCCAGGTACTCGAACCGGCGTCCGTCGCGCGGAAACCGGATGGGCGTTACGTCGTCGACTTCGGGCAGAACCTGGTGGGTCGCCTGCGGATCACCGTCAGCGGTGAGAACGGAGCGACCGTCGTCCTGCGCCACGCGGAGGTACTGGAGGACGGAGAGCTGTGCACCAGGCCCCTGAGGAACGCGACCTCGACCGACCGCTATGTGGTGCGGGGCTCGGCGGTGGGCGAGACGTGGGAGCCACGGTTCACGACGCACGGTTTTCGGTACGCCGAGATCAGCGGCTGGCCCGGCACTCTGCGCCCCCAGGACGTCTCCGCCGTGGTCATCCACAGCGACATGCGGCGTACCGGCTACTTCGACTGTTCCGATGAGGGGCTCAACCGCCTGCACGAGAACGTCGTGTGGAGCATGCGCGGCAACTTCCTGGACATTCCGACGGACTGCCCGCAGCGTGACGAGCGGCTGGGCTGGACGGGTGACATCCAGGTCTTCGCGCCGACGGCCGCGTTCCTGTACGACTGCGCCGGCCTGCTGGCGTCCTGGCTGAAGGACCTCGCGGCAGACACGGACAGAGACCCCGGCGGGGTCACGCCGAACTGGTCGCCCCAGATCCCCGTGATCCTTCCCTTCGAGGTCCCGGAGGGCAATCACCCCATGGCCGGGTGGGGCGATGCGGCCGTCCTGGTGCCCTGGGCCCTCTATGAGCGCTACGGCGATCTCGGCCTGCTGGAGCGCCAGTACAGGGACATGCACCGGTGGGTCGACACGGTGGAGAAGGCGGCGGACCCGGATCGCGTCTGGCGGGACGACTTCCAGTTCGGTGACTGGCTGGACCCGGCAGCACCACCGGAGGAGGCGGCGCAGAGCCGCACGCCGAAGGCCCTGGTGTGCACGGCGTACTTCGCGCGCAGTGCGTCCGTCCTCGCCGAGGTCGCCGGCCTGCTCGGCCGCCCCGTCGACCAGGAGCGCTACGCGGCGCTTGCGCGGGAGGTCCGGGACGCGTTCGTCCGTACCTTCACGGACGGGCAGGGGCGGCTGGCGGCGGATACGCAGACCGCGTACGCGCTGGCCATCGGCTTCGGCCTGCTGGAGGGCGACGGCGAACGTGCCGCCGCGGGAGCGAGGCTGGCGGACCTGGTGGCGGAGGCGGGGTTCACGGTGGCGACGGGCTTCCTCGGCACTCCCCTCGTCTGCGACGCGCTGACCTCGACCGGTCACGAGGACGCGGCGTACCGGCTGTTGACGGAAAGGTCCTGCCCGTCGTGGCTGTACCAGGTGGACATGGGCGCCACCACGACGTGGGAGCGTTGGGACAGCATGCTGGCGGACGGCAGCGTCAATCCCGGTGAGATGACCTCCTTCAACCACTACGCGCTCGGCACGGTGGCCGACTGGCTGCACCGCACGGTCGCCGGCCTGGCCCCCGCGGCTCCCGGCTACCGCACGCTGCTGGTGCGGCCGCGCCCGGGCGGCGGACTGAGCCGCGCACGTGCCGCGCACGACACCCCGTACGGGCGCGCGGAGGTGTCGTGGCGGAGGACGGAGGGCCGCCTGACGGTCGAGGTGACGGTGCCGCCGGGCTGCGAGGCCGTGGTGGATCTGCCGGGGCTGGAGCCGGTCACGGTGGGGGCGGGCATGCGCACCTTCCACGCGTAGGGGTCCTGCTGCCCGCGGCGTCCATGGGCTGCCGCGGGCGGCAGGTCAGACGCGTGCGGGTTCCGCGGTGGTCCGGCGGACGACGAGGCGGGGTGTCATGGTGGACTGCATCGCACGGTCGCGGCGGCCTTCGACGCGTTCGATGAGCATGCGCGCTGCCGCTGACCCCATGGTGTGGCCGGCCTGGTCGACGCTGGCGAGCTGGACGGAGCTGAGGGCCGCGATCGCCGTGTTGTTGTAGCCGACGAGGGAGAGGTCGTCGGGGACTTTGAGTCCGAGGCTGTCGGTGGCGCGATACACCCCCAGTGCGGCCACGTCCGCTCCGGTCATGATCGCGGTCGGGCGCCGCTCGGCCGTGAGGAGCTGCATGCCCGCTTTGTAACCGCCGTCGTCGGAGTAACTGGCGTGCACGACCTGCGTTTCCGCCTTGAGCCCGTGGCGGGCCATCGCCTTGCGGTAGCCGTCGGTGAGAACGGCTTCGGGGGTGAGCTGCCACATGCTGCCCTTGGTGCCCGCTGCCGACACCAGGGCGATGCGCCGGTGCCCGAGGGCGACGAGGTGGTCCACGACCAGCGCTGCGCCGGCGCCGTCGGCGTCCACGACCGAGTCGTAGGCGTCGGACGGGTCGTGGTGCCCGATGACGACAGTGGGAAGGGTCCTGGCCGTGGCGAGCACTTCGCTGCGCGGTGAGCTGGGTGCGATGAGGATCATTCCGTCCATCTGCCGGTCGGCCATGGAGCGGATCGTGCGTGCCTGGTCGTCCGCGTCGAATCCCGCGGCGCCGATGAGGACGGTGTAGTCGCTCTGGTGCAGTTCGTCCCGGATGCCGTCGAGGATGTCCGCGAAGAAGGCGTTGCGGATGTTGTCGAGCAGGACACCGATCGTGTAGGTCCGGCCCCGCATGCCGCGGGCGGCGGCATGCGGACGGTACTCGAGTTCGGCCATGGATGCGCGCACCCTGTCGCGCATGGCATCGCTCACGCCGTAGGCGTTGCGGAGCACCTTGGAGACGGCAGCGGTGGACACACCCGCGTGACGTGCCACGTCCGTGATGGTCACCCGCTTCTTGCGTTCAGATGTCGGCTCCATGGCTGGCCGCTCCCCCTTGCATCCCGTCAGTGTGAACAACGGTCTACATCATGGCACGCAGGCACAGTGCCGGGTACAGCCCGTTTTCGGGAACGTTACGCCCTCATGTCTTGACGGCAGCAGTGCCGGAGTGCAGGGTGGTGCCACTTCGAGTGAAGAACGTTCTACACACTCGTCTTCTGCGGGTTCCCTTCTCGAACCCTGCCTCCCTTGCCTCCGGCCCTTTCCCGCACCTCAGGAGCCAGCTGTGACCACTCATCTGTCCCGTGCCAGAAACACGCGTCTCGCCGGCCTGACCGCCGCGACATCCGCGGTCGTGCTCGTCGCCTCCGCCTGCGGCGGCGGATCCGGAGCCGCCGAGGGGGCGAAGGAGTTCAGCTACCTCAGCGCCACGGAGAACACCACCGTGCGCAACGCCCTGACCACGCTCTCGAAGAACGCGTGCAAGAAGGAGAACGAAGCGCAGTCGCTGAAGGTCGAGACCGTCCCGCAGGCCAGTCTCGACCAGAAGCTCCAGTTGCTCGCCGGCCAGGACGCGCTGCCGGTCCAGTTCGCCGCGGGTAACGCGCCGGCCCTGACCAACGAGCTGAACTCGTCGGGCAAGCTCGCTGACCTGGAGAAGGAGCTCAAGGCGCTCGGAGCCTACGAAGAACTCGAACCGGCGGCGATCTCCACGATCAAGGCGCTGTACAACGACAAGCTCGCGGTCCTGCCCTACGAGTACAACATCGAGGGGATCTTCTACAACAAGAAGATCTTCTCGGACAACGGCATCACCACTCCGGCGACGTGGGACGCGCTCAAGGCCGCGGCGCAGAAGCTCGACAAGGCAGGCGTGCAGCCGTTCGCCGCCTCCGGGCAGCAGGGCTGGCCCATCACCCGCCTGGTCAGCGGGTACCTGTACCGCACTCTGGGTCCCGAGGCGATGAAGGCCGTCGCCGACGGCAAGGCGAACCTCACCGACCCCGAGTACGTGAAGGCCGCGCAGGAGATCGCCGACCTCGGCAAGAAGGGCTACTTCGGCAAGAGTGTCGGTTCCATCGACTACGACACGGCCATGAACACCTTCCTGAACGGCAAGGCCGGCATGTTCTACATGGGCAGCTGGGCCCTGGCGAGCATCTCCAACCCCGAGCAGAACAAGATCGGCGCCGAGAACGTCGGCTTCATGCCCTTCCCGGCGGTCTCCGGCGGCAAGGGGTCCATCGACCAGTACCCGTCGAACATCGGCCTCGGCGTGACGCTGGGCGCGAAGTCCTTCGACGACAAGACGGGCGCCTGGGTCACCTGCATCGCCAAGAACTACGGCAGCACGGTGCTCGAAGACCAGGGAGCGATCTCCGGATTCAAGGTCAACACCGAGGTCAAGGACTCCAACGAGGTGACGACCCAGGTCCGCAGGACCATCGGCGAGTCCAAGCAGAACGTGCTCTGGTTCGAGGCCCTGTTCAGCACCAAGGCCACGACCATCAGCAACACGAGCGCCCCCGGACTGGTCACCGGCTCCATGAGCGCGCAGGAGTTCATGAAGACGGTTCAGGACGCCCTGGCGTCCAACTGACCCTCCAGGTGCCCCTGGCCCGAGGGACGCACCTGCCGCCGGCCTCCCGCACCCGGCATGCGTGACAGACGGCGGGCCCGGGACCGTGCCGGGCCCGCCCCATCTACGAACTGGACTCCACTCATGCACCGTGTACTCGGTGACCGCAGGGCGATTCTGATCCTGATAGGTCCCGCGCTGCTCGTCTATTCACTGATCATGCTGGTTCCCATGGTGTGGTCACTGGGGTACGCCTTCACCAAAGGCAACGCCATCAACGGCTTCACCGGCAACGGCGTGGCGAACTTCGAACGACTGCTCACCGACGAAGCAGTCCACGAAGCCCTGTGGTTCACCCTGAAGTACGCCGTGGCCGTGACGGCCGGGCAGGTCGTAGCCGGCTACCTGCTCGCGCTGCTCTACGTCTTCTTCCTCAAGAAGGCCTCCGCGCTCATCCGCACGCTGGTCTTCTTCCCTGTGATCCTGCCGACCGTAGCCGTCGGCCTCCTCTTCAAGCAGATGTTCCAGGTGGCACCGCAGAACGGCCCGGTCAACGCACTCCTGGAGGCGGTCGGCCTCGGCAGTGTCGACTGGTTCAGCGACGGCGGCAACGCCTTCTGGGTGCTCATCCTGATGGACGTCTGGCGTTCCATGGGCTTCTACGCCGTCCTGCTGTTCGCCGGTCTGGTGGACATCCCCGACGAGGTACTGGAGTCCGCGCGGCTCGACGGCGCGTCCGGCCTGCAGACCATCCGGCACATCGTCCTGCCGCTGTCCCTGCCCGTGCTGATGTCATCGCTGATCTTCAGCATCAACGGAACCCTGAAGGTCTTCGACTCCGTGGTGGCCCTGACCAACGGCGGGCCCGGCAACGACACCACGCCACTCACCCTGTACATGTTCCAGACGTCGTTCACCTACAGCGACTACGGCTACGGAAGCGCGATCGCGCTGCTGCTGACGGTGCTCAGTCTCGTCGTGAGCCTCGTCGTCTTCCGCCTGTCCCGGCGCGACCTCACGAAGGGCTGAACCCATGTCCGTCGGCACGCCCGAGAAGCTCTCGCCCCGCGCTCTTCCCCTCAGGACCAAGCCACCCACCCGCAGGCGACTGAGGGGGCTGTGGATCAAGCCGATTGTGGCAGTCCTCCTGGTCGTCGAGCTGTATCCGCTCCTGTGGATGTTTCTGACCTCGCTCAAGTCCAACGACGACTACCTCAACAACCCCTCCTGGAGCCTGCCCACGACCTGGGAGTGGGGCAACTACACCGAGGCCTGGACCACCGGCAACATCGGCCTCTACGTACAGAACAGCCTTCTGGCCGTGCTTCCGTCCCTGGCCCTCATCCTACTCATGGGCACCGCGGCCGGGTTCGCCCTCCAGATCATGGTCTGGAAGGGGCGCAGCGTCACCTTGCTCCTCTTCCTCGCGGGCATCATGGTTCCCGCGCAGATGATTCTGCTTCCCCTGTTCACGGTGTACTTCCAGGTCGGGCTCTCCGGCACCCTGTGGCCGCTGATTCTCACCTACACGGGCAGCGGTCTGCCGCTCACCGTGTTCATGATGGCCACCTACTACAAGACCATCCCCCGCGAGATGTTCGAGGCAGCGACGCTCGACGGCGCCGGCATCCTGCGCTCGTTCTGGTCCATCAGCGTCCCCATGGTCCGCAACGCCGTTCTGACCGTGGGCCTGGTCCAGTTCTTCTTCATCTGGAACGACCTGCTGATCGCCCTCACCTTCACCAACAACCAGGACCTGAGGACCATCCAGGTCGGACTGCTCAACTTCAGCGGCGAGTTCGGCGCCACGCAGTACGGGCCGCTGTTCGCCGCCATCTGCATCAACGTCTTCGGCACGCTCCTGATCTATCTCTTCCTCAATCAGAAGGTCATGAAGGGCCTGGCCGGAGGAGCAGTGAAGGGATGACCCCGCTGCACTCGCAGCTGTCCTCCCCGCGCACGTGAAAGGCCCACCCATGCTGCACTCCCCCGGCCCCGTGAGATTCGAGCACCTGCTTGAAGGCCTCGGCACCGGTCACGCTCGACCTCGCCTGTCCTGGACTCTTCCCGCCGGATCCACGACCCAGACCGCCTACGAACTCGAACTGAACCGTGACGGCGGGTCCCGCCGCACCGGACGCGTCCCCGGCTCCGACCACCTCCTGGTCCCCTGGCCCGAACAACCGCTGCGATCGCGTGAGCGCGTCGTCCTGCGCGTCCGCACATGGGACGCGGACGGGAACACGTCGGAGTGGAGCGAGCCGGCCGCGGTCGAGGCAGGTCTGCTCCAGCCGTCCGACTGGCAGGCCCAGCCCGTCGGCGCGGGCTGGGAGGAAGACCCCCTCGCCGAGCGACGCCCGGCACGCGTACGTAGACAGTTCACCTTGTCCCGGCCGGTTCATCGGGCCCGTCTCTACGTCAGCGCGCACGGCCTGTACGAAGTGGAGATCAACGGTGGACGCGTCGGAGACGACGCCCTGTCCCCGGGGTGGACGGTGTACCCCGAGCGGCTGCGCTACCGGACCTACGACGTCACCTCCCACCTGTCGGACGGTGAGAACGTCATCGGCGCCTGGCTCGGCGACGGCTGGTACCGGGGCCGATTCGGATTCGACGGCGGTACACGCAACATCTACGGCACGGATCAGTCCCTGATCGCACAACTGGAGATCGCGCATGACGACGGCTCCGTGACTCTGCTCGCCACCGACGCGTCGTGGAGCGCCGCGCCCGGCCCGATCGTCACCAGCGGGCTCTACGAGGGAGAGCACTTCGACGAGCGCCTGGAGGTGCCGGGGTGGTCGTCCCCCGACGCCCCGGACACTGTCGCGTGGACTCCCGTCACCGTCCACGGCCGGGATCCGCAGACCCTCGTCGCGCCGACGGGCCCCCCTGTCCGCTGCACGGAAGAGCTCTCACCGACCGGCGTCAAACGGACCTCCGACGGCCGTCACATCCTGGACTTCGGCCAGAACCTGGTAGGTCGGCTACGCATCACCGTCGACGGTCCGGCCGGAGCGGAAATCCGGCTTCGGCACGCCGAAGTGCTGCAGGACGGCGAACTGGCGACCGGCCCCCTGCGAGAGGCCTACGCCACCGACACCTACGTCCTGGCCGGCGACGGCCCTCGCACCTGGCAGCCGCGCTTCACCCTCCACGGATTTCGCTACGCGGAGATCAGCGGCTGGCCGGGAGAACTGCGCGGCGAAGACGTCACAGCGCTCGTACACCACACGGCCATGAACCGCACCGGCTGGTTCGCCTGCAGTGACGAACGCATCAGCCGTCTCCACGAGAACGTCGTCTGGAGCATGCGCGGCAACTTCGTCGACATCCCGACGGACTGCCCCCAGCGCGACGAGCGTCTCGGCTGGACAGGCGACATCCAGGTCTTCGCCCCGACAGCCAGCTTCCTCTACGACTGCTCCGGCATGCTCGACTCGTGGCTGACCGACGTGGGCGTCGAGCAGCTCCCCGACGGCACCGTGCCCTGGTACGTGCCGGTGATCCCCGGCGGCCCCATGTGGACGCCGATCCGGCCTGGAGCCGCCTGGGGCGACGTGGCGGCCCTGACTCCGTGGGTCCTCTACCAGCGTTTCGGTGACGAGGAACTGCTGAGACGGCACTATGCGATGGGTACGGCCTGGGTGAACCTCGTGGAGCGGTTGGCCGGCCCGGACCGGCTGTGGGACACCGGGTTCCAGCTCGGCGATTGGCTCGACCCCGCGGCGCCCCCTGACGATCCGGGTGCGGGCCGCACCGATCCCGGTCTGGTCGCCACGGCCTACTTCGCCTGGTCCGCCCGGCACATGTCATGGTCGGCGGAGGTTCTCGGTGAAACGGACGACGCCGCACGGTACGCCCGGCTCGCCGACGAGGTGACCACGGCATTCCAGCAGCGCTACGTCCTTCCTTCGGGCCGGATGACGAGCGACGCACCCACCGCGTACTGCCTGGCGATCTCCTTCGGCCTGCTCGACGGCGAGGACGCGCGCAGACGCGCGGGCGATCGGCTCGAGGAACTGATCCTGGCCGACGACGCCCGTATCGCGACAGGGTTCGTGGGCACGCCGTTGATCTGCGACGCCCTGACCGACACGGGCCACCTGGAAACCGCCTACCGGCTGCTCACGCAGACCCGGTGCCCGTCCTGGCTCTACGCGGTGGCACAGGGAGCCACCACCACCTGGGAGCGGTGGGACAGTCTGCGTCCGGACGGCTCCCTCAATCCCGGCGGGATGACCTCGTTCAATCACTACGCCCTGGGAGCGGTTGCCGACTGGCTCCACCGTGTCGTCGCCGGGATCGCTCCCGCAGCTCCCGGATACCGGGAGATCTCCTTCCGTCCCCGGCCCGGAGGGGACCTCACCTGGGCGCACGCCGAGCACACGACCCCCTATGGCCTGGCGGCTCTGCGCTGGGAGCTCGACGGCGCGGACCTGCACGTCAGTGTCCGGGTTCCGGAGGGGTGCCGCGGAGTGATCCACCTGCCGGATGGTCAGGCTGTTCCGGTGGGGCCCGGCGAGCATGCCATCCGCGGGACGAACGGCCCGGGGGCCTGATGTGTCCGGGCGGCTGCAGCCCTCTCACCTCTCTCCGACAGCCGTCACACAGAAGCGCAGCGCCGTACGTACCCGCCCCTCTTCCACACCAGTTCACCAGGAGCGCGATGTGTCCACCCGTCTCATACTCCGGAGCGCTGCCGCCGCGCTCCTGGTTGCGCCTGTCGCGGCATGCGGCGCGTCCGACAGCGGTTCGGCGCTGGAGATCATAGCGAATGTGACCGATCGCGCCTCGATGGAGAGCGTCGTTGAAGCCTTCAGGAATGAGCATCCTGACGTGGAGGTGAAGGTTGCCTATGAAGAGACGGACACCTTGCAGAAGAGTCTGGGAAGCCGACTCGCTTCGGGGGAAGGTCCCGACGTCTTCACCGTCTGGCCAGGCAGTGGCAATCCTGCTTCCGTCCAGGCACTCGTACGTCAGAAGCATTTGCGAGATCTCAGCACCAGGAGATTCTCGGTTCTGATTCCTGAGGGTGCCGAACCGGTGACCAAGATCGATCTGCACACCTATGTCGTCCCGGTCAACTACAGCGGGATCGGGGTCATCTACAGTTCAGGGTCCCTGAAGCGTCTCGGTGCGGTCGAACCACGGACATGGGATGAGCTGCTGACTCTGTGCGAAAAGGCCCGAGAGAACGGTTCGCCTCTCCTTGCCCTGGGAAACAAGACGCCCTGGGTGACACAACTGGTCAGCTACGCACTGGCAGCCACGACGGTCTACGGGAAAACGCCCGACTTCGACGAGAAGCTGCGCTTCTCGGAGACATCGTTCTCCTCGTCGGGCTGGAAGGTCGCCCTGGAGAAGTACCAGGAGATGAACAGCCGCGGCTGCTTCAACGGACGCCCACTGGCCACCACGTACGAACAGACCCTGCGCATGGTCGCGAAGGGGGACGCCGTCGGTGTGGTTCAGGTGGCGAGCAGCCTCTCCGAGATCCAGGATGCTTCTCCGGGGGAAGAGTTCGACTTTTTCGCCCTGCCCGCCGACAACGATCCGGAGAACACGCGGATGCCAGGCGCCGTATCCGCTGCTTACGGAGTCAATGCCAAGAGCGACCGGATGACAAACGCCCTGAAGTTCGTGGACTTCCTCGGGTCGGCAACCGGTCAGAACCTGTACAACCAGGGTGGTGCCACGCTGCCTGCGATTCCGAACGACGAGTTCAAGGCCAATCCGGCCCTCGCCGAGTTGGCCGAGCGTCAGCGAAACGGGACCACTGTCCCGTTCATGGATCAGCTCTGGCCCCACCCCGGCGTACAGCAGGAGCATTTCGAGCAGATCAGGAACCTGTTCAATGGACAGGCCACCCCGGAGTCCGCTCTCGCAGCCATGGACCAGGCGTATCGCACCAGGCCGGAGTGATCTCGGCCCACCACTGTTCAGAGCTTATGCGCCGGCCAGCCGGCGGAGGATGCGCAGTGCCGCTTCCCGGTCGCCGGCCGGGAGCACCTGCAGAAGTTCGCTGTTGACGCTCTGCGCGCGTGGGATGAGGGTCTCGATCAGCCGGATCCCCTCCGCCGTCAGCCGCAGGACCGTACGGCGGCGGTCCTCCGGGTCGCGGTTCTGACTGACGTAGGCATGGTCGGTGAGACGGCGGAGGATGATGTTCACCGTGGACCGGTCGAGCGAGGTGGCCGCGGCCAAGGTGCGTTGGTCGATTCCCGGGCTCGCGGCCAGCGCGTTGAGGACGGCGAACTGCTGCGAGGTCACCTCACGGGAGACCTGGGCGGACCAGAGGGCGGTGTGCTTCTGCTCGGCGCGGCGGATGAGATGACCGACGTAGGCCTCCAGATCGAGTGCCTGGGTCATGGGTTCTCTTCTTCCGCCGTGGTGGTGCCGCCCCGCCGGGCACGCCGTGTACGGCGAGTTTACGAGCGGGGCGGCAGCTTGCGTACGGACCGCGGTCAGTGGCGGTCGGCAGCGGGCACCGTGGCCCGTCGGCCGGGGCGCTGGTCGTAGGCGACGGCCCGGGTTGCGTCCACGCCGACTTCCAGGCGTCCGACGGTGTCGATGTCCACGACAACCCTGTCGCCGTGGTGGAGTGGTCCGACCCCCGCAGGGGTTCCGGTGGCGATGACGTCCCCGGGGTGCAGCGTCATCACGGAGCTGATGTAGGCCACGAGCTCGGGAACGCCGAAGATGAGGTCGCGTGTGTTGACCTTCTGCCGCGTGCTCTCGTTGACGTCGCAGCGCAGTTCGAGTGCGTCGGGATCGGGCACCTCGTCGGCCGTGACCACCCAGGGGCCCAGAGGGGTGAAGGTGTCGAACGACTTGCGGGTGGAACGGTCCTCGTCGGACCGTACGGTGATGTCCAGCAGGCAGGTGTAGCCGAAGACGTAGTGGAAGGCGTCCTCCGCGGAGACGTGGGAGGCGGTTCGGCCGATGACCACGCCCAGCTCGCCCTCCTGGTCCGTGCGCTTGTCGCTGTAGGGCAGCCGGATGTCCTCGCCGGGGCCGATCACCGAGGAGTTGGCCTTGAGGAAAACCCCGAGTTCGGCGATGGAGGTCGAATACTTCATCTCCGCTTTGTGGTCGAGGTAGTTCACGGGAGCCCCGATGATCTTTCCGGGTTGGGGCAGCGGTGCCCTGAGTGTCACCTCGGCGAGCGGCTTCCGGGCGCCGCTACCCAGGTCGAGGAGTGCGCCGCCCTGGGCCAGCCGGTCGATGTAGTGGTGGAGGGCGCCGGCGGGCCCGTGGGCCTGGGCAGAGGCGATTTGGGTGGTGAGGTCGAGGATGTCGCTTCCGATGACGGCGCCGAGGCGGCCGTCGTCGAACAGGGTGAGGCGCATAGGGGACTCCGGTTGGTTCGGCGGTACTGGTGCCCGGTCAGGCGTCGGCGGTTTCGCTGCGGTAGAGGCCGAGAGAGCGCATGACGGGCTCGTCGCTGTAGGAGAAGAGCACGGCGTCGTGGGACGTCGAGGTGTTGATGTGGCGGTAGGTGGACCAGCACGGTATGGCGAACGTGTCGTGCTCGGACCAGTCGAGGCGGACGCCGTCGACGACGGTGGCGCCCTCGCCTCGGACGACGCTGAAGATCGTGGAGGCGGTGTGGCGATGACCGGTGCCGTCGAACCCGGGCCGCAGTCGCTGGACGCGGCAGCCGATGGTCGGCATGACGGGGCCGCCGGTCCAGGGGTTGGTGTACTCCAGGACGACTCCGTCGACGGTGCTGCCTTCCGCGGTGTCGGCGATGGCGTCGAGTGCCCGGGCAGTCTCGGTCCAGGTGTAGCGGGTGATCGGCGAGTTGGGGCCCTCGGGGGTGATCCAGGTGGGGGTGAGGCGGCCGTGAAGGAACTGGCGGCTGCCGGTGTCGTCGGGTCGGGTCACCGGCTGGAGCCGTTCGGGGTACTGCTCGTAGAAGCCGGCTTCGAGCGCGTTGACGAGGGGATAGTCCAGTGCGTCGAGCCAGATCATCGGCGCGTCGCCCTTGTGGGTGTGGTCGTGCCAGTGCCAGCCGGGAGTGAGGAGAAGGTCGCCGGGGCTCATGTGAACGGGTTCGCCGTTGACCGTGGTGTAGGCACCTTCGCCCTCCAGGATGAAGCGAAAGGCGTTCGATGTATGGCGGTGGGCCTGGGCTGTCTCGCCGGGGAGGATGATCTGCAGGCCTGCGTAAAGGGTGTTCACGGTGGCGGGCGGATCGGTGAGGGCCGGGTTCACCAGCATGAGCACGCGGCGTTCGGCTTCATCGAGGGAGAGTGCCGTGGAGAAGTGCAGCAGGTGCGGCCTGAGCTGTTGCCAGCTCCAGACGTAGGGCACGGCCCTGCTGCGGGGCTCGGCCGGGAAGAGGTTGCCGTAGAAGCGCCACAGTGGTGCTGCGCCGATGTCTGCGAGGGCTTTGTACGCGGGGTCGTCCTTCATGGGTGAGGTTCCTTCCTTGGTTCCCGGGGCGTGGTGGGAGGCTCAGGCAGGGGCGTGGAGCCGCGGTGCGGCCGCCGCTGGCTCCGAGGTGGGGGTCCACACCCAGGCGATGTCGTCGAAGTCGTGCGGGTCCCGTCCTCCGAGGTGCAGGTTGCGCAGGGTGGCGCCCATTCCTTCGAGGTGGCAGATCTCCCCGAAGGAGCGGGCGTTGGTCTGAATGCGGGCGGCCCTGTCCCGGCGGGCGTTCCCGTAGGCCGTGAAGGCGGTGGCGGTGTCGTCGTGGTGGGCGAGAGCGCGTCCCAGAGTGACCGCGTCCTCCAGTGCCTGGCAGGCGCCTTGGGCGAGGTACTGGAGCATCGGGTGGGCCGCGTCGCCGAGCAGGGTGATGCGGCCGTGCGTCCAGGTGACGAGAGGGTCCCTGTCGTAGAGGGGCCAGCGGCGGTCGCGGCCGACGAGAGGAAGGGCGTCGCGAACGGTGCTGCAGGTGTCTGCGAAACGGTGTTCCAGTTCCGCTTCGGTTCCCCAGTCGTCGGAGTCGGGGGTGTAGTGGTCGCTCTCGAAGACGGCGACCTGGTTGTACAGCTCGCCCCTGCGGAGGGGGTACTGCACCAGGTGCATACGGGGGCCTGCCCAGACCATGACCGCCGAGGTGGCGGCGAGCTTCGACATCGGGCCCGTCATGCGGGCCGTGGGAATCGTGCCTCGGTACGCGACGTAGCGGGAGCAGATCGGGTCGCCGTCGCCGACCAGGGCCTGACGCAGCCGTGAGTGGAGGCCGTCGGCTGCGATGACGGCATCCGCCGTGAAGGCGGAGTGGTCGGGCTCGGCGAAGGCGAGGGTGACGCCGTTGGTGTCCTGCTGGGCGTCCGTGACCGTGTAGCCGGTGCGCAGCGTGAGCAGGTCGTCGTCGTGGCAGGCGTTGAGGAGCGCGGTGTGCAGGTCGGTGCGGTGGGTGACGAGATAGGGGTGGGTGAATCGGGCGCGGTAGGCCTCTCCGCGGAGGTCGAGGGTGGCGATCTCGTTCCCGGTCAGCGCGTCCATCATGGCCAGGCGGTGTGGAGCGACGGCGCTGTGCCGGACGGCCGGCAGGACGCCGAGTTCGTCGAGGGCGTGGGATGCGTTGGGGGCGAGCTGGAGACCGGCGCCGATCTCTCCGAACTGTGCGGCCTGTTCGAAGACCGTCACGGGCCGCCCGGCGCGGGCTGCTGCCAGGGCTGCTGCCAGTCCGCCGATGCCGCCGCCGATGACGGCTATGCGCTGTGCGGGGTGGGTTGTGGGCATGGGATCTCCTCGGAGATCGGGTGTGGGCGGATGGGGGGCGACACATCCAAATAATCAGTACACCAATGATTGATGCACTGACGACCATAGATGGGGATGCGGGGCGGGTCAATGGGAGGGGCGTATGCCCGGGGCGCCCTTGCGGCACCCCGGGCCGGTGCTCAGATGGTGAAGGCGCGCTGCACGGTGAGGTCTCGTGAAGAACGCCCTGCGAGAAGGAGGTACTGGCCGGGCAGGGTCTTGAAGGCTCCGGACGACCAGACGGCGAGGTCTCGCGCCGGAACAGTGAAGTCGAGGCGGGTGGAGGCTCCCTTGTCCAGCGTCACCTTGCGGAAGGCGACGAGTCGACGGGGGTCGCTCCCTGCCGCCGCCGGCAGGGCTGCGTAGAGCTGCACGACCTCGGTCCCCTGCCGTCCGCCGCTGTTGGTGACGGCGACGGAGGCTGTGACCTGCTGGGTGGATGCGCTGTAGGAAACTTCGAGTCCGCCGAGCGCGAAGGTCGTGTAGGACAGTCCGTGTCCGAACGGGAATCTCGGACTCTGGTTCTTGGCGTCGAAGAAGCGGTAGCCGACGGACGTACCCTCGGCGTATTCGACGCGTGCCCCCGTTCCCGGGTAGGTGGCGGGCGTGGTCCCGGGCCCTTGGGAGGCGTCGGCCGGGAAGGCGACGGGAAGACGGCCCGAGGGGTCGGAGTCCGCGTAGAGCACGGCGGCGAGCGCGGTACCCATACCGCGGCCTCCGTACCAGCTCTGGATCACGGCTTCGACGTCCGGCAGCCACGGCATGTCGACGGGGCCGTCGGTGTTGAGCACGACGATGGTCCGGGGGTTGGCCGCCGCGACGGCGCTGATCAACTGGTTCTGGTCTCCGGGGAGACCGAAAGCCGCGTGGTCCATCTCCTCGCCGGCCATCCGGTTCACGAACACGACCGCGGCGTCGGCTGCCCGGGCGGCGGCGACGGCGGCGGGAATCAGCGACTGCGGCTGCCAGCCGAGTGTGAGGCCGCAGTTGCCGGGCTCGGCGGTGCTGTTGGTGTATTCGATCCGGATTTCGGTCGGCTGTCCAGCGGTGAGCTGGACGGTTCCCTGGAGCGGATAGTCGTAGGGGCCGAGGAAGAAGCGCCGCATCCGCCGGGTGCCCGATATGACGGTGGTGCCGCCGACGGTCAGCTTGGCTGTGCCGGAGATCAGCAGGGAGAACCGGTGCAGCCCGGTGAAGGTCGGCGTGATCCGGCCGGTCCATCGGGCGGACCAGACGTCGGGCAGCGGGCTCTCGGGCGGGGTGGTGAAATCGAGCGTCGTACTGATTCCCGATGCCACGGGCGTTCCTGACGGCTGGGGACCCGCGTAGTAGGAACCGGCAAGGCCAGGTGTGCCGTCGTGGCTGAGGACGCTCGCGGGTACCACGGGCAGCGGTGTGTCTCCGAGGGTGCCCTGTGCGTGGGTGACGGTGGTCCCGGTGCCCGCACGCTCGCGAAGGGCGGTCAGTGGGGTGTCCCAGTCACCGGGATCCACGTAGGCGGAGCCTGCCACTCCCGTCAGGGCGTCACTGCCCGCCGGGCCGATCACGGCAACGTTCGCGAGGGGTGCCGTGAGGGGCAGGGCGCTGTTGCGGTTGGTGAGCAACACCGTCGCGCCGACGGCGGCTTCGTGGGCGAGGCGTCGGTGTTCGGGGGTGCTGACGTTCTGGGCTGGCGGGGGGACGGGGTGGTCGAGCAGGCCGGAGGCGACCATGCTGGTGAGAATCCTACGGGCGGCGTCGTCGAGGCGGCTGTCCGGGATGCTCCCGTCGGTCAGTCCTCCCTCCGGTACTTTGACGGCTCCGGGGCCGAGGCCGGCGAGGTCCATGCCGGATCGGGCCGCGGCGATGGGGTCGTCCCCGGCCCAGAAGTCCGGCACGGTGTAGCCCTTGAGGCCGAGGACGTTCTTGACGTCGTCGAAAAGCGCGGGGCTCTGGGTGGCGAAGGTCCCGTTGATCTTCGGATAGGCCATCATCACCGAGATGTTCGGGGCAGCCGCGACGATACGTCGGAACGGCTCCTCGTAGATCTCGCGAAGGGCGCGCTCCGACACCCTCACATCGCCGAAGAATCGGTCGACTTCCTGGGTGTAGGCGGCGAAGTGCTTCACCGTGGGCAGCACGTACTGCTGCGGCATCTGCTGGGCGATGCGAGTGGCGATGGCTCCGGCGAGCAGGGGGTCCTCGCCGAGGGTCTCGGCCTGGCGGCCGAAGTGCCAGGTGCGATGGACGTCCGCGGTGGGGCCGAGTGCGTTGTTGAATCCCTTGGCGCGGGCTTCGGTGGCGATGGCGGTGCCCAGCCGGGCGGCGAGGTCGGTGTCGAAGGTGGCGGCCTGGGCGATCGGCACCGGGAAGGCGGTCACTCCCGTTTCGCCACGCAGGCCGGCCGGGGCGTCGACCATGGTGAGCGCGGGAATGCCCAGTGAGCTCAGGGCTGCGAAGTCGCACCGGATGAGTGCTTCTTTCTGGGCAGGTGTCATCGAGGCGAGGATCTCCTCGACGCGGGACTCCGCGCCGGCGTTCGGCGGGCGGCTGTGCGCGAGGGACGCGGCCGGGCCCATGACGAGCGCGGTGGCTGCGGCTGCGGACAGGAAGGTGCGGCGATTCATGGCGGCTCCAGGGTGAATCGGGCAGCTGCGGCTCGCGGGGCGGCCCCGGTCGTTCCGGGGGTGGGGGTGCCTTCCGCAGGCCGTTCGGTGGGGGCGTGATCGTGCGGCGGAGCGCGTATCGGCTCCGGAAGCCCGGAAGTCGGGCGCACACGGGGCAGGTTGGCCCGGGCGTGTGGGTACGACCGGGCGTGGTGCCCTGGGCAACCGTGCGGCATGTCCACGGCAGGGCGGAAGACGTCGTTCCATCGAAGGGTGTGATGCGGGCCATTGGCCGCGTCGATACCGGCTGACGGCAGGCCTCTCCCAGGGGAGGGAACGCAGCCGGTTCGTTTCGCGCGGCGTACGGGCGGGTCAGTCCTGCATCGACGACACGTCGCGCATGCCGGCGGCGACGCGCAGGGCCGTTTCCCTGAGCCAGGCGTGGGGGGCGTCATGGGCATGAACCGGGTGCCACCACAGGGCCTGCCTCAGAGGTACGGCCTCGTAGGGCGGGTCGAGGACCCGGACTGCGGCCGAGCCGCTGAGCAGCCGGGCCAGGCGCCGTTGCAGGAGAGCCACGCGGCGGGTGCCCTCGACCAGGAAAGGCAGGCTGAGGAAGCTGTCGGCGGATACCTCGACGCGGGGTTCGATGCCGAGCATGCCGAGCTGGCGTACGGCTGGGGCGTCGTAGGTGCGCTGGTAGGTGACCCAGGGGAGGCGAGCGAGATCTTCCCGGCTCAGGCTGTCGCCCACCTCCCGATTGTTCGCGGCGACGAGGAAGACCCACTCGTCGTCGTACAGGTCGTTGTACGACATACCGCTGACGACGCCGTGCGGCATCAGGAGGCCGTCGGTGGTGCTCAGCAGTGTCGCCGTGTCGTCGACAACGGTGATGGGAGTCCGGACGAAGCGCAGCGTGACGCCCGGGGCTTCCTCGTGGACAGCACGGGCGAGCGCCGCTCCGAAGACGGCGACGGCGTAGTCCGACGCGATGAGGGTGAACTCACGCGACTCGGTCCGCGGGTCGAAGTCGGCCTGGCTGGTGAAGAGTCTCTCCAGCAGGTCGCAGGCTGCGGACGTCCGATCCAACAGCACCTGTCCGAGCGCGGTGAGTTCGTATTGGCCACCCACCCTGGCGAGCAGTTCGTCGTCGAAGTGACGGCGCAGCCTGGCGAGGGAGGCGCTCATGGCGGGCTGGCTCAGCCCCATGCGCCGACCCGCGCGGGTGACGTTGCGTTCCTCCAGCAGTGCCCGGAGGGCGACGACGAGATTGAGGTCCAGACTCGCGAGGTTCATGTCGCCCCCCGCAGCCGTCTACCACCGAGCATAAACACCATGGATGATCCCTATCCATACAATCGATTTCCCTGATTGCGCGGGCGGGTCCAGATTAGTCCTACCGCAACCAGGAGGACACGTCCGTGAAACCCGCCGCCACAACTCCGCTCTTCGCAGGCCCCTTCGCCCTCGCGACGCTCTCCGAGCCTGCGAGCCCCGCCTTTCCCGCGCTCGTTCTCCCTCAGGGCAGTGCGCTGGACCTGCGGGCCGTCTTCGCCGAGCCCACGCTGACGATCCGTTCCCTGCTGGAGAGCTGGGCCGCTGCTCTCCCCCGGCTGCAGGCCCTCGCCGAGGACGGTGACCAGGCTTGGCAGACTCTGGAGGGACTGCGCGTTCATCCCCCCGTGGAGCCGCGTCAGGTCTTCCAGTCCGGCGCGAACTACCGGCAGCACGTGATCGACCTGCACGTGGCACACCGGGCCCCGGACGACGCCCTCTCGCCCGAGGAGGCCCGGGCCGAGGCCGCGGCCCTCATGGACCAGCGCGCCGCCAACGACCTCCCCTACGTCTTCCTCGGTCTCCCGAGTTCGATCACCGGCCCCTTCGACGACGTGACTCTGCCCTACTCGGTCGAGAAACCCGACTGGGAACTGGAGTTGGCCGCCGTGATCTCGCGACCGGCCTACCGCGTGACGATCGAGGAGGCCGCTGATCACATTGCCGGATACACCATCGCCAACGACCTCACCGACCGGGCGACCGTCTTCCGCCGGGACATGCCACAGATCGGAACCGACTGGCTCGCGTCCAAGAACGCCCCGGGCTTCACCCCGCTCGGGCCCTGGATCGTGCCTGCGGGCTCGCTCCCGAACCCGGATGATCTGCAGGTCACCCTGAAGCTCAACGGTGACGTCATGCAGGACGAGTCGACGAAGGACATGATCTTCTCCGTCGCCCGCATGGTGTCCTACGCATCTCAGTACGCCCGTCTGCTGCCCGGCGACGTGGTCCTGACCGGAAGCCCGGCCGGCAACGGCATGCACTGGGGCCGTCTGCTGCGCGACGGCGACCTGATGGAGGGCTCCATCACCGGTCTGGGCACCCAGCGCACCCGATGTGTGGCGGAATCGTCATGACCCTCGACCGACACGCGCCCGAGGCCGAGATCGCCAAGGCCGTCGGGGCCTTTTCCAACTGGGGCCGGTGGGGCGAGCACGATGTACTCGGAACGCTCAATTTCCTGGACGAGGCCAAGCGCCGTCAAGGAGCGGGACTCATCCGACGCGGAGCGAGTTTTTCCCTGTCCCAGTCGTTCGACATGGACGGGCCTCAGAGGGGCTGGCGGCGCCGGACCAACCCGGTCCACACCATGCTCGACACCGGCGTCGAGGCGTCCCTCGGAATCCAGGGCTTCCCGCACGGACTGGGCGGTGCGGACGACGTCATCGCGATGCCGTTGCAGTGTTCCACCCAATGGGACGGGCTCGGTCACATCTTCGACCACGGCAAGGCGTGGAACGGGCGCTCGGCGGCCGAGGTGGTGACCTCGGCCGGTGATCAGGTGACCGGCATCGAGCACATGGCCGCGCAGGTGGCCGGACGGGGGGTGCTGCTCGATGTGGGCCGTCACCTGGGCGAGGGGGGTGAGTTGCCCGACGGTTTCGCCATCACCGAGGAACACCTTCGCAGCACCGCTGCGGCCCAGAACGTCCTGGTGGGCCGCGGCGACATCGTCACCGTCCGCACCGGCCAGCTCGCCAGGGCCCGCCGCGAAGGGTGGGGCGAATACGCCGGAGGACCCGCCCCCGGACTCTCCTTCACCTCAGCGGGCTGGCTGCACGGCACGGAGATCGCCGCCGTCGCGACGGACACCTGGGGGTTCGAGGTGCGGCCGAACGAGTTCGAGCATGCCTTCCAGCCACTGCACCAGGTCGCGATCCCGCACATCGGGCTGCTGATCGGTGAGATGTGGGACCTGGACGCCCTCGCCGAGGACTGCGTGGCCGATGGCGTGTACGAGTTCTGGCTGACCGCCGCGCCGCTGCCCATCACCGGAGCCGTCGGCTCACCCGTCAATCCCGTGGCCGTCAAGTAGCCACCCCGGAACCGAGAGGCCGCACAGGGACAGCGGCGGCCACTCGGGCTTTCCCAGCGGCATCTGCCGCACATCCGCATACGTCACCGCCGACGCCGAGCCGCGCGGCCTTCTCGGGAGGAACCCCGACATGACCGATGCAGTGCCCACCCGTTCCGTCCTCGTCATCGGCGGAGGAGCCTCGGGCAACGCCGTCGCCATCCTGCTACGGCGAGCTGGCATCTCCGTGGACCTGATCGAAGCGAAGGAAGACTGGAACGCCGCCGCCGGCTCCGGGATCACCCTCGGCGGCAACGCGCTGCGGGTCCTGCGTGAACTCGGGGTGTGGAAGCAGGTCGAGGAGTCCGGTTACGCATTCAGCGAGGTCGGTATCACGGCCGTGGACGGAACGGTCCTCCATGTCGCACCGGACCTGCGCGCGGGCGGCGACGACCTGCCGGCAACGGTCGGGATGCAACGCCCCAAGCTGCAGCAGATCCTCATCGAGGCCGTCCGCGCAAGCGGCACCACCGTTCGCCTCGGGACCACGGCGGACAGCCTGGAACAGGACGCCGACGGCGTGCTCGTCCGTTTCAGCGACGGCAGCAGCAACAGGTACGACCTGGTCGTCGCCGCCGACGGACTGAACTCCGCAACCCGCGCGGCCATCGGCATCACGGACAGACCCGAACCCACGGGCATGGCGATCTGGAGAGTCGCCGTTCCCAGGCCCGACAGCGTCACGCGGACCGACCTCGCCTACGGAGGGCCTGCGTTCATCGCCGGCTACTGCCCGACGTCCGACACCACCCTCTACGCCTACGTCGTCGAGAAGAACCGGGACCGCGCGTCGATCGCCCCGGAGACGTACGCCGACGAGATGCGCGGACTCACCTCGGGTTACGGCGGGGCCTGGCCTGCGATCAGCGCCCACATCACCGAGACCTCGACCATCAACTACACCTGGTTCGACCGGATGCTGGTCGAGGGCTCGTGGCACCGCGGAAGGGTCGTACTCGTCGGCGACGCCGCGCACTGCTGTCCGCCCACCATCGCCCAGGGCGCCGCCATGTCCCTTGAGGACGCGCTCGTTCTGGCTGAGCTGCTGACGGGCGGCGATGTCTGGGACGACGACCTGCTCCAGGGCTACTACGAGCGCCGCATGCCGCGGGTGCGTTCCGTGGTCGAGGCGTCGGTGCAGATCGGCCGGTGGCAGCTCGACGGTGTCCACGACGCCGACATTCCCGGCCTCATGGGCCGGACCATGAACATGCTGAAGGAACTGCCGTGAACGTCTCTCGACCACCGGTCCCCGACGTGAACACCGACCCTGCGTGCCCCACCGTCGACGTCCACGCCCATCTGCTGCTGCCCGAGGTCGAGGCTCTGGTTGCCGACGCCCCCGCGCTGGCCGAGGCGCGCGCACTCGACGCGCGCCGGAACGGGCCGCAGGCCATCGCGGTGAACGGCCCGATGATCGCCTCGCGTATCGGACGTCTCACGGATGTCGATACCCGTATCGCGGCCATGAACAGTCAGGGGGTGGACGTCCAGGTCGTATCCCCCTCCCCCTCGCACTATCACTACTGGGCCGATCGACAGACAGCCACGAAGGTGTTCGAGACGGCGAACGAGGCGACCGCCGCGCACTGCGCCGGTGCCCCCGAGCGTCTGCGCGGGCTGGGCCTCGTGCCGCTGCAACATCCCGACCTGTGCGCGGATGCCCTTGAGCACGCCTTGGGCCGTGGGCTTCTCGGGGTGGAGATCTCCAGTCACGCGCCGGGCCGGGAACTCTCCGATGCCGCCTACGAACCCTTGTGGGAGCGCGCGGAGCAGACGGGCGCGGTCATCTTCCTGCATCCGTTCGGGTGCACGCTCGACGCGCGGCTGGACCAGTGGTACCTGTCGAACACGGTGGGGCAGCCGGTCGAGAACGCCGTCGCGCTCTCGCACCTGATCTTCTCCGGCGTGCTCGACCGCCATCCGGAGTTGAAGATCGTCGCTGCCCACGGCGGCGGGTATCTGCCCACCTACATCGGCCGGTCCGACCATGCCTGGTCCACGCGTTCCGACGCGGGTGCCTCCTGCGCCCACCTGCCCAGCAGTTATCTGCGGCGGATCTGGTTCGACTCCTTGGTCCACGACCCGCACGTGCTGCGGGAACTGGTCCGCGTGGCTGGACCCGACCGCGTCCTGCTCGGATCCGACTTTCCGTTCGACATGGGCAGGGAGGACCCCGTAGCGGCGCTGCACTCGGCCCGCCTCCCGGAGAGCCAGTTCCACGCCGTGCGTGGTGCCAACGCCGCTGCCCTGTTGCGCCTGACCTGACACCTCAACGAGGAGGAACCATCATGAGCGCCCGTCTGCTCACCCATCTTCGACACGTCGACCTGGCCGTGCCCGACTACGACAAACAGCTCGACTTCTACTCCGGTGTCTGGGGCCTCAGCAAGGTGGCCGAGGACTCGGGAATCTCCTTCCTCGCCGCGGAAGGCAGCCCCGAGCAGTACGTCGTACGGCTTCGCAAGGCCGACGAGAAGCGCCTGGACCTGGTCTCCTACGGAGCCGCGACGGCAGCTGACGTGGACACCCTCGCCGAGCGGCTTCTGGCCGGCGGGGTCGAACTCCTGAGCCGGCCCGGCAGCGTGGACACCCCCGGAGGGGGCTACGGCTTCAGGTTCTTCGACGTCGACGGTCGCACCATCGAGGTCTCCGCCGAGGTCGGCGTGCGGCGCCACCGCAAGATCGAGGAGAAGGAGGCCATCCCGGTCAAGCTCTCCCACGTCGTCCTCAACTCCCCCGACCTCGAGCGCACCCGGCGCTGGTACGAGCAGCACCTCGGATTCCGCCTCTCCGACAGCCTCAGCTCGCCGCACATGGGCGAGGTCATGCACTTCATGCGGATCAGCAGCCAGCACCACTCGATGGCTCTCGCCAAGGGGCCCCACACGTCTCTGCACCACATCTCCTTCGAGATGCGCGGCATCGACGAGTACATGCGCGGCTCCGGACGGGTGATCCGCGCCGGGTTCACGAAGATCTGGGGCCCGGGCCGGCACATGGCGGGCGACAACACGTTCACCTATTTCCTCGACCCGCACGGCAACACCGTCGAGTACACGACCGAGCTGGAGGACCTCGACGAGGACACCTGGCATCCCCACGTCTACGACTTCTCCGATCCGGAGGTCACCGACCAGTGGGGCACGGCGAACGCGATGAACGAGCTCGTCGCCAAGGAGTCCTTCAACGACCCCGACCACGGCTGCTTCGTCGCCCCGCCGGTCTAGCAACCAGCAGACCCGCCGGATCTTCGGGAACGCGGCAGGCGGTGTCCCGCCCTGACTCCTGCCGTCGCGTTTCCGGCCTCCGGTCCACGAGGCCGAAGTCGCCCGGAGAACACCGTCAACGGGCCACCGCTCCGACCCGGGGCAGCCCGGCTCGTGCCCGTATCTCCCTCTCCTCATCTTGGAGCCGCATCATGCGCTTCGCGTCTTTCGAGTACCGGCACACCAGCCGGGTCGCCGTCGTGGAAGACGACGAGACACTCCTTCCCCTGCCCGGCGTCACGTCCCTGGCTGACCTCATCCGCGAGACGGACGGGCTCGCCGGCCTTCTCGCCGCGGGCGCCGCGGCACTGGACGTACCGCCGGGGCCTCATGTCTCCCAGGTGCGGCTTCTGCCGCCTCTGCAGCCCGTGTCCGTAAGGGACTTCGTGACGTTCGAGGAGCATGTCGAAGGTGTGCGCCGGTCCGTGAGCGGCGAGTCCGGCGTACCGGAGCAGTGGTACGAGGCGCCCACCTTCTACTTCGCCAACCCGCATGCGATCCATGGTCCCGCCGACGACGTCCCGATGCCGCCCGGCTCCCGTGTGCTCGACTTCGAACTCGAAGTGGCGGCGGTCATCGGCCGGGACGGCCGCGACCTCACCCCCGAGCGGGCACGGGATCACATCGTCGGCTACACGGTCTTCAACGACTGGTCCGCGCGGGACCTGCAGTCGGCCGAGATGCGCGTCGGGCTCGGACCGTGCAAGGGCAAGGACACCGCCACCACTCTCGGCCCCTACCTGGTGACCGCCGACGAGCTGGAGCCCTACCGCGACAGCGACGGGTTCCTGCGCCTGGCTCTGACCGCCGAGGTCAACGGCGAGCAGGTCGGCAGTGACCTGCTGTCCAATATGAGCTGGACCTTCGAGGAGATGGCCGCCTATGCCTCCCGCGGTACCCGGGTTCTCGCCGGTGACGTTCTC
The DNA here is from genome assembly GCF_016901035.1 of Streptomyces durocortorensis. Lineage (GTDB taxonomy): Bacteria > Actinomycetota > Actinomycetes > Streptomycetales > Streptomycetaceae > Streptomyces > Streptomyces durocortorensis. The sequence goes on from NZ_JAFEUF010000038.1 coordinate 38,164, forward strand.
GGATCGGGCACCTGCGGCAACGGCGGCTGTCTGGCCGAGCTCTGGGGCCGCCGAGGTGAGCAGACTCCCCCGCCGCTGAAGCCGGGCGACATCGTCACCCTGGGCGTCGAGGGAATCGGTTCGCTGACCACACGGGTGGTTCCCGGAGTCGATCCTGTACCGCTGCCCCAGGGGCGACGCCGGAAGAGGGAACGGCCGTGAACGGCAGACGGCTGGCGGACAAGGTCATCGTCGTCACGGGCGCCGCGCGAGGCCAGGGCGCCGCCGAGGCGGCGGCTCTGGGCCATGAAGGTGCCACGGTCATCGCCACTGATGTGAGCGGCGGGGACGGCGTACGCCGCCTCGACGTGACGCGCGCCGAGGACTGGACCGGACTCGCAGGCGAACTGCGGGAGCGGTTCGGCGCGGTGCACGGGCTGGTCAACAACGCCGGCATCACCTGGCGTGCCCGGCTGGGCGAGGTCGACCCGAACGACATGGCCCGCGTACAGGCGGTCAACGTCCACGGCCCGCTTCTGGGCATCCAGCACCTGGCACCGTTGATGCCTCCGGGCTCGTCGGTCGTGAACGTCGGCTCCTCCGCCGCCCTGACCGCCCACTATCCGGTGGCCTATACGACAAGCAAATGGGCGCTGCGCGGTCTGTCGAAGACCGCCGCGATGGAGCTGGGGCCGCGGGGGATCCGGGTGAACACCGTTCATCCCGGGTTCATCGAGACGGAGATGACGGCCTCGGCCGCCCCGGCGTTCCGGGAGGCGAACATCCGCGAGACGCCTCTGGGGCGTGTGGGGGCCGTGGGCGAGGTCACGCCGCTGGTGGTGTTCCTGCTGTCCGACGAGTCGTCATTCATCACCGGAGCCGAGATCCCGGTCGATGGCGGGCTCACCTCGCACGGCGGGGTGAAGTCGGTGTCCGACACCCTGCTCGCCGAGACCGCATGATGAGGCGGTTGGAGGGAAAGGTCGCGCTGGTCTCCGGGACCGCTCGGGGGCTGGGCCGGGCCACAGCCCTGATGTTCGCCGCGGAAGGCGCCCTTGTCGTGGTCGGCGACCTCCTGCACGACGAGGCCGTCGAGACACAGCGGCAGATCGCCCGGGACGGCGGCACTGCTCTCACCCCAGGCCCCCTGGACGTCACCTCCCCCGAATCCGTCGCAGCATGGGTGGAGGAGGCGGCCGCCGCATTCGGAGGCGTCGACATCGTGCTCGTCAATGCCGGATCGGTGTGGTTCGGGCCCCTCGCCGATCAGTCCTACGACGACGGCCCGGCAACCGTGCGAGCAGAGCTCGACTCAGTGAGGCTGACCGCCCGGGCGGCCTGGCAGCACCTGGTCAGAAGCCGCGGTTGCATCATCACTGTCGACTCGGCCGCAGGGCTCACGGACTCGATGGCTACCCACCGAACCACGCACTCTGCGGCCAAGGGCGAGGTGGCCGCCCTGACCCGCCGGCTCGCGGCCGAGGGAGCAGAGTTGGGCATCCGAGCCAACTGTGTCAGCCCCGTCCTGATCGGCTCCGACAGGTCCCGCAGCCACCTTCCTTCCGAGGCCTTCCGGCTACACGACACCACGTGGCACCTTCCTCTCGGCCGCCTGGGGCTCCCCCAGGACGTCGCTGCCGCAGCGGTCTTCCTCGCATCCGAGGATGCCTCCAACATCTCCGGGACCAACCTCGTCGTCGATGGCGCATGGTCCCCCGTACTACCGGGCTCACCCGCCTGAAAGGAGCACACGCTCGTGGACAAAGTCATCCGTACCGCGGGGGAAGCCGTCTCCGACATCCCTCACGACGCATCCCTGGCCGTGGGCGGCTTCGGCCTCAGCGGCATCCCCGAAACCCTGATCCGCGCCTTGCACGCCCAGGGCGCGGCCGGCCTCACGGTCGTCTCCAACAACTGCGGGGTCGAAGGCCAGGGCCTGGGGGTGCTTCTCACCGCGGGGCGCATCGGCCGCGTCACCGGCTCCTACGTGGGTGAGAATAAGGAGTTCGCTCGCCAGTACCTCAGCGGTGAGCTCGAGGTCGAGCTCGTCCCGCAGGGAACCCTGGCAGAACGGCTGAGGGCAGGCGGCTGCGGCATCCCCGCCTTCTACACCCCGGCAGGCGTGGGCACCCAGGTCGCTGACGGAGGACTGCCCTGGCGGTACGCCGCCGACGGAGGTGTCGCGGTCGCCTCCCCCGCCAAGGAGACACGTTCCTACGACGGGCAGACGCACGTCCTGGAGCACGGCATCACCACCGACTTCGCACTGGTGCGGGCCTATCGCGGCGACCGGCACGGCAACCTGGTCTTCCGCCGCGCCTCGGCCAACTTCAACCCCCTGGCCGCCATGGCCGGGCGGACCACGATCGCCGAGGTCGAGGAACTCGTCGAGCCGGGCGACCTCGACCCGGACCAGATACACCTTCCCGGTGTCTTCGTCCAGCGCATCGTGCCCCTCACCCCCGCCCAGGCGGCCGACAAACAGATCGAGAAGAGGACGGTGCGCAACTGATGCCCTGGAACCGCAACCAGATGGCCGCGCGGGCAGCCACCGAGCTGGCCGACGGCACGTACGTGAACCTCGGCATCGGACTGCCCACCCTGATCCCCGATCACCTGCCGCCCGGCCTCCACGTCACCTTGCACTCCGAGAACGGGATCCTGGGGACCGGGCCCTACCCTGTCGAGGACGAGGTCGACCCCGACCTGATCAACGCCGGCAAGGAGACCGTGACCGTCCTCCCCGGTGCGTCGTTCTTCGACTCGGCCCTCTCGTTCGGGATGATTCGCGGCGGTCACATCGACACCGCTGTCCTGGGAGCCATGCAGGTATCGGCCCGCGGGGACCTGGCCAACTGGATGATCCCCGGCAAGATGGTCAAGGGAATGGGCGGCGCGATGGATCTCGTGCACGGCGCCCGGCGCGTCATCGTCCTGATGGAACACACGGCCCGGTACGGCACCCCGAAGATCGTCGCCGACTGCACACTTCCCCTCACCGGCGAGCAATGCGTCGACCGCATCATCACCGACCTGGGCGTGCTCGACGTCACCGACAACGGCCTGGCCCTGGTGGAGACCGCACCAGGAGTCAGCGTCGAGGACATCACCCGGCTGACCGCGTCTCCCCTTCGCACCGAGCATCCATTCGCCGCCTGTTGACCTAGTACAGCCTTGCCCGGCACGGGCTTGACCCTGGCACGCTGGAGGTCTGCCGCGCAGAGAGCCTGATGCAGGCTCATCAGCGACGAGGTGGGGCTTCCCTCGCGCCAGGCCTGGACGAAAGATGCGGCGAAACAAGCCGCTTCGCCGTGTTGTTGCAGGCGTCCCCCCGAGGGATGCCCACCCCGAGGCAGGCAGCGCCTGGGCCGCTCGGTCTGTCCCTCTCGATTGGTGAGGCCGGGAAACACCCCTACAGTCGTCACCTCTTGGGGCCTACCCGAGAAACGTCAGACGCACCTGGCGGCTTGCATTGTCGCGATTTGTATCCACCAGGCAGACCGACTGCCAGGTCCCCAGCTCCAGTCGGCCACCGATCACCGGCAGGGTGGCGTGGGGCGGGACCAGGGCTGGGAGCACGTGGTCACGGCCGTGGCCGGGGCTGCCGTGGCGGTGCTGCCAGCGGTCGTCGGCGGGGAGCAGGTGGTGGACGGCGGCCAGGAGGTCGTCGTCGCTGCCCGCCCCGGTCTCCAGTACGGCGATGCCGGCCGTGGCGTGGGGGACGAAGACGTTGAGCAGGCCGTCGCGGCCGGGGGCGGTGCGGGTGAGGAACTCCTCGCAGGCGCGCGTCAGGTCCGTGACGGTCTCGGCCGTACCCGTGGTGATGTTCAGTACCGTGGTGGTGAAGGAATCGGACATGCCTCCATCATCACCGCACAGCGGTGAGATGACGCGTCCACGCTCCGAGACGACATTGACCGTGTCCCGACCGGGTGGCTACGTTCAGCGCCATGTTCCGATCAGCTCTGCTCACTTCGCGCGGTCACATCGACCTGCTGCGAGTGGCTTCCGCCGCGTGTTGTCGCGGCTGCTGACGTTCTCTCAGCGACTTCCGGGCCGTTTCCGGCCGTACGGCTGTTCCTGCGCCTGGACCTGGGCCTGCGGTAGCCGCGTTCTTCACGGTTCTCCGTCGCTCGTCCTGCCGTAGTCGCGTCCGGCTCCGTGCCACCCCGCGCCCACTGAGCGCGCCCGCCCCTCCTGCTCCTCTCGTTCTTCCGCCCTCCTCGCCCCTGCCGTCCCTCGGTCGGTCCCGGCTTCGTGGGTACGGGGGTGCTCCGGCGTGCCCGTGGCCGTGCCCCCTCCTGCCC
>NZ_JAFEUF010000003.1:0-6526 GCF_016901035.1 Streptomyces durocortorensis
GAGCGGGGGCATAAGGGGCTCGCTGTTCCTGGGGGTGGCTGACCTGGGGGCTTCTGCGGCTTCGGGGTGCGGGCGGCCGGTCCGCGGGTCAGTCGGCGGCGGTGCGCACCAGCGGGTTCGCTTGGACCGAGTTGCGTACGGTGAACACCACCGAGTCCGGTTTGTAGCGGTCGTCCGACGTCTCGACCGGGCGGCCGTCCGGGGTGGTCGTCGTGCGGCGTACGCGCAGGAGCGGAGCGCCGCGTCGTACGGCCAGTTCGCGGGCGTCCGTGGTGCCCGCGGCGACCGCGTCCAGGTGGTGTTCGCCGTGGCTCATGACCACGCCCGCCTCCTCGTACAGGCTCTGGGTGACCGACTCGCAGTCGTCCGGCAGGCGTTCGACGGCCGCCACGACCCATCCGGCGTAGACCGTGCGTTCCAGGAGCGCCGGTTCGCCGTCCAGGGTGCGTACGCGCAGGACGTGCAGGACCGGGTCGCCGGGGGCGAGGTGGAGCTGGGCGGCCTCGGTCTCGGTGGCCTTTGCGTGGCGGGAGCCGAGGACGCGGCCGCCGGGGGTGCGGCCGCCCGCCCGGGCCCACTGGGCGAAGCTGCGCAGTTCGGTGAAGCTCTGGCTGGGCGTGGTGGACAGGACGGTCCGGCGGGCGCCCTGCCGGGATCCGATCAGGCCCTCCGACTGGAGCGTGCCGAAGGCCTGCCGGAGGGTGCCCCTGGACACCCCGTGGGCCAGGGCGAGTTCGGACTCGGACGGCAGCTCGGAGCCCACGGGGTAGGTGCCGTCGGCGATGGCGCGGCGCAGTTCCTCGGCGATCTGCTGGTGCCGTCGGGTCACTTCTCTCCTAGAGGCTTCGAGGCGGCGCGGGGGCGGGGGGGGCCAGGGGCGATCATGTCATCCGCGTGAGGGGTTCCGCATCTCCGTAGCTGCGCACAATCGGACTTCCTCCCGAAGAGAGAGAACCCTGCGCCTTACCAATTTGGAGAAAGGTAAACCTACGTCTTCATAGCGCTTCTGACCTGCACTTTTTCCTAACCTAAGTCTTTACCTGCCCGCCACCTGGCTGCTAGCTTCGGCTGGCTTACTGATGATGGCTTGTCCATACAGGTGGCTCGCCTAAGACCCAGGAGTACGCATCGTGAAGGCACACCATCCCCGCCGCGTTCTGACCGCCGCGGCCCTCGCCGGCCTCACCGCCCTGGTGGCCACCGGCTGTGGCTCCGCACCCGACAACGCCGGTGCGCAGAACAGCAAGGCCGCGAAGGCGGAGTCGGCCGCGGACCTCGGCGGTATGGAGAAGCTCGTCGCGGCGGCGGAGAAGGAGGGCAAGCTCAACGTCTACGCCCTCGCGCCGGACTGGGCCAACTACGGCGAGATGATCGCGGCCTTCGAGAAGAAGTACGCCATCGAGGTCAACAACGAGGACCCGGGCGGCAGCAGCCAGGGCGCGCTGAACGCGGCGGCCAAGCGCAAGGGCCAGGCCCGCGCGGTCGACGCGCTGGACCTCGGCACCTCGTACATGCAGGACGCCAAGAAGCAGGGCCTGCTCGCCCCGTACCGGGTCGAGGGCTGGGACGGCATCCCGGACACGCAGAAGCAGCCGGACGCCTCCTTCATGAACAACTACGGCGGCTTCATATCCATCGGCTGTGACGCCAAGGCCGTGAAGGACTGCCCGGAGACGTTCAAGGACCTGCTCAAGCCCGAGTACCGGAACAAGGTCGCGCTCAACGGCGACCCGACCGAGTCCAGCTCCGCGCTGGCCGCGGTCGTCGCCGCGTCGCTCGCCAACGGGGGCTCCCTGGACGACGCGCAGAAGGGGCTCGACTTCTTCCAGGAGCTGAAGAAGAAGGGCAACTTCGTCCCCGCGAAGTCCACGCTCGCCACCATCCAGCAGGGCGAGACGCCGATCTCGATCGACTGGGACTACCTCAACCTGGGGTACGGCAAGAAGCTGGAGCCCAAGGGCGTCGACTGGCAGGTCGTGGTGCCCGCCGACGGTCTGTACTCGCGCTACTACAACCAGGGCGTCAACAAGCACGCCCCGCACCCGGCCGCCGCCCGTCTGTGGCTGGAGTTCGTCTACAGCCCCGAGGGCCAGAACATCTGGCTGAAGGGTTTCTCGCGTCCGGCGCTCCTGGAGGCGATGAAGAAGGACGGCACCGCCGACAAGGCCGCCGTCGCCCTGATCCCCGAGGTCGACGGCACTCCGCAGGCGCCGACCGTGGACCAGGAGGCGAAGGCCAAGGAGACGGTCGTCCAGGGCTGGGGCAAGGCGGTCAGCTGACCATGCCCGAACAGACCGCACTTCCCGCCCCCGCCGCGGGCTCCGTGCCCGTGGCGGGCGCGGCCCCCCCCCCCGCGCCCCCCCCCGCCGCCCCCCCCCGCGGGCCCCCCCCCCCCCGCCGCCCCCCCCCCCGGGGGGGGGGCGCGCCCGGGGGGGGGGGGGGCCGGCCCCCGGCCCGCCGTCCCGCCGCGCCGCGACGGGCGGCCCCCGCCGCAGCGCGCGGCGGCACCGGTGGCCCGTCGTCGTCCCGTTCTTCGCGTTTCTCGCCGTGTGCTTCGGGCTGCCCGCAGGGACCATGGTGTACGGGGCGTTCACCGTCGTCGACTCCGCCACCGGGGACGGCCGGTTCTCCACGGAGAACGTCAGCGGGTCGCTCTCCGGGGCGTACGCGACCGGGCTCACCGGCAGCGTCGAACTCTCCCTCGTCACGGCCCTGCTGGCCACAGTGATCGGCACTCTGATCGCCCAGGCCGTCGTCAGCTCCCCGCGCCCCGGGCTGCGGGGCGTCGTCGTCTCGGCCGGCGGGGTGCTCGCCAACTTCTCCGGTGCGCCGCTCGCCTTCGCCTTCATCGCGACGCTCGGCACGACCGGCACGGTCACCCAGCTGTTCCACCTGGACCGGACGGGCTTCAGCCTCTACAGCTTCACCGGACTGGTGCTGGCCTACCTCTACTTCATGGTCCCGCTGATGGTGGTGACCGTCCTGCCCGCGCTCGACGGCCTGCGCTCCCAGTGGCAGGAGGCCGCCGCGTCCTGCGGGGCGACCCGCGGGCAGTACTGGCGGCACGTCGGCATCCCGGTGCTGACCCCGTCGCTGCTCGGCGGGGCGGTGCTGATGTTCGGCACCGCGTTCGCCTCGCACGCCACCGCCGCCGTGATGGTCGGCTCCTCGCAGCCGCTGATCACCATCCAGATCGCCAACGCCCTCAACGGCAACGTCCTGGTGGGCCAGGAGAACCTGGCCCTCGCCATGAGCCTCAACATGGTCGTGATCGCGCTGCTCGTGATGGCCGTACAGATCCCGTTGCAGCGCAGGAGCACCCGATGGCTCGGATGAAGTTCACCTCGCGGGCCGTCGTCCTGCCGCTCGCCGCGCTGTATTTCCTGGTGCCCATCGGGGCCTCGATCTGGTTCAGCGTCAACGAGGTCGAGGGCATCAGCTTCGACGCGTACACCCAGGGGCTCGGCACCGAGGGGCTGACCACCAGCCTGATGCTCTCGGTACGGTTGGGCCTGGCCACCATCGTCTGCGGACTGCTCCTGATGGTGCCGACCCTGGTCGCGGTCACGCTCTATCTGCCCGGGCTGCGCCGGACCGTCGAGATCCTGTGCATGATGCCGCTGGTCGTGCCGCCGATCGCGTTGGTCGCGGGTGTCACGACGGTGCTGTCCTGGGAACAGGACCTGGCCGACACGCCCTTCTACATGACCTTCCAGATGCTGCGGGACGAGAACTTCCCGCTGGTCCTGGTCCTCGTCTACACGGTCATGTCCCTGCCGTTCCTGTACCGCTCGCTGGACGCCGGGCTGCGCGCCGTCGACCTGCGCACGCTCGTCGAGGCCGCCCGCTCGCTCGGTGCGTCCCGGCTCCAGACCCTGTGGCAGGTGATCGTGCCGAACCTGCGGACCGCCGTGGTGGGCGGCGCCGTGCTCAGCCTGGCCATGGTGCTCGGCGAGTACACCGTGGCCTCCGTGCTCTCCTACCGCCCGTTCTCCGTCTGGATGGTGGAGATCAAGGACTCCGAGGCGCAGCTCTCGGTGGCCGCCGCGATGCTCAGCCTGCTGATCACCTGGGGGCTGCTGCTCCTGCTCACCACCCTGGCCGGGGGCCGCAGCCGCCGCCGTACGAGCAGGGACTCCGTCCGCGAGAACCGCGAGAACCGGGACCACGAGAACCGGGACCGCGAGAACCGAAAGAAGACCGTGTCATGACCGTCCCCGTGCAACTCCAACAACTGCGCCGGAAGTTCGCCTCCACGGTCGCGCTCGACGGACTCGACCTGGACATCGCCCCCGGCGAGCTGGTCGCCCTGCTCGGCCCGTCCGGCTGCGGCAAGACCACCGCGCTGCGCATCATCGCGGGCTTCGAGACCGCGGATGGCGGCGAACTGCTGATGGACGGCGAGGACGTCACCTCGGTCCCGGCCCACCGCCGGGACATCGGCATGGTCTTCCAGTCGTACAGCCTGTTCCCGAACATGACGGCCGCCGAGAACATCGCGTACGGCCTGCGGGTACGCGGCCGGGGTGCCGCCGAACGCAAGCAGCGGGCGGCCGAGTTGCTGGAGCTGGTCGGCCTGCCCGGCCGCGAGGGCGACTACCCGCACCAGCTCTCCGGCGGCCAGCAGCAGCGCGTCGCCCTCGCCCGCGCCCTGGCCGTCCGGCCCAAGGTGCTGCTCCTCGACGAGCCGCTGTCCGCCCTGGACGCCAAGGTGCGGCTCAGCCTCCGCGAGGAGATCCGGCGCATCCAGCTCGACCTCGGCATCACCACCGTCTTCGTCACCCACGACCAGGAGGAGGCGCTGTCCATGGCGGACCGCGTCGCCGTGATGAAGGACGGGCGGCTCGAACAGTGCGCCGCGCCCGGCGAGCTGTACGACCGCCCGGCCACGCCGTTCGTCGCCGAGTTCGTCGGGACCATGAACCGGCTGCCGGGCACCGTCCGGGACGGCGGGGTCGTCGAGCTGTTCGGGCGGCGGCTGCCCATCCACGGCGAGACTCCCGCCGCCGGCGCCGAGGTCGACGTCCTGCTGCGCCCCGAGGGGCTGGCGGTCGGCACGGCCGACGACGCGGCGGGCACCCCCGCGACCGTACGGGTGGCGACCTTCCTCGGTCCCACCACCCGGCTGCACCTCACCACCGACTCCGGGGCCGCGTGCAAGGCCGACCTGCCCAGCTGGGAGGCGACCGCGCTGGTCCCGGGAGCACGCTGCACGATCACCCCGCACGAGAACCCCGTGCTCGTCGCCGAGCGAGCCGGTGCCCCGTCCCTCAAGGTGTAAGTGAAGGAGTGAGCAACCAGTGAGTGCCAAGCGCCGTATTGTCCTGCCCCCCACCGGAGCGGCCGTCGCCCTCGCCGCGACCGCGGCCGTCGCGGTCGCCGGTCCCGTGGCCGGGTCCGACGAGGCCGCGAAGCCGGTGCGCCCGACCGCCGCGAGCGAGCTGCGCGTCATGACGCTGAACCTCTGGCACGGCGGTGCCAAGGTCGACGACGGTCTGGCCAAGCAGCTCGCCGTCATCAAGAAGCACCGGCCCGACGTGGTCGGCCTCCAGGAGACCTCCGGGCACTCCGCGCGGGAGATCGCGGAGGAGCTGGGCTGGGACCACTGGCAGTCCGACGCGGACCTCGGCATCATCAGCCGTTTCCCGTTCAGCTCCGAGGTCGAGACCAGCCAGGCCGCCGCCGGTGTCCGCATCCGGATCGACGAGGCCACCGGCCAGGAGGTCGAGCTCTGGACGGCGCACCTCGGCTACGACCCGTACGGTCCGTACGACGCCTGCTTCGACAAGATGCCGGTCGAGGAGATCTTCCGGCGGGAGGCGGAGTCCGGCCGCACCCCGCAGGCCGAGGCCATCGCCAAGGACCTCGCGCCGAAGATCGCCGCCGCCGACGAGACGCCGGTGCTGCTGGTCGGCGACTTCAACACGCCCTCGCACCTGGACTGGACCGAGGCGACCAAGGACAGCCACTGCGGTTACGGCCAGGTGGACTGGCCCGTCACCAAGACCTTCGAGGCCGCCGGTCTGAAGGACTCCTTCCGGGAGGCCAACCCGGACCCGGCGGCGGTGCCCGGCAACACCTGGTCGCCGGTCTACCCGAAGCACGAGGGCTCCACGGGGGCCGACGAGCCGCAGGACCGGATCGACTTCATCGACTACGCGGGCGGCAAGCTGACGGTGAAGGACTCGGTGTCCTTCGTCGAGGGCGACCCGAAGCCGGTCCCGGACCAGGCGGGCAACGCGTGGCCGACGGACCACGCGGCGGTGCTGACGACGTTCACGGTGGGCTGACGCCGGGAGCCCGAGGCAGGGGCCCGGGACCGTACGCCGGTCCCGGGCCCTCCTTCTCACTGCGTGCGGTGGACCTTCGTGTTGGAGGCCTGGGCGCGGGGCCGGACCACCAGGAGGTCGATGTTGACGTGGGGGGGGGGGGGGGGGGCCCCCCCCCCCCGGGGGGCCCCCCCCGCCGCCGGGCGGGGGGGGGGGGCCCCCCCCGGGCCCCGGGGGGGGCGGGGCGGGGGGGGCGC
>NZ_JAFEUF010000003.1:6532-21375 GCF_016901035.1 Streptomyces durocortorensis
CCTGCGGGCGGTGGACCTGGTTGTGGGCGGCCGGGGCGGGGGCCCGTACCACCTGGAGGGGGTTGTTGCGGGGGCTGGGCGGGGTGACGGCCCAGCCGATCGTGTCGGCCACGTCCTCGGCGGTCAGCGGGGCGTCGACGCCCGCGTAGACCTTGGCCGCCTTCTCGGTGTCGCCGCGGAAGCGCGTGGTGGCGAACTCCTCGGTCCTGACCATGCCGGGGGCCACCTCGATGACGCGGACCGGGGTGCCGACGATCTCCAGGCGCAGGGTCTCGGCCAGGACGTGCTCGCCGTGCTTGGCCGCGACGTACCCGCCGCCGCCCTCGTACGCGGACAGCGCCGCCGTCGAGGAGAGGATCACGATCGTGCCGTCGCCGCTCGCGGTGAGCGCGGGCAGCAGGGCCTGGGTGACGTTGAGCGTGCCGATCACGTTGGTCTCGTACATCTGCCGCCAGTCGGCGGGGTCTCCGGTCGCGACCGGGTCGGCCCCGAGCGCCCCGCCCGCGTTGTTGACGAGGACGGCGAGGGAGCGGAACGCGGTGGCGAACTCGTCGACCGCCGCCCGGTCGGTGACGTCCAGCGCGTACGCCGTCGCCTGGTGGCCGGCCTCGGTGAGCTCGGCGGCCAGCGCCTCGATGCGGTCCTTGCGGCGGGCGGTCAGCACGACGCGGAAGCCTTCGGCGGCCAGGGTGCGGGCGGTCGCGGCGCCGATGCCGCTGCTCGCGCCGGTGACGACGGCGATGGGGGTGGCGGCCATGGCGGATCTCCTCGGGCGGCTGCTGATCGGGTACGGGGCAAGGATAGGCAGGCGCCTCCGGGAGGGCCGCCGGCCCCGTCATCATGGTCAGGTGATCGTCGAACGCGCCTACGCCCATGTGTACGACCCCGACCCGGACGCCTGGCCGTGGACCGTGCCCGGTGTGCGGCAGTTCCTCGCCGAGGGGCTGCGGTTCCGGGCCCCGGTGACCTTCCTCGTCGGCGAGAACGGCTCGGGGAAGTCGACGCTGGTCGAGGCCCTGGCCGAGGGGTTCGGGCTGGACTCGTACGGCGGTTCCGCCGACTGGAAGTACGCCACCTCGCGGGGCAAGTCCGTGCTCGGGGAACGCGTCCGCTTCGACGCCGCGCCCCGGGGGCGGCGGATGGTCGGCAGCCGGGCCGCGCGCAAGGGGTTCTTCCTGCGGGCGGAGACCGCCCTCGACGCGTTGGAGCGGGAGAGTCTGGATCCGGACTCCCGCAGCCACGGGGAGGGGTTCCTCGCCGCGTTCCGGGAGAAGTTCACGGTGCCGGGGCTCTACGTCCTGGACGAGCCCGAGGCCGCGCTCTCCTTCGCCTCGTGCCTCGAACTGCTGGGCCACCTGGACCAGTTGGTCAAAGCGGGCGGCCAGGTGGTGTGCGCCACCCACTCACCGCTGCTCACCGCGCTGCCGGGTGCCGACATCGTGCAGCTGGGGGAGGGCGGCATGGAGCGGGTGCGCTGGGCGGATCTGGAGCTCGTCGACCACTGGCGCCGCTACCTCGCCGACCCGCAGGCCTACCTGCGCCACATTCTCGGCTGAGCGCCGGCTCCGCCCGGCTCTACGCCGGTGTGCCCCCGAACTCGCGGACCGCCTCGGACACGATCGTCTCCAGGTGACCGTGGTGGGCGCCGCGCCAGTACACCCGGGAGCACTCCGTGCACTGGGCGAACACGTCGTACGCCTGCTGCGTGCCGTGCTCCAGCAGCCCGCTCACGGAGTCCTTCGCGGCCCCGGCCAGGGTGCCGTTGCACGCGGTGCAGCGGGTCCACGGGGCCAGGACCGGAGCGAAGCGGCCGAGGACGTCGCGGAGCTGCTCCTTGGGGCGGTCGCTGTAGACGTACGCCCCCGCCCACAGCTCCCGGCGGCGCAGCAGCCCGCGGTCCCGGGAGAGCAGGACGCGCCGCTCGCGCGCGGAGAGGGCGGCCAGGGCGGGGTCGCCGATGTCCTCGCTCTCGTACGCCGCGTCGACGCCCAGGAGCCGCAGCCGGCGGGCCAGCGTGCCGAGGTGGACGTCCAGGAGGAAGCGCAGGGGTGCGCCGGGTACCCGCTGCGGGCGTTCCACGGCGCGTACGTCGACGTGTTCGCCGGGTCCGGGTACGTGCGAGCGGGCCACCGGACCGCCGTTCACCAGCAGCGTTCCGGCCTCGGTGAGCGGGATGCCGAGGGACTCGATGACATGGCCGAGGGTCGAGGAGCCGTCCGTGACGAGGGGCGTGGGCCCGCCGCGTCGGTCGTGCGGGACGAAGAGCCGCAGCTCAGGGGCTACTTCGAGGGTGATCTCGGGTCCGTTCACCCGGTCAGGATGCCACCGGGGCGGGACGGCCTGCCAGGGATTTGGCCGGGGTGCGGCGGGGCGCGCGGGTGTGCGTCCTGGCCGGCTCAGTGCGGGGCGAACGCCGTCGGGGGCACGCCCACCGTCGCGGTGAAGTCCCGGACGAGGTGGGCCTGGTCGCTGTAGCCGAGGTCCGCCGCGAGCCGCGCCCAGTCGACGGCCGGCCCGGATGCGGCGGCCTCCAGCGCCTCGTGGATGCGGTAGCGGAGGAGACCCACTTGGGGCCGACGCCGACGTACGCGGAGAAGAGCCGTTGCAGGGAGCGGGCGGAGAGCCCGGCGTCCCGGGCGAGCGCTTCGACGCGGAGCACGGTGCGGTCCGTGCGCACCCGGTCGACGACGGCCATCGCGAGGGTCGCCCGGGGATCGGGGCGCGGCTCCAGGGCCAGCAGGAAGGCGTCCAGCGCCGCGACGCGCGCGTCCTCGTCGTCCGGGCCGAGGACCGCGTCGACGGGCGGCGGCAGCCGCAGCACCTCGGCGGCGTCGGCGCGCACGCCGGTCCAGTCGGAGACCGGGCGCCCGGGCGTGAACGGGCGGAAGCCGCCGGGCCGGAACTGCACCCCGCAGACCCGGCCGCGCCCGGCCAGCTTCCGGGTGAAGAGCCCGGGATCGACGCCCGCGACCTCGGCGTACCCGGACCGCTCCCGGGGGCTGTCCCCGTCCTCGTACCGCTGGAGCACCAGGTTCACCGACGGGTGCGGGACGACGTGCGCGGCGTACGGCTCGGTGAGGTCCCAGTCGATCAGCCAGTAGTGCTCCAGGTACGGACGCAGCGCGGCGGCGGGCTCGCGGCGGCGGAAGCGTACGTGGGCGAAGAGGTCCGGGGCGTCGACGATGCCCCGGGTGTCGCGGCGGGGTCCGGCAGCCATGACCACGACTTTAGAGGGGCTCCGGACCCCTGTCGTGTTTCTTCAAGACGCGGGCGGCGGGGCGGCGCAGGGTGGGGGCATGACTCAGACGATCGGTGAACTGCTGGAGACCGCCGCGGACCGGGCCCTGCCCGTGGTGCGGGGGATCGACGACGGGCAACTGGGCGGCCCCACGCCCTGCGCCGAGTACGACGTACGGGCGCTGCTGAACCACCTGTTCCTGGTGGTCGTGAACTTCCAGGCCCTCGCGGCCCGCGAGGACGTGGATTTCGGTCAGGACCGGACTTCGTGGCGGACGGCGACTGGCGGGTCAGGTTCGGCGAGGAGACCGCCCGCCTGGTGGAGGCGTGGAGCATGCCGGGCGTCGAGGAGGGCACGACGGGGCAGATGGGGCTGCCGGCCCGGACGGTGGGACTCATGGTGCTGGGCGACCTGACGGTGCACGCCTGGGACCTGGCGCGGGCGACCGGCGGGGACTTCGTGCCGGAGCCGAGTGTGCTCGACGAGGTGGGCCCGGGGCTCGCGGAGATGGCTCCGCAGGCCCGGGAGATGAAGGTGTTCGGCGAGCCGTTCCCGGTCCCGGAGACCGCTACCGCCTTCGAACGCCTGCTGGCCGTGACGGGCCGCGACCCGGGGTGGACGCCGGGCGGGACGGCCGGGGCGACCGGGACGAGCGGGGGCTGACGGCGGCGGGCTCGGTGGGCGGTCCGGCGGGGTCCGGCGCGGCCGGGGCGTCGTAGAGGGGGCCGAGCGCGGCGTACGCGTCGTCGACGATCTCCTCGGCCAGCAGCAGCATGTCCTGCTCCGCCAGCCGGGCCGCCCGGTGGGTGTACGGGGACGGTGGCGCCGGATGCCTGCGGCGCCACCAGCAGTCGCAGGCGGCGTAGATGCCGCCGCCGAAGACGAGCACGGGGATGGACAGGGCCAGCAGAACGTCGCCCACGGCGGACCTCCTCGACGGGTCGGTGTCCTGTGCATCGGCGCGCGGGGCGGGTCGGCTGAAGACCGGCCGTCGGCCAAATATCCCTAAGGTCTGGCCGGATTCTGACCGGATGTGTGCGCGTGGGTGCGTCTGTTTGAACGCTTCGACCGACTGTGCGGCCGGGCTTGGGTGATCCGCGCCTCAGGGCCACACCAGGCAGTACGCCTGGTGCCCCGCGTCGTGCAGGCGGTGGGAGAAGTCCTGCCACTCGTGGAGCAGCTGGTAGACGTTGAACGCGTCGCGCGGGCCGCCGCGGTCGGGGACCGTGGACCAGATGAAGGCCGCCGCGCCGACCGACTCCTCGCCGACGCCGCGCAGCGGGTCCACGACGGTCATCGGGAGCTTGACCACCGCGTAGTCGGGGTGGAGGACGACCAGTTCCAGCGGGGGGACCTTGTGCAGGGGTATGCCCTGGATGCCGGTCAGGACCATGGCGGCGACCGTCTCCGGCTTGATCTTCGTGAACATGCCGCCCATGCCCAGCTCGTCACCGCCGAGCTCCTCCGGGCGCATCGAGATGGGCACCCGTGCGGCGGTGGCCCCGTCCGGCGCGCCGAAATACTTGTAGGTCACCCCCATCCCGCCCCCGCTCCTGGTCCCGGGGGGCGGCGTGCTCTCCGCGCCCCTGCTCTGGGCGCGCTCGGCCCTGCGCCGGTGCCGCCCTCGCCGGGCAGGCTCGGGCCCCAGGTCGTCGGTCCCTTCGCCCACTCCGCCACCGCGATGCATATCTCATCCACCCGACTACTTCTTAGGAGACACAGCCCCCGCCGCGCAACCCGATCATCGTGTCAGTGACCTCCCCCACGGGCGTGCGGTGAAACACCTGTCCGCAAAGACCGTCCGTGCCTCTGACACCATGGCATGGGTGAGCTTTCCCTATGACGCCCCAGTTTCGCAGACGCGAGAGCGCTGACGCTCTTTCGTGATACGAGGGGAGCGCCCTCCCTGCTCACCGGTGGCCGAGATTGTTTGGGATTTCCCGGCCAGGCCCCCCGACACCCGAATCGCAGATCAGGACCAAAGTGGCGTATCCATACGAAGCCCCAGTTTCGCAGTCGCTGTTCGACCGGGCGTCCGTCGTGACGCCCGGCGGCGTGAACTCTCCCGTGCGTGCCTTCCGGGCCGTGGGCGGTACGCCCCGGTTCATGGTGTCCGGCACCGGTCCGTACCTCACCGACGCCGACGGCCGTGAGTACGTCGACCTCGTCTGCTCGTGGGGGCCGATGATTCTCGGCCACTCTCACCCCGAGGTCATCGCCGCCGTCCAGGAGGCGGTCTCCCGCGGTACCTCCTTCGGTACGCCGGGTGAGGGCGAGGTCGCGCTCGCCGAGGAGATCGTGGCGCGGATCGAGCCCGTCGAGCAGGTGCGCCTGGTCTCCTCCGGCACCGAGGCGACCATGTCCGCGATCCGGCTGGCCCGCGGTTTCACGGGCCGGGCCAAGGTCGTGAAGTTCGCCGGCTGCTACCACGGCCACGTGGACGCGCTGCTGGCCGCCGCCGGGTCGGGCGTGGCCACCTTCGGGCTGCCCGACACCCCCGGTGTCACGGGCGCCACGGCCGGGGACACCGTCGTGCTGCCCTACAACGACCTGGACGCGGTCCGCGCCGCCTTCGCCGCGCACCCGGGCGAGATCGCCTGCGTGATCACCGAGGCATCCCCCGGCAACATGGGCGTCGTCCCGCCGGCGGACGGCTTCAACGCCGGGCTCAAGGAGCTGTGCGCGGCCAACGGCGCGCTGTACATCTCCGACGAGGTCATGACGGGCTTCCGTACGTCGAAGGCCGGCTGGTACGGCGTCGACGGCGTCCGGCCCGACCTGATGACCTTCGGCAAGGTCATGGGCGGCGGCTTCCCCGCCGCGGCCTTCGGCGGCCGCGCCGACGTGATGGCGCACCTGGCCCCGGCCGGCCCGGTCTACCAGGCGGGCACCCTCTCCGGGAACCCGGTCGCCACCGCCGCCGGCCTCGCCCAGCTGCGACTGCTGGACGACGCGGCGTACGCGAAGATCGACGCGGTCTCCGCCGAACTGCGCTCCCTGGTGGGCGACGCGCTCACCAAGGAAGGCGTGGCACACACCGTCTCCGCCGCGAGCAACATGTTCTCCGTCTTCTTCACGGACCAGCCGGTCCGGAACTACGACGACGCCAAGCAGCAGGACGTCTTCCGCTTCACCGCGTTCTTCCACTCCATGCTGGAGCAGGGCGTCTACCTGCCGCCCTCGGCGTTCGAGTCCTGGTTCGTCTCGACGGCCCACGACGAGCGGGCGATCGAGCGCATCGCCGCCGCCCTGCCCGCCGCCGCCCGCGCCGCATCGGAGGCCACCGCATGAGTGAGAAGGCCCCCCACTCCGAAGGCGTGAACCGCGACGAGCAGCTGACCGTGGTGCACGTGGTCCGGCACGGCGAGGTGCACAACCCGGACGGCGTGCTCTACGGCCGCCGCCCCGGCTACCACCTCTCCGACCTGGGCCGGAAGATGGCCGACCGGGTCGCCGAGCACCTGGAGAAGCGCGACATCACCCATGTCGTCGCCTCCCCGCTGGAGCGCGCCCAGGAAACCGCCGACCCCATCGCCCAGGCACACGGCCTGGACCTGGCGACCGATGCCCGGCTGATCGAGGCCGCCAACGTCTTCGAGGGCAAGACCTTCGGCGTCGGCGACGGGGCGCTGCGCAAGCCGGACAACTGGAAGCACCTCACCAACCCGTTCAAGCCGTCCTGGGGTGAGCCGTACATCGAGCAGGTCGTCCGGATGATGAGCGCGATCGACACGGCCCGGGACGCGGCGCGCGGGCACGAGGCGGTCTGCGTCAGCCACCAGTTGCCCATCTGGATCCTGCGGTCCTTCGTGGAGCGCCGCCGGCTGTGGCACGACCCGCGCAAGCGGCAGTGCACCCTGGCCTCGCTGACCAGCTTCACCTACCGGGGCGACCGCATCGTCTCGGTCGGCTACTCGGAGCCGGCCCGGGACCTGGTGCCCGTGCACCTGCTGGCCGGGGCCAAGCCGGTGAAGGGCAAGGCCGCGAAGGGGCAGTCCAAGGCGTTCGGGGCGTAGCCCGACGCCGCGGGACGGGACGACGACAGGACGAGACGGACCCACGGGACCGGCTGCCGCACACCGCGGCGGCGGGCCCCGTCCCCTTTCCCGTACCAGCTAACGATGAGTTAGGTTAGGCTAAGCTAACTTGCCCCCAGGCGGGTAGGCCTACGGCCCTTGCCGGGCCCTGCCGGTTCCCGTGGGGCTCGTCGTGGTCACGGACGCCTGCGACGAAACGGTGGAACGATGATCCGTACTGCGGCGGACGCCGCCCCCCGCCCGGCCACCGGCCCCCGGATGGCCCGGCTCGCCCGGCAGCTCGAAGCCGCCCGGGACGCCGCCGCCCGTACCGCCCTGACCGAGGCGTTCTGGGGCGAGGCCGCCCGCACCGGCACCCCGCTCGTCGAAACGCTCGACGACGCCCCCGGCCACCGCGCCGTCACCTTCCTCTGGCGCGGCCACCGCGCGACCCGCCAGGTCCTCCTGATGGCGACCGGCATCGGCGACCGCGACCGGCCGGCCGACAGCCTCCTCCACCACCTCCCGGGCACCGACATCTGGTATCTCGGCTACCGGCTGCGCGCCGACCACCGCGGGTCCTACCGCCTGGTGGCCGACGTCTCGCACGGTCCCGCGCCCGCCGATCCCGTACGGCTCCAGCGGCGGCTGACCGCACTGATGGCGCACGGGGTGGCCGACCCGCTCAACCCCCGCCGCCTGCCGGTGCGCTGGCGCTCGGTGGAGAGCTCGGTGTTCGCCCTGCCGGAGGCCCCGCCCCAGCCGTGGACCGGCCGCCGGGACGGCATCCGGCGGGGGACCGTCGAGCGGCACACCGTCACCGGCCACGCCCTGGGCGAGGAGCGCGAGGTGTGGGCGTACCTCCCACCGGAGGGGGTGGGCCTTCCACCGGAACACGCCAGCGGCGGCGGTGACGGCGGCCCGCTGCCCGTGCTCGTGCTCTGCGACGGCGACATGTGGTTCGGGGGGGGGGGCCTCCCCGACACGCTGGACGCCCTGATCGCCGACGGGGCGCTGCCGCCGCTCGTCGTCCTCGCCCCGGACGCCGTCGACGCCGCGACCCGACGGCGCGACCTGGGCGGGCGGGAGGCCTTCGCCGCCTTCCTCGCCGAGGAGCTGCTGCCGTGGGCGCGCGCCCGGTGGCCGCTGACCGCCGACGCGGACCGGACCGTCGTAGCCGGGCAGGGGTCCGGCGGGACGGCGGCGCTGTACGCCGGTCTCACCCGGCCCGAACGGTTCGGCCGGGTCCTCGCCCAGTCGCCCTCGCCGGGCTGGAGCCCCGAGGGCGGAACGTACGGCGGCGAAGGGCCGGACCCCGCCCCCGTCGTCCACCTCGGCCTCGGCCTGCACGACGGGGCCGCCGCACTCGGACACGGCGAGGCCCTCGTCCCGCTGCTGCGCGCCCGGGGGCACCGCGTCCTCCGCACCGTCCACAACGGCGGCCGCGACCACGCCTGCTGGCAGGGGCTGCTGGCCGACGCCCTGGTGGAGGCCTTCCGGGAGGGGCGGCCGGTGGACGGGGCTCCCGCCCGCGCATGAGTTCGACGATCCAGGGAAGCCGCCCTGTCGGCCGCCGCCTCACCGATCGGTGACCGGCCGATGGGTGACCAGGCGATCGCTGACCCGCCCGCCGACAGCAGAACTGCGGAGGGCCTCTCCCGCGTCCCCCACATCAGGGCTGCTCGTAGATGCGTGCGGGCACCGTACGGGCGTCGCACCAAGACCGGCCGGGCGGTCGCAAGGTAAAGCGTAAAGAAAGTCCCCAAATGCACGGAACCGACGTGTTACGCGCCTCATCTAACCCTTCAGTAGTTTGTATGGTCTTGAGATAAAACGACCGCAGATGGGGACGGTATGCGCGACATCAATCGAAGGGGCCTGCTCGGCGCGGGACTCGGGGCCGCAGCCGCGATCGGACTCGCCGGCTGTGGCACCTCGGGCTCCTCCGGTGACGGAGGGTCCGGCCAGGGCGGCAAGGGTGACTCCGGTACCGGCGGCAACGGCAGCGGAAACGGTTCGCCGAAGAACAAGGTCCGGCTGATCGGCGACGGCTCGACCGCCGACACCGGCAAGCAGCCCCACCAGCCGGACGCGCCCGTCCCGCTCGAACCCGGCCAGAAGCCCCCGCAGTTCGTGATCTTTTCCTGGGACGGCGCGGGCGAGGTCGGCAACGGGCTCTTCCCGCGCTTTCTCGAACTCGCCAAGGAACACGACGCGGCGATGACGTTCTTCCTCTCCGGGATCTATCTGCTGCCCGAGTCGAAGAAATCCCTCTACCGCCCGCCGAACAACCCTCGCGGCGCCTCCGACATCGGCTATCTCACCGACGATCACGTCAAGGACACGCTGAAGTACGTACGGCAGGCATGGCTGGACGGCCATGAGATCGGCACCCACTTCAACGGGCATTTCTGCGGCGGTTCCGGATCCGTGGAGCGCTGGACGCCGGCCCAATGGCACAGCGAGATCAATCAGGCTGTGTCGTTCGTCACGGAATGGCGGACGAACACCGGCTGGGAGAACGAGGACCCGCTTCCGTTCGACTATCGCAAGGAACTGGTCGGCGGCCGCACCCCCTGCCTGCTCGGCCAGGACAATCTCCTGCCGACCGCGAGCAAGCTGGGCTGGCGCTACGACGCCAGCTCGCCCGGCGGCCGCCAGACCTGGCCCGTCAAGCGCGGCGGCGTCTGGGACCTGCCGCTGCAGGCGATGCCGTTCCCCGGGCACTCCTTCGAGGTGCTCTCGATGGACTACAACATCCTCGCCAACCAGTCGCAGAATTCGACCAAGGGCATGCCCGCGCGTTATCCCGGCTGGCGGCAGCAGGCGACCGACGCCTATCTCGCCGGATTCCAGCGCGCCTACGAGTCGAATCGCGCGCCCTTCTACATCGGCAACCACTTCGAGGAGTGGAACGGCGGCATCTATATGGACGCCGTGGAAGAAGTGATCAAGAAGGTCGCGGACAAGGACGACGTGCGTCTCGTCTCGTTCCGGCAGTACGTCGACTGGCTCGACGCCCAGGATCCCGCCGTCCTCGCCAAGCTCCGGACACTGGACGTCGGACAGGCGCCCGCCGGCGGCTGGAACTCCTTCTTTAAACAGGCTTGACAAGGGGCTTTACGGGCACCGAGGGGGGCGCGCAGATCGCCGGAAACTGCCATGCGAAACTTTTCACATGAGCTTTGGCCGCGCGTCCCGACGCCGCTTCACCCTGCTCGCCGCCACCGCCGTGGCCGGTGCCCTGACGCTGACCGCGTGCGGCGACGGCAACAAGGCCGGGGGCGGCGGCAACACCAACTTCGTCACCGGCAGCGGAGGAATCTCCACCGTCGCGAAGAGCGACCGGGTGGCCGCGCCGAAGCTCGACGGCAACAGCCTGGAGGGCAAGCCGCTCGACCTCGCCGACTACAGGGGCAAGGTCGTCGTGCTGAACGTCTGGGGCTCCTGGTGCGGCCCCTGCCGGCTGGAGGCGAAGTACTTCGCGAAGGTCTCCGAGGCGACGAAGGACCAGGGCGTCCAGTTCGTCGGGATAAACACCCGGGATCCCGAGCGGGACAAGGCGATCAACTTCGAGAAGGACTACGGGGTGAAGTACCCCAGCTTCTACGACCCGATCGGCAAGCTCATCCTCCGCTTCCCCAAGGGCACCCTGAACCCGCAGGCCATCCCGTCCACCGTGGTCATCGACCGGGACGGGAAGATCGCGGCCCGCACGCTCCAGGCGCTGAACGGGGACGAGCTGCGCGAGATGATCGACCCGATCATCGCGGAGAAGTGATCCGGTGATCCCCCTCGCCGCTCACGAGACCGTCACGCTGGCCTCGACGAACAGCACCGTCCTGTCCGGGGCGCTGCTGGCCGCTCTGCCGCTCGCCCTGCTGGCCGGTCTCATCTCCTTCTTCTCACCGTGCGTCCTGCCGCTGGTGCCCGGTTATCTGAGTTACGTCACCGGAATCAGCGGCACCGACCTGGCGGACGCGCGCCGGGGCCGGGTGGTGGCCGGCGCCTCGCTGTTCGTCCTCGGCTTCACCGTCGTGTTCGCCTCCACCGGCGCGCTCTTCGGCTACTTCGGCCAAGAGCTCCAGATGCACGCCGAGGTGCTCAACAAGGTCCTCGGCGTGCTGATGATCCTCATGGGCGTCTTCTTCATGGGGCTCCTGCCGGGCGTGACCCAGCGCGAGTTCCGCTTCCACAAGCGGCCGGTGACCGGTCTGGCCGGAGCGCCGCTGCTCGGCGCCCTGTTCGGGATCGGCTGGACCCCGTGCATCGGCCCGACGCTCTCCTCCGTGCTGGCGCTCTCGACCCAGAGCGCCACCGCCGGACGTGGCGCGATACTGACCGTCGCGTACTGTCTCGGTCTCGGTGTCCCGTTCGTCCTCGCCGCGGTCGCCTTCCGCAAGGCGCTCGGCGCGTTCGGCTGGGTCAAGCGCCACTACGCATGGGTGATGCGGATCGGCGGCGGCATGATGATCGTGACCGGAATCCTGCTGCTGACCGGTGCGTGGGCCACGCTCATGCAGCACATGCAGAGCTGGTCCAGCGGCTTCGTTGTAGGGATCTGAGTCCAATGAGCAAGGCGAACAGCACGCGGACGCGCGAGCGCGCGGACGAGCACGAGCAGGGCTCCGCCCACGGTGCGGCCGGCGAGCAGCTCTCCACCGCGCCCCGCGAGGAGCGCCCCGAGACCGGGGCGGGCGTGCCCGCGATGAGCGTGATCGGCTGGGTGCGCTGGTTCTGGCGCCAGCTCACCTCGATGCGGGTGGCGCTGATCCTGCTCTTCCTGCTCTCCCTCGGGGCGATCCCGGGGTCGCTGATCCCGCAGACCAGCGTCGACGACATGAAGGTGCAGGCCTTCAAGGACCGGCACACCACGCTCACCCCGGTCTACGAGGCGCTCCAGCTCTTCGACGTCTACAGCTCGGTGTGGTTCTCCGCGATCTACATCCTGCTGTTCGTCTCGCTCATCGGCTGCATCGTGCCGCGCACCGGCCAGTTCGTCGGCCAGCTCCGCAGCCGCCCGCCGGGCGCGCCGAAGCGGCTGACCAGGCTGCCCGCGTACACCACTTGGCGCACCGAGGCCGAGCCCGAGGAGGTCCGCGAGGCGGCCCTCGCCCTCCTGCGGGGGCGGCGCTTCCGCGGCCACGAGGTGGGCGACGCGGTCGCCGCCGAGAAGGGCTACCTCCGCGAGGCCGGGAACCTGGTCTTCCACATCGCCCTCATCGTGATGCTGGTGGCCTTCGCCTCCGGGCAGCTCTTCAAGTCCGAGGGCGGCAAGCTGGTCGTCGAGGGCGACGGCTTCTCCAACACGCTCACCCAGTACGACGACTTCAAGTCGGGCTCGCTCTACGACTCCGACTCGCTGGCCCCGTTCAGCTTCGTGCTCGACGAGTTCGTGGGTACGTACGAGAAGAGCGGCCCGCAGCGCGGCACCCCGCGCACCTTCGAGGCCCGCGTGACGTACAACGAGGGGGCCGACGGCGCGGAGCGCAAGGGCGTCATCAAGGTCAACGAACCGCTCGTCGTCGACGGCACCAAGGTCTATCTGATCGCCCACGGCTACGCACCCGTCGTCACCGTCCGGGACGGCAAGGGCAAGGTCGTCTCGAAGTCCGCCGTGCCGCTCCTGCCGATCGACAACAACATCACCTCGTCCGGCGCGATCAAGGTGATGGACGGCTACAAGGACAAGGACGGCAAGAAGACCCAGCTGGGCTTCAAGGCGTTCTTCGTGCCGACCTTCGCCGGTCACGGCAAGGGCCAGATGTTCTCGCAGTTCCCCGCCCTGGACTTCCCCGTGCTGGCGCTCAGCGCCTACCAGGGATCGCTCGGCGTCGACTCCGGGCTCGCGCAGAACGTCTACCAGCTCGACACGTCCAAGATGAAGGAGTTCAAGGACAAGGACGGCGAGCTGCTCAAGAAGCTGCTGATGCCCGGCGAGAAGCTGGACCTGCCCGACGGCGCCGGTTCCATCACCTACGAGGGCACCGAGGAGTGGGCCAGCTTCCAGGTCTCGCAGCAGCCGGGCACCGGCTGGGCGCTCGGCGGAGCCGTCGCCGCCATCGCCGGACTCGCCGGATCGCTGTTCATCCAGCGACGCCGGGTGTGGGTGCGGGCGGTCCGGGGCGCCGACGGCGTCACGGTCGTGGAGATGGCGGGCCTGGGCCGCAGCGAGTCCGCGAAGCTCCCCGAGGAACTGGGCGACCTCTCGGCCGCCCTCGTCACCACGGCGCCCGTCGCCCCCGCCGCGCCGGAGAAACCCGCGGCGTCCACGTCCACGGACGGGGACGCACCCGATGCCACCAACGAGGCCGGGAGCCGGCCCGTACATCCTGCCGAAGCACCTGCCGAAGGGGCTGAGAAGTGAATCTCGCCGCCGCAACCAACGAGAGCCTGGCGCACACCAGCAATGTGCTGATCTATTCGTCGATGGCCGTCTACACCCTGGCGTTCTTCGCGCACATCGCGGAGTGGGTCTTCGGCAGCCGCAGCAAGGTCGGCCGCACGGCCGCCGCGCTGTCCACCTCCTCGGCCACAGCCTCCGCCGCCGCCCCCGCGGTGAAGGCGCAGGCCGGCGGCACGGCCGTGCTGGAGCGGCCCGAGGTCATCACCCGCAACGCCGCCGGCACACGTGACGTGCCCGACGGCCCGGGCGCGGCGGGCGGCACGTTCAAGGGTGACCTGTACGGCCGGATCGCGGTCTCGCTGACCGTGGTGGCCTTCCTCGTCCAGGCGGGCGGGGTCCTCACCCGCGCCCTGTCCGTGCAGCGGGCCCCCTGGGCCAACATGTACGAGTTCTCCATCACCTTCTCCACCGTGGTGGTCGGCTCCTACCTGGTGCTCCTCGCACTGAAGAAGAACGTCCGCTGGATCGGCCTCCCGCTGGTCACCACCGTCCTGCTGGACCTCGGCATCGCGGTCACCACGCTCTACACCGACAGCGACCAGCTGGTGCCCGCGCTGCACTCGTACTGGCTGTGGATCCACGTCTCGACGGCGATCCTCTGCGGCGCGGTCTTCTACCTCGGCGCGGTCGGCACGATCCTCTACCTCTTCCGCGACAGCTACGAGAACAAGCTCGCCTCCGGCGGCACCCCGGGCAAGTTCGCCGCCTCGGTGATGGAGCGGCTGCCCGCGGCCGCCTCGCTGGACAAGTTCTCGTACCGGATCAACGCGGCCGTCTTCCCGCTGTGGACGTTCACGATCATCGCGGGCGCGATCTGGGCGGGCGACGCCTGGGGCCGGTACTGGGGCTGGGATCCCAAGGAGGTCTGGTCCTTCATCACCTGGGTCGCCTACGCCGCCTACCTGCACGCCCGCGCCACCGCCGGCTGGAAGGGCCGCAAGGCCGCCTACCTGGCGCTCGTCGCCTTCGCCTGCTGGCTGTTCAACTACTACGGCGTGAACATCTTCGTCTCCGGCCTGCACTCCTACGCCGGGGTCTGAGCCCGCGACGCACGGCACACCGAGGCGCGGGGCGGCCGCGGGGGGCCCGGGGGGGGGGGGGGGGGGGGGGGGGGGGGGGACGGCGAGGGGGCGACACCCAGCAGAGGCGGGGAGGGCAGCAGCCAACACAAGCGGGGGTCCGG
>NZ_JAFEUF010000003.1:21385-69595 GCF_016901035.1 Streptomyces durocortorensis
GCGCTTTGTGTCTTCATCTTCCCGGGCCTACCATGCCGCCGGCGGGCCCCCCCCCGGGGGGGGGGGCCGCGGCGGCCGCCGCCCCCCCCCCCCCCGGGCCGGGGGCCCCCCCCGGGGGGGGGGGCGCCTGCGTACGTGCCGGGTCAGCCCAGCGGAGTGTCCAGGACCGCCTTGCGGTGGCTGAACGTCTCCACGGAGTACGGGCCGTGGTAGCTGCCCATGCCGCTCTCGCCGACCCCGCCGAACGGCAGGTCCGAGACGGTGAGATGGGCCAGCGGCAGGCCGATGCCGACCGCCCCCGACGACGTCTCGGCCAGCAGCCTCTCCCGTACGGCGTCGGAACCGGTGAACGCGTACAGCGCCAGCGGCTTGTCCCGGTCGTTGACGAAGCCGATCGCCTCGTCCAGCCCGTCCACCGTGACCAGCGGCAGGATCGGCCCGAAGATCTCCTCGCCCATCACCGGCGCGTCGGGGGCCACGTCGGCCAGCACGGTCGGCGCGATGTACTTCGTCGCCCGGTCGTGGGCCCCGCCGACCACCGTACGGCCGGAGTCCAGCAGCCCGGTCAGCCGGTCGAAGTGACGCTCGTTCACGATCCGCCCGTACTCCGGGTGGTCCGCCGGGTCCGCGCCGAACTGCTTCTCCACCGCACCCGCCAGCGCCTTTGCGAGGGCCGGTGCGGTCTCCGGGTCGGTCAGCACGTAGTCGGGGGCCACGCAGGTCTGCCCGGCGTTGAGGAACTTCCCCGCGACCAGCCGGGCGGCCACCGCGTCCAGGTCCGTGCCCCGGTCGACGAAGGCCGGGGACTTGCCGCCCAGCTCCAGGGTGACGGGCGTCAGATGTTTGGCGGCGGCGGCCATCACGATCCGGCCGACCGTGCCGTTGCCGGTGTAGAAGATGTGGTCGAAGCGCTGCTCCAGCAGGGCCGTCGTCTCCTCGACCGCCCCCTCGACGACCGCGACCGCCTCGGGGTCCAGATAGCGGGGGAGCAGCCGGGCCACGGCGGCGGAGGTCGCGGGCGCCAGCTCGCTGGGCTTGGCCACCACGCAGTTACCGGCCGCGAGCGCGCCGACGACCGGGGCGAGCAGCAGCTGCACCGGGTAGTTCCAGGGCGCGATGACCAGGACGACGCCGAGCGGATCCAGCACCGTACGGGCCTGGGCGCCGGTGGGAGCCAGATGCGGCGGTACGGGGGCGGGCTCGGGGCGCAGCCAGTCGGCCAGGTGCTCCAGCGTGTGGTCGATCTCCCGCACCGTGAAGTCGATCTCGGTGCGGTACGCCTCCTTGCGGCCCTTGCCGAGGTCGGCGCGGAGCGCGTCGGCGAGGTCGTCGCCGTGCTCGGTGAGGAGGGCGCGCAGCCGCTCCAGTTGGCCGGTGCGCCAGGCGAGGTCCTTGGTGCGGCCGGTACGGAAGGCGGCCCGGAGGCGGGCGACGACGTCGGCGGGGGTCTCGGACATGTGGGGGCTCCTCGGGAGGGTCACGCGTGCGGTGCCTGTTTCCGCGTTACCTCTTCGAGGATGGCCGACGCAGCCCCCGTCACGTGCCCACCGCGCCGGTCGGAAAGATCACCCCGGCCGGACGGAATACGCGGTCCCGGCGGACGGAATACCCGGTCCCGGTCGGGCGGAATACCCGGTCAGGAAGCGGGCGGGGTCTTGTCGTCGGGGTTCTTCCCGCCGTCCTGGCGGTCCGGCTCCTCCTCGGCCTCGGCGCTCTCGTCGTCCTTCTTGAGCGACTTGAGGAAGTCGGGGTTGTCGTCCGGGGCCACCCACTGCTGCCGCCTGCTCCGCTGCCACGAGGAGGGTCCACTCGTCCCGGCCCTGTTGTGGCGGTTCTTGCCGGCGACGAGCCAGACGACCGGGCCGACGATCCAGAACAGCAGGATGATGAAGACCCAGGCGATCTTCGGCAGGTGCTTGGTGTCCTCTTCGGAGGTGTTCAGGCAGTCGATGAACGCGTAGATCGTCAGAGCCAGCGGCACGATGAACATCAGGGCTCTCATGGTGCGTCCCCCAGGAAGTGGCGGCGGGCGGGATGATTGCCCCGTATCGCGGCCAGGGTACCGGCTCGTCATGAAGGATCCGGGGCCCTGGACGGGGGAGCCCCGGCGGGGCCGCGGGGCCGGGGATGACAAACTGGACCGCATGGCTTACGACGATCTTCGCTCCCTGCTCCGGGCTCTTGAGCGCGATGGTGATCTCAAGCGCGTCAAGGTCGAGGTCGACCCCCACCTGGAGGTCGGCGAGATCGTCGACCGGGTGAACAAGGCGGGCGGTCCGGCCCTGCTGTTCGAGAACGTCAAGGGGTCCTCGATGCCCCTGGCCATGAACGTCTTCGGCACCGACCGGCGGCTGCTCAAGGCCCTGGGCCTGAAGTCCTACAGCGACATCAGCGACAAGATCGGCGGGCTCCTCAAGCCGGAGCTGCCGCAGGGCTTCGTCGGCGTTCGGGAGGCCTTCGGGAAGCTCGGCTCGATGGTGCACGTGCCGCCGAAGAAGGTGAAGTCGAGCGACGCGCCCGTCCAGGAAGTGGTGCTGACCGGCGACGACGTCGACCTGGACCAGCTGCCCGCGCTGTTCACCTGGCCCGAGGACGGCGGCTCGTTCTTCAACCTGGGCCTCACCCACACCAAGCACCCCGAGAACGGTGTCCGGAACCTGGGCCTCTACCGGCTCCAGCGCCACGACAAGCGCACCATCGGCATGCACTGGCAGATCCACAAGGACAGCGCCAACCACTACCAGGTCGCGGCGAGGCGCGGTGAGCGGCTGCCCGTCGCCATCGCCTTCGGCTGCCCGCCCGCCGTCACGTACGCCTCCACCGCGCCGCTGCCCGGCGACATCGACGAGTACCTCTTCGCCGGGTTCGTCCAGGGCAAGCGGATCGAGATGGTCGACTGCAAGACCGTGCCGCTCCAGGTCCCCGCGCAGGCGGAGGTCGTCATCGAGGGCTGGCTGGAGCCGGGCGAGATGCTGCCCGAGGGCCCGTTCGGGGACCACACCGGCTTCTACACCCCGCAGGAACCGTTCCCCGCACTGACCATCGACTGCGTCACCATGCGGAAGCGGCCGCTGCTCCAGTCCATCGTGGTGGGCCGGCCGCCGACCGAGGACGGGCCGCTGGGCCGGGCCACGGAGCGGTTCTTCCTGCCGCTGCTGAAGATCATCGTGCCGGACATCGTGGACTACCACCTCCCCGAGGCGGGCGGCTTCCACAACTGCGCGATCGTCTCGATCGACAAGAAGTACCCGAAGCACGCCCAGAAGGTGATGAGCGCGATCTGGGGCGCGCACATGATGTCGCTGACCAAGCTGATCGTGGTCGTCGACTCCGACTGCGACGTCCACGATCTGCACGAGGTCGCCTGGCGGGCGCTCGGCAACACCGACTACGCCCGCGACCTCACGGTCGCCGAGGGCCCGGTCGACCACCTGGACCACGCTTCCTACCAGCAGTTCTGGGGCGGCAAGGCGGGCATCGACGCCACGAAGAAGCTGCCCACCGAGGGCTACACCCGGGACGGTGGCTGGCCGGAGATGGTCGTCTCGGACCCGGAGACGGCGGCGAAGGTCGACCGCCGCTGGAAGGAATACGGGCTGTGAGCAGTGCGGCAGAAGCGGCGTCCGTGCAGGGCCCCGCACCCTCCACCAGCAAGGTGAAGGCGTTCCTGCGGCTCGTGATGATCGAGCACTCGGTCTTCGCGCTGCCCTTCGCCTATATCGCCGCGCTGACCGCGATGTTCCAGCTGGACGGCACCATCCACTGGGGTGTCCTGCTGCTGGTCACGCTGGCGATGGTGGGGCTGCGGACGTTCGCGATGGCCGCCAACCGGATCATCGACCGGGAGATCGACGCCCGGAACCCGCGCACCGCGGGCCGTGAGCTGGTGACGGGCGCGGTGTCGGTGAAGTCGGCGTGGACCGGCGCGATCGTGGCGCTCGCGGTCTTCCTCGGCGCGGCGGCCCTGCTCAACCCGCTCTGCCTGGTGCTCGCGCCGCTGGCCGTGGTGCCGATGGTGGTCTACCCGTACGGCAAGCGGTTCACGAACTTCCCGCACGCCATCCTGGGCCTCGCGCAGGCCATCGGGCCGGTCGGCGCCTGGCTCGCGGTGACCGGCAGCTGGTCGTGGGACGCGGTGATCCTCGGGCTCGCGGTGGGCATCTGGATCGGCGGCTTCGACCTGATCTTCGCCTGCCAGGACGTCCAGGCCGACCGGGCCCACGGTGTGCTCTCCTTCCCGGCGCGCTTCGGGATCCCGGCGTCGCTGTGGGGCGCGCGGGTGTGCCACGCGATCACGACCGGGCTGCTGGTGTGGTTCGGGCTGGCGACGGACGCCGAGGTCTTCTACTGGATCGGCATGGCGATCGTCGCGGTGGCGTTCGTCTACGAGCACCGCGTCGTGCGGCCGCACGATCTGTCCCGGCTGAACCGGGCGTTCTTCTCGGTGAACGGCTTCATCGGCATCGCGCTGTTCGCCTGCGCGCTGCTGGACCTGCTGGTGCGGGGCCTGACCCCGTAACGCACCTCGGATGTCGAGGTGACGGACCTCGGATGTCGAGGACGCTTCAGACCGTGACCAGGGTGTCCGGCCCCCGGCGCGCGGACGGCCGGCGGAAGAGGAATGCCGCCGCCACGCCGCCGATCAGCCCGAACAGATGCCCCTGCCAGCTGACGCCCGTATTGGTCGGCAGGACGCCCCACAGCAGCGAGCCGTAGACCACGGCGACGCCGATGCCTATGAGGACGTCCCAGGGGCGGCGGTCCACGAAGCCGCGGACCAGCAGATAGCCCAGCAGCCCGAAGACCACGCCGGACGCGCCGAGCGTGATCGTGTTCTCCGGGGCGGTCAGCCAGACGCCGATCCCGCTGGCCAGGATGATCGTCAGGACGACGGCGGCGAACCGGCGGAGCCCCGCGAGGGCGGCTATGAAGCCGAGGACCAGCAGCGGGACGCTGTTGGAGGCCACATGCTCCCAGCCGCTGTGCAGGAACGCGGCGGGCACCACGTCCCGCAGCTCCGCCATCTCGCGCGGGCTGATGCCGTACGTGTCGAGCGCGTGGCCCGTGGCCACGTCGATCCCTTCGAGGACCCACAGCAGGGCCACCCAGCCCGCCATCAGGAGCCCTGCGGTCAGGGCCCGCGCGCTGCCGGTGGTGCCGTTGTCCGTGGTGCGGTCGGTGGTCCAGTAGTCGCCCATGGTCTGCCCCTGCCCCCGGGTTGCCCGTCACCCGGAGAACGTCTGCGGCGCCCGCCCGGTTCCGGGTGCCGGGCGCGAAGGCGTGCCGGATAGGCTCGCAGGTGTGGAATCCAGGACTTCAGTGACTCAGCAGCAGCGGCGGCCTTGGATTGTCGGGGTGTCCGGCGCTTCGGGTACCCCGTTCGCGGCCGCCGTTCTGCGCGGGCTCCTGGCGGCCGGGGAGAGCGTGGACCTGGTGGTGAGCCGGGCCTCGCGCCTCACGCTGCTGGACGAGACCGGCATCGCGTTCCGGGACGCGCACTGGCGGGAGGACCTGCGCTGTTGGCTGGATCGCGGTGCCGACGGGAAGCCGGACGCGTTCGCGGTGGGGGACGCGGAGCTGGAGCGCGTACGCCACTGGCCGGCCGGTGATCTGGCCGCAGGGCCGTCCTCCGGGTCGTACCCGGCGAAGGGGATGCTGATCGTGCCGGCCTCGACGGCCTGTGTGGCCGGAGTGGCGCTCGGTCTGTCGAAGGATCTGCTCCAGCGGGCCGCGAGCGTGACGCTCAAGGAGCGCCGCCCGCTCGTCGTCACGGTGCGCGAGACCCCGCTGAGCGGCCAGACGCTGAAGCAGATGGTGGCCCTGGACGAGGCGGGCGCGGTCGTGCTGCCCGCCTCTCCGGCGTTCTACGCGGGCGCGACGCACATCCAGGACCTGGTGGATTTCGTCGCGGGGCGGGTGCTGGACGCGGCGGACGTGCCGCACCGCTTGTACCGCCGCTGGGAAGGAGAGCTCGGTGGCTCCCGGCCCCCTCAGGACCGATAGGTCCCGGTCAGCGCTTCTTGTGCGCGCGGGGGGTGCGGGTCTTGTCGACGCGGTGCGCGGCGGCGGGCTGGTGGGCACGCGAGCGGTTGGCCAGGTCCTGCAGCTCGCGCATCCGGGCGTAGGCCATCTCGATCGTGTACACGGTGAAGTTCACTCCTGAAGATTCGAAAGCGTTTCTTGGATGTTCTAGAAGATTTGCAGGGAGTCGGCCCTGCATGCCTTAGATTCTACACGTAGACTCGCGGTACTGCTGAACAATGGAAGGTTTCAGTCATATGGACGCGGTGGACAGGCAGCTCATCCAGGCCCTCAGGGAGAACGGCAGGGCCTCGTATGCCGAGCTGGGGCGGCTCGTGGGGCTCTCCGGGCCCAGCGTCACCGACCGCATCAACCGGCTGGAAACCGCCGGTGTCATCACCGGCTACCGCGCCACCGTCGACTCCGCGTCGCTGGGGCTCGGCGTGACCGCGCTGATCGGCATCTCGCTCTCGGACGCCGCCGACCACGAGGACGTGGCGCACCGGCTGAAGGACCTCGCGGAGATCGAGGACGCCTGGTTCATCGCGGGCGACGACTCGTACATGCTCAAGGTCCGGGTCGGCGACGTGGACGGCCTGGAGAAGACGATCCGCCGCCTCAGCGGGACGAAGGGCGTCTCCCGGACGCGTACGACGATCGTGCTCTCCACCAAGTGGGAGAACCGGGTCGGGGAACTTCCCGAGGAGTCGTAGGCGCGGAGCGCCGTGGAGGGGGCACCTCCCGCCCGAAGGGTGGGGGAGTACGGTTGGCCGGAGTCTGATACACGGAGATATGGGAGGCGGCCTAGTGGACGCGGGACTCAAGCGCGAGCTGGAGGAGAAGGTCCGGGCCGGCGAGCGGCTGACCCGCGAGGACGGGATCGCGCTCTACGCGTCCGACGACCTGGCGTGGCTGGGCGGGCTCGCGCACGAGGTGCGCACGCGCAAGAACGGCGACGTGGTGCACTTCAACGTCAACCGGCACCTGAACATGACCAACGTGTGCACCGCCTCGTGCGCGTACTGCTCGTTCCAGCGGAAGCCGGGCGAGAAGGACGCGTACACGATGCGCATCGAGGAGGCCGTCCGCCTCGCCAAGGCGATGGAGGGCGAGAACCTCACCGAGCTGCACATCGTCAACGGCCTCCACCCGACGCTCCCGTGGCGCTACTACCCGCGCTCGCTCAGCGCGCTGAAGGAAGCCCTGCCGAACGTCGCGCTGAAGGCGTTCACGGCGACGGAGATCCACCACTTCGAGACGATCTCCGGGCTGAGCGCCTCCGAGATCCTCGACGAGCTGATCGAGGCCGGTCTCGAATCGCTGACCGGCGGCGGCGCGGAGATCTTCGACTGGGAGGTCCGCCAGCACATCGTCGACCACCGCACCCACTGGGAGGACTGGTCGCGCATCCACCGTCTCGCGCACGAGAAGGGGCTCAAGACCCCCGCGACGATGCTGTACGGGCACATCGAGGAGCACCGTCACCGCGTCGACCACGTGCTGCGGCTGCGGGAGATGCAGGACGAGACCGGCGGTTTCCAGGTCTTCATCCCGCTGCGCTACCAGCACGACTTCGTGGACATGAAGGACGGCAAGGTCCGCAACAAGCTCCAGGCGCGCACGACGATGGCGACCGGCGCGGAGGCCCTGAAGACCTTCGCGGTCTCCCGTCTCCTCTTCGACAACGTGCCGCACGTCAAGGTGTTCTGGGTGATGCACGGCGTGCAGACCGCCCAGCTCGCGCTGCAGCACGGCGCGGACGACATGGACGGCTCGGTCGTCGAGTACAAGATCACGCACGACGCGGACGACTTCGGCACGCCGAACAAGCTCGGCCGTGAGGACCTGCTGGACCTGATCCGCGACGCCGGTTTCCGGCCGGTCGAGCGGAACACCCGGTACGAGATCCTGCGCGAGTACCCGGGCCCGGAGGCGGACCGGCGCGAGTCGCCGCAGCCGATGCGGGTCTGAGACGCATCGCGTGACATGAGAAAGCCCCGGCCGCCGTCCCCGGCCGGGGCTTTCTCATGTTCCGGACAGGGTTGAGCCTTCTCGTGGGTAATGGTTAGTCTTCCAATATGGCCCTTACTTTTGAGCTGGATCCCTCGTTCACCCCTGCCCTCCGCGACGGCATCACCTCGCTGTGGGCCGATGTCACCAACGCGGGCGGGGCCGTCGGCTTCGTCGCGCCGGTCACCCCCGAGGAGATCCGGCCCGATCTGCTCAAGCACCTCGCCGCCATCGAGAAGGGCAAGGTCAGGCTGTTGGTCGGCCGGGACGAGGACGGCGCCGTCGCCGCCACCGCCTTCCTCACCCTCAACGACCACCGGCTGCTCCAGCACTGGCTCATGCTCTACACCGTGATGGTCCACCCCCGCCTCCAGGGCCAGGGGTGCGGCCGCGACCTCATGGCGGCCGCCGCCGACGCCGCGCGCTCCATCGAGGGCATCGAGGCGATCCGGCTCACCTGCCGGGGCGGCACCGGCAACGACCGCTTCTACGCCGCCTGCGGCTACAAGGAGGTCGGCCGCGTGCCGGACGCCATCCGGGTCGCGCCCGGCGACGACCGCGACGACATCATCATGCTGCTCCCGCTGGGGGGCGCCCCGGGCCCGGCAACCCCCTGAACCGAGAGAATTCGGGCCATGCTTCACTGGACGGGCAGAAGCATGCCGACCGTCCATGGGAAGAGAGAGGGCCAGCCGTGTCCGCTGCCAAGCCGAGCGCGATGATCCGTTACACGGCGTTGCGCCTGCTGATCTTCGTCGGCTGTTTCTTCGTCGCCGGCGTCGCCGTCCACTTCGGGCTGGTCCCCTCCGGACTCGGCGGCTCGAACATGATCTGGGTGATCCTCCTCGGCCTCGTGCTCTCCGCCCCGCTCAGCTATGTGCTGCTGCGCAAGCAGCGCGACGAGATGTCCGAGCAGATCGTCGCCGGCGTCGACCGCACCAAGGCCCGCCTGGACGCCAACCGCACCCGCGAGGACGCGGTTCAGTAAGGTTCCTCACAAAGGTTCCTCACACGCGCGCGCCGCGCGACCCCTCCTTCCGCCGGACCCCGTACCGGAGCCAACCGCTCCCGTACGGGGTCCTCGGCGTTTTCCGGACACGTGCGCGGCGGGGCGCGCCGCACCCGAGCCGGGCGCATCACCCCCGAGCCAAAGAAAGACTTTGAGCTTCTCAAAGTTCAAGTGTTAACGTGTTCGACATGAAGACAGCTGTGCGCCTCCGTCATGCCGCGAGCATCCCGCTCGTGGCGCGCCTGCATGTCGATCTCTGCCGCTGTATGTCCGCGGTCTGTTGCCGCGAGGTCTGATACGGCATCATGCAGCGGCGCCGCCCCTGACGCGGGCGCCGCGACCCCGTCCCCGTTCCACCGCGCGATCGTACGGATGCCTCCGTGCGTCCCGATGCGTCCTCCATGGAGTGTGTCCGTGTCCGCGAACTCCGCGTCCGCCACCCCCGAGGCCGAGCAGCCCACAGGCTCCGGCTCCGGTTCCCGTCCCCGTATAGCCAGGTTCCCCTTCTGGGCCCAGATCGTCGTCGGTCTCGCCCTCGGTGTGCTGCTCGGCTGGCTGGCCCGCAGCCAGGACCTCGGCTGGCTCGTCACCACCCTCGACGAGATCGGCTCGCTCTTCGTCCAGCTGCTGAAGCTGGCCGTCGCCCCGCTGGTCTTCTTCGCGATCCTCGTGTCGATCACCAACCTGCGCCAGGTCAACAACGCCGCCCGGCTGGCGACCCGCACCCTGCTCTGGTTCATGATCACCTCGCTGATCGCGGTCGCCATCGGCCTCGCGATCGGCCTGATCACCAACCCCGGCTCCGGCACCGGCCTCACGCCGAAGGACGGCGAGCTCTCCGAGACCAAGGGCAGCTGGATCGACTTCCTGACCGGCATCGTCCCGGACAACGTGATCACGCCGTTCACCGAGCTGAACGTGCTCCAGATCGTGTTCATGGCCGCCGTCGCCGGTATCGCCGCGCTCAAGCTCGGCGAGAAGGCGAAGCCGATCCTCACCCTCAGCCAGTCGATCCTGGAGCTGCTCCAGAAGGCTCTGTGGTGGGTCATCCGCCTCGCCCCGATCGGCACCGTCGGCCTCATCGGCTACGCCATCGCCGACTACGGCTGGGACCTCATCGGCAAGTACGCGACGTTCACCGCCGACGTCTACATCGGCTGCGCCCTGGTGATGTTCGGCGTCTACCCGCTGCTCCTGGCCACCGTCGCCAAGGTCAGCCCGCTCCAGTTCTTCAAGGGCGCCTGGCCCGCGATCCAGCTTGCCTTCGTCTCCCGCTCCTCGGTCGGCACCATGCCGGTCACCCAGCGGGTCACCGAGCGCCTCGGCGTTCCGAAGGAGTACGCCTCCTTCGCCGTCCCGTTCGGCGCGACCACCAAGATGGACGGCTGCGCCGCGATCTACCCGGCGCTGGCGGCGATCTTCATCGCGCAGATCTTCGACGTGCAGCTGGGCATCGGCGACTACCTCCTGATCGCCTTCGTCTCGGTGATCGGCTCGGCGGCCACCGCCGGTCTCACCGGCGCGACGGTCATGCTGACCCTCACCCTGTCCACGCTGGGCCTCCCGCTGGAGGGCGTCGGCCTGCTGATGGCGATCGACCCGATCCTCGACATGATGCGCACCGCCACCAACGTGGCCGGCCAGGCGCTGGTCCCGGTGATCGTCTCGGCCCGCGAGAAGATCCTCGACCACGACGCGTACAACTCGGCCTCGGCCTCCCCGATCGAGTCCTTCGGCGACGACGCCGACCGGGACGAGGTCCGCGACGCGGAGCCCAAGACCGCGGTACCGGTCACCGCGTAACGCCCGCCAGACACGACAGCGCCCCCGGTCCACCACGTATCCGTACGTGGACGGCCCGGGGGCGCTGTCGTGCTCCGCGTCAGGGGCGCTGGAAGAGCACCTCGGGGTGGGCGGGCGTCGGGCCCTCCAGCAGCCGGGCCGGCCGGCCGCGCAGGCTGCGGTCGAAGAACGCGGTCACATAGGCGCGAGTGATCGTCGTCGAACGGGCTGCGGAGAGCGGCGCGTCCGGGTCCACGATGCCGAGCTGCTCCCCGATCGCCGGGGTGTCGGTGAACGTGAAGTGCCCGGAATCCCGAACGGTCAGCCACCGCTTGAAGCCGTCCAGCCGGTCCCAGCCCTCGTCCCAGGACGTGTCACCCGCACCGGGGGCGTGCCCGGGGTCGGTCCCCAGCATCAGGAACGGCCGCCGGTCCAGCCCCCGGGCGGGGACCGGGTCGAAGAACGTGCCGTCCAGGTTGACGCCCGCGTCCACCCGGCGGTCGACGGCCATCGTGGAGGCGGCCGCAGCGCCCCCGATGGAGTGCCCCGCCATGCCCACGCGGTGCGCGTCGATCGACCCGGCGTGCCGCCACGCCGGGCGCGGCCCGGTCAGCCGGTCCAGCAGGAACGAGAAGTCGGCGGCCCGCCCGGTCGAGACGGCGGCCAGGACCTCGCGCCGCGCCGCGTCGTCGGGCTGCGCGTCCACCTCGTCGCAGGCGGCACAGGTGAGGACCCGCCCGTCGGGCAGCTCCGTACCGGTCGACTCGTACGGATGGTCCGCGGTCGCCACGACGTAACCCCGGCTCGCCAGCTCCTCCGCGAGCCCGGTCAGCGTGGCCCGGGGCGTGCCGAAGCCCGGGGAGAGCAGGACCAGCGGGAAGCGCCCCGGGGCAGGCCGGGCGTCGTTACGGGAGTGGGTCCGGGTGGCGGCGACCAGACCGGGCCACTCCGGGTCGTCGAGCCCGCGCTGCGCGAGCATCAGCCGCGCCTCCTCCTGAGGCATGTACGGGGCCGTCGCACCGCCGCTGCCCGGCCGGGCCGGGTAGTGCAGCGACACCAGCAACTGGCGCGCCCCGGCGGCCGGCACCCAGGGGTCGGTCCGCCCGTGGTCGGTGAGGAACAGGGTGTCGCGGCCGGTGGCGTACGGGCCGGTGGGGCGGGGGAGCGCCAGCTCGGCGGAGGACGCGGACGACGCGGAGGACGCGGAGGACGCGGAGGGCGCGGCGGACGCGGAGGGCGCGGTGAGGTCGCCGGGGGCCGCGCCTAAGGCGGCGGCGGCCGGCGTCGGTGCGGGACCGGACGCGGAGGCGGGCGCGGCCGTGCCGGCCAGGGCGGCCAGTGCGGTCAGGGCGAGCGCGGCGGCGGTCGAGGCGGTCCCGGCGGCCCCGGCCGGTCGGTTGCGGGAGAAGATCGTCATGCCCGCAAAGCTAGGCGGGCGGCCGGGCGAGCACATCGGACGCCGGGTGGAGCCGGTGTCGGACCACGGGAGGACCCCGCCGCTGTGCCGCTCGCAACAGGCCATGCCTCCGGCCGGTGATCGCTCCCTGCGACGCCGGACCGCCCACCGCCGTACTCTGGGCGGGGAGCAGGGCAGTGGGGGCGGGGAGGAAGCCGGACGTGGGTGCAGTGAAGAGCAAGCGGATGCCGCGCGCCGTGCGCGAGCAGCAGATGATGGACGCGGCGGTGCGGACGTTCGGGCAGCGCGGCTACCGGGCCGCCTCGATGGACGAGATCGCGGAGCTGGCGGGCGTCTCGAAGCCGCTGGTCTACCTGTACCTGAACTCCAAGGAAGAGCTGTTCTCCGCCTGCATCCGCCGCGAGGCGCAGGCCCTGCTGGAGGCGGTCCGGGCCGGGGCGGAGCCGGGGCTGCCCGCCGACGGCCAACTCTGGGCGGGGCTGCGGGCGTTCTTCACCCACACCGCCGAGAACCCGGACGGCTGGTCGGTCCTGCACCGCCAGGCGCGTTCGCACGGTGAGCCGTTCGTCAGCGAGGTCGGCTCGATGCGGGACGAGATCGTCGCGTTCGTGACGGGCCTGATCGGAGCCGCCGCCCGCGAGGCCCACAGCGACCCCGCACTGGCGGACCGGGACGTGGCGGGCCTCGCGCAGGCGTTGGTGGGGGCGGCGGAGTCGCTGGCCGGCTGGGCCAACGACACCCCGGGCGTCTCGGCGAAGGAGGCCGCGGCGACCCTGATGAACTTCGCCTGGGCGGGCCTGGAGAACCTGATGCACGCCCGGCCGTGGACGCCTCCGGCGGCGTAGAGGGCAACCCCGTCAAGGGTGGGTAGCAACTCAACTTCATCAGCGGCCGGTTGAGTAGGCGTACTCAAGAAGGCGCCTGTCGGTGCGGCTGAGACTGGGGGCCCGAACCGACCTCCTAGGAGCAGGCGATGGCCGCCACGACCCCGAACCCCGCCCCGTCGCTGGACATGAGGCTGTCGTCGAGCCGCCGGCTGCCGGCCGTCCTGGCCGTCGCGGTGACCGCGGCGCTCGTCGTGTCGAGGTTCGGCGCCGCCGACCCGACCACCTGGCTGCTGGAGACGGTGTGGGTGATGGCGGGCCTGCCGCTGGTGATCCTCCTCCGCAACCGCTTCCCGCTGAGCGGCCTGCTCTGCGGGCTGCTGGCGGCGCACGCCCTGGTCCTCATCGTGGGCGGTCACTACACGTACGCCGAGGTGCCCGCCGGAGACTGGGTGCGCGACTGGCTCGGCTGGGAGCGCAACCCCTACGACCGCTTCGGCCACCTCATGCAGGGCTTCGTCCCGGCGATTCTGGTACGCGAACTGCTCGTCCGTACCTCCCCGCTGCGCGGCAGCCGCTCGCTCCCCGTCCTCACCGTCTGCGCCTGCCTGGCCTTCAGTGCCGTCTTCGAGATGCTGGAATGGCTGGCGGCCGTCACCGGCGGCGAGGCCGCGGACGCGTTCCTGGGGACGCAGGGGGACGTGTGGGACACCCAGTGGGACATGTTCTGCGCCTTGATCGGCGCCACCTGCGCCCTGCTGCTCCTGAGCCGCGTCCACGACCGTGCCCTCGGCCGCCTCGGCCTGGAGCGGTCCGCCCGCCGCTGAATCCCGGCCTACCTCGTCACCGACCCCACCAGGTGAACGCGCCCCTTCGCCCCGCGGAGCGCGAAGGAGCCCCCGGTGGGGTCGGCGGCGTACGTCACGGTGGCGGGCAGCAGGACAGGTGCCTTGAACTCGGCTCGTACGGAGCAGACTTCGGCCTGGTCCGGGACCTCGGCCAGGCAGCGGGCGACCGTCCACATGCCGTGCGCGATGGCCCGGGGGAAGCCGAACAGCCGGGCGGACAGCGGGTGGAGGTGGATCGGGTTGCGGTCCCCGGAGACCGCCCCGTATCGCCGGCCCAGATCGCCGGGCAGCGTCCACTCGGCGCGTGCGGGCAGGTCCTCGGGGGTGACCGGGGCGGCGGCCGGCGCGGGAGGCGGTGAAGCCGTCTGACCGGTTGCCGTGGCTTCCTGCCGATGCCGGGACAGATAGCCGCTGCGGGACTCCCAGACCAACTCGCCGCCCACCCGCGCCTCGGTCGCCATCGTGACCTCGGCACCGCGTCGGTGCGGGGTCAATTCCTGCGCGTACACGCACAGTTCGAGGGGCTCGCCCGGGAGTGCGCTCCGGTGCGGGGTGATCTCGATCCAGGTGTGGACGAGCCCGAGCACCGGCAGCGGGAAGGCGCGCCCGGTCATCAGCCGCATGGTGAGCGGGAAGGCCAGGACGTGCGGGTACGTGAGCGGCAGCGGGCCGGACTCCGGGAACCCGCAGATCCGGGCGTACGCCGCGAGGGGCCCGGGCGCGACGGGCGAGCCCGGGCGGCTGAGGCGCTCCTGGGGCAGGGCGGCGGCCACCCGCCCGGCGCGCTTGAACGGTGAGGAGAGGGCCCCGCGCACGAGCGAGGCGCTGAGTGAGGTCATCGGTCTCACGCCCCCAGCAGGCTCTGGCCGCAGACGCGCAGCACCTGGCCGTTGACGGCGGCGGAGCCGGGCTGCGCGAACCAGGCGACGGCCTCGGCCACATCGACCGGAAGCCCGCCCTGGGAAAGGGAGTTCATGCGGCGGCCAGCCTCGCGGATGAAGAGCGGCACGGCGGCGGTCATCTTCGTCTCGATGAACCCGGGGGCCACCGCGTTGACCGTGACGTCGTGTTCGGCGGCGGCGCGCGGGCCGAGCGAGCGGACGAGGCCGATGACACCGGCCTTGCTGGCCGCGTAGTTGGTCTGGCCGTTGTTGCCCGCGATGCCCGCGATGGAGGCGGTGGCGACGACCCGGCCGCCCCGGTTGAGGGTGCCCGAGGTGAGGAGTTCGTCGGTGGTGCGGAGCACGCTGTCGAGGTTGACGTCGATGACCTGGGCCCAGCGTTCGGCCGGCATGTTGGCGAGGCGGCGGTCGCGGGTGATGCCCGCGTTGTGGACGAGGACGTCGAGCCCGTCCGGTGCGGCGGCGGTGATGCGGGCGGCGGCGTCGGGTGCGGTGATGTCCAGCGGCAGCGCGGTGGCCCCGAGCCGGTCGGCGGTGCGCACCAGGTCGTCCTGGGCCTGGGGGACGTCCAGCACGATGACGTGCGCCCCGTCGCGGGCCAGCACCGAGGCGACGGACGCGCCGATGCCCCGCGCCGCGCCGGTGACCAGGGCGGTGCGGCCGGCGAGCGGGGCGGCCTGGTCGGCCACGGGGTCCGGGGCGGCGGTGGTCAGCTCGATCACCTGGCCGCTGACGTAGGCGGACCGGGGGGAGAGGAGGAAGCGGAGGGTGGACTCGGCGGCCTCCGGCGCGGCCCCGTCCGGGATCCGCACGAGCTGGACGGTGGAGCCGCGCCCGATCTCCTTGCCCAGCGACCGGACGAAACCCTCCAACGCCTGCTGCGCAGCGGCCTGATGGTGGTCCTCGGAGGACGGGGGCCTGCCGATGACGACGATCCGGCCACCGGGAGCCTGCGACCGTACGACAGGATGCAGGGCCGCGTGCACCTCGGCGAGACCCCGGGCGGAGGTGACCCCGGTGGCGTCCAGGACGATTCCGGCGGGCCGGGTGGACTGCTGCTCGACCGTGAGCCCGGTCGCGGCCAGCACCTTGGCCAGCCCGCCCGTGATCGCCGACTCCCCGGCGGTCAGATGCAGCAGCGGTCCGTCCAGGCGCGGGGTCTCCAGGGTCCACCGGCGCAGCGGGGCGGGCTGCGGCAGGCCGAGCCGGCGGGTGAGGAAGCGGCCGGGTGCTGTGCCGGTGAGGTGCAGATAGCGATCGGCCATTGTCCTGACTCCCTGCTCGGTCGTAGATTTACTCTTGAGTAAGGTTACTGAAGAGTCAGGAGCTGGTCGAGATGCACAATCCCGGACCGACCGAGACGAGATGGTCGGCGTGACGAACCAGGACCCGTTCGTGCCGCTCTCCCCGCCCCGGCCGCGCCGCGTGGCGGTCATCGGCGGCAGCCGCACCCCGTTCGCCCGCTCCGACGGCCCGTACGCGACCGCCTCCAACCAGGACCTGCTGACGGCCGCGCTGAACGGCCTGGTGGAGCGGTACGGGCTGGCCGGCGACCGGGTCGGTTCCTTCGTCGCCGGGGCCGTCCTCAAGCACAGCCGCGACTTCAACCTGGCGAGGGAGACCGTCCTCGGCTCCTCCCTCGACCCTCGTACCCCCGCGTACGACATCCAGCAGGCGTGCGGCACCGGCCTCCAGGCGGTCATCGCCGCCGCGAACCAGATCGCGCTCGGGGCCGTCGACTCGGCGATCGCGGGCGGCTCCGACACCACCAGCGACGCCCCGCTCGGCGTCAACGACGACCTGCGCCGCATCCTGCTCGCCGCCCGCCGCGCGAAGACGACGGGCGCCCGCCTCAAGGCCCTGGCGGCCGTACGCCCCCGCCACCTCGTCCCGGACATCCCGCGCAACGCCGAACCCCGCACCGGCCTGTCGATGGGCGACCACGCCGCCGTCACCGCCCGCCGCTGGGCGGTCACCCGCGAGGACCAGGACCAGCTGGCCGCGACGAGCCACCAGCGCCTGGCCGCCGCGTACGAACGGGGCTTCCTGGACGACCTGGTGGTCCCGTACCGGGGCCTGGACCGCGACCAGAACCTGCGCCCGGACTCGACAGCCGAGAAACTGGCGCGGCTGAAGCCGGTGTTCGGCGTCTCCGACTCCGACCCGACCATGACAGCGGGCAACTCGACGCCGCTGACGGACGGGGCGGCGACGGTCCTGCTGGCGAGCGAGGAGTGGGCGCGGGAGCGGGACCTGGAGCCGTTGGCGTATCTCTCCCTGTACGAGACGGGCGCGGTCGACTACGTGGACGGCGACGACGGCCTCCTGATGGCCCCGGCGTACGCGGTGCCGCGCCTGCTGGAGCGGGCCGGGCTCGGCATCGAGGACTTCGACCTGTACGAGATCCACGAGGCGTTCGCCTCCCAGGTGCTGGCCACCCTCGCCGCCTGGGAGAAGCAGGGCCTGGCCCCAGTGGACCGAACCCGCCTGAACGTGGCCGGGTCCTCCCTGGCCACGGGCCACCCCTTCGCGGCGACGGGCGCCCGGATCGTGGCGACGCTGGCGAAGCTGCTGGCGGAACGGGAGGGCCCGGGCCGGGGGCTGATCTCGATCTGCGCGGCGGGCGGGCAGGGGGTGACGGCGATCCTGGAACGCCCCTGACCTGACTGCCTCTTCCGCCCTTCCCTGCTCTTTCCCTGCCGGACGGACGACCCGGCGAACCGACCCGCCCGACCCCCCGAACCGAGGAGCCGCACGTGTCAACGCCATCTTCCGCCCCCGCGTCCACCACGCCCCCTGGGCCCGTCCTGATCGAGCCGACGAAGAAGCGCGGACCGGACGGCCGGGTCCAGGAGGTCTCCGTACCGAAGTTCGCGCCGACCGTGGAGCGCGGCTCGCTGGCCGAGATCCCGTTCGACAACGCCCGGGAGGCCCCGGGGGAGTTGGTCCTCAGCCGTAAGGACGCCGAAGGTGTCTGGCAGGACGTGAGCGCGGCCGACTTCGCCGCCGAGGTGCTGGCGGTGGCGAAGGGCCTGATGGCGGAGGGGCTGGGGGCGGGGGACCGGGTCGCGATCATGGCCCGGACGACGTACGAGTGGACGCTGCTGGACTTCGCGGCCTGGGCGGCGGGCCTGGTGACGGTCCCGATCTACCCGACCTCGTCCGCGTTCCAGGCTCGCTGGATCCTCCAGAACTCGGGCGCGGTGGCGTGCGCGGTGGAGTCGAAGGAGCAGGGCCGCCTGATCAGCCAGGAGCGCAAGCAGCTCGGCGACCTGGCGCACCTGTGGCAGTTCGACACGGGGGCGATCGGCCACCTGAAGTCCCTCGGCAAGGACATCCCGGACGCGGCGGTGGCGGCCCGCCGGGCCACGCTGGAGCCGCACAGCCCGGCGACCCTCATCTACACCTCGGGCACGACGGGCCGCCCGAAGGGCTGTGTCCTGACCCACGGCAACTTCTTCGCCGAGGTCGACAACGCGATCGAGCTGCTGCACCCGGTCTTCAAGTCGGTGTCGAAGGAACCGGCTTCGACGCTTCTCTTCCTCCCGCTCTCCCACGTGTTCGGCCGGATGGTGGCGATCGGCTGCATGCGGGCGAGGGTCCGCCTGGGCCACGCGCCGTCGATCCAGACCGAGGACCTGCTGGCGGACCTGGCCGGCTTCCGCCCGACCTTCCTCCTGGCCATCCCGTACGTCCTGGAGAAGGTCTACAACACGGGCCGGGCGACGGCGGAGAAGATGGGCCGCGCCTCGTCGTTCGACCGCGCGGCGAAGATCGCCCAGCGCTACGGCAAGGCGGTGGAGGCCGCCGAACACGGTACGGGCCCGGGTCCGGGCTTCGGTCTGCGCGCGGCCCGCGCCCTGTACGACCCGCTGGTGTACCGCCGCATCCGGGCGGCGCTGGGCGGCAAGGTCCGGTACGTGATCTGCGGCGGCTCCCCGCTGGGCCGCCGGCTCGCCGCGTTCTACGAGGGCGCGGGCATCGGCATCTTCGAGGGCTACGGACTCACCGAGACCACGGCCGCCCACACGGTGACCCCGCCGCTCAAACCCCGTCTGGGAACGGTGGGTTGGCCACTGCCGGGGACCTCGGTGCGCATCGCGGAGGACGGCGAGGTGCTGCTGCGGGGCGGCCAGGTGTTCCGGGGCTACTGGGACGAGGAGCGGGCGGAGGTGACCCCGGCACTGCTGGCGGACGACTGGTTCCCGACGGGCGACCTGGGGGCGCTGGACGAGGACGGCTACCTGACGATCACGGGCCGCAAGAAGGACATCATCATCACGTCGGGCGGCAAGAACGTCACCCCGGCCCCGCTGGAGGACTGGCTGCGCGCCCACCCCCTGGTCAGCCAGTGCATGGTGGTCGGCGACAACCGCTCGTACGTCACGGCCCTGATCACC
This sequence comes from Streptomyces durocortorensis, assembly GCF_016901035.1. Lineage (GTDB taxonomy): Bacteria > Actinomycetota > Actinomycetes > Streptomycetales > Streptomycetaceae > Streptomyces > Streptomyces durocortorensis. The sequence continues at coordinate 40,599 of NZ_JAFEUF010000003.1, forward strand.
CTGGAACCGGACGGCCTCCAGCACTGGCGCCAGATGACGAAGAAGCAGGACATCCCGATGCGCGACCTGGTCCACGACGAGGACCTGCGCACGTCGCTCCAGAAGGCGGTGGACGAGGCGAACCGCCTGGTCTCGCGCGCGGAGTCGATCCGCAAGTTCACGGTGCTGCCGGTGGACTTCACGGAGGAGAACGGCCACTTGACGCCGTCGCTGAAGCTGAAACGGGAGGCGATCGCGCGGGACTTCGCGGGGGAGATCGAGGGGTTGTACGGAAAGTGACGCGCAGGCGGGACCGGTCGAGTCGGTGGATCAGGCGGCGAGCGGTGCCAGCCGGTCCTGACCCGTAACACCTGCTGGACGGGCCGGTTCAGCGGCTGACGTCGATCGTCAAAGCCGTCCTTGCTCGGAAACGACAGCGTAAACTCTGGGATTGTCCGACGAGCAGTCAGAGTGGATGTCAGGCAGCGTGACGCCCTCTGCAAGAAGCATGCGTAGGGGGCGGAATGGACATCTTGGTCGAGATCGAGGGCGGTCAGGGCGACGAACTTCGGGTGCTGGAGCGTGCGCTTCGAGAAGATCCAGACCTCTACCGGGCGCGAGTCTCCCGCTCGGCCGGGGAGGTGGAACCGGGTGCTCTCGGCGCAGAGGCCGTTATCCAGTTCATTGGCGAGAACGTGTTGCTCCCGGCTCTGCTTACGGCGATCTACGACCACCTCACCGCACGTCGTCGGACACGTTCGGGCATGGATCTGAAGGCCACCGTCGCCAGGACCGATCTGCCGGACGGTACCCGGCGCGTCGAACTGACCCTTGAGGGCCCCGCAAGTGAGGTGGTGGAGGCGGCCCGTAAGGAGTTGGAGTGAATCCCGATGTCGAGAGGGCCGACCCGGCGCTTTCCGCTGCTCTCCTGATCGGATGCGAGAGCTATCCGCGCTCGGATCTGCCCATGATTCCGGCTGTCCAGAACAACCTCGACGGCATGGAGGCGGCGTTCAAGGATCCTGAACTGTGGGGTCTGCGCCGCCTGCGCCTATCGGTCCAGCGTGACCTGGAGTACGTCGACTTCCTGGACGCCGTGGCCGACTCGGCACGGTTGAGCGATCCGGACGGTCTGTTCGTGCTGTACTTCTTCGGGCACGCGGAGAAACACGACGGCGTGCTCTACCTCGCTCCCAGCGACGCCGACCGGAAGCGGCCTCAGGACTCCATGGTGTCTGTGGCCGACGTGTTCCGAAGCGTGGATGAAGCGAGAGGCGCTCGACGTAAGCTTCTGATACTTGATTGCTGTTTCGCGGCTCAGGCAGTTCGTGCTGTGCCTGGGGAGGCCACGCCTGCTCTTCAGTCAGCGGGGTGGTACGTCATGGCTGCGACAGCCGCCAACACCACTGCGCTGGCCCGTCCGGACCGGACCAACAGCCTGTTCACCGGGGCGCTGCTGGAGGCGTTCAAGGGCACCGCCGACGCCGCACGCAGCCTCTCCCCACGTTGGGTGTTCGAGCGAGTGAGCGCGCTGGTTCCCGAGCCGGCCGGAGACGCCGCGGCACGTCTGGTGCCGCACAGCAACACCGCTGACTGGGCAGACGGCGCATGGCTACGCAACCGTCTATTCAAGGAACCGGAGCGGACTGCTACCCCCTATCCGGAGTATCTGTCGACCCCCGCTGTCCCCCTGGCCCGACCGTACGGCTTCCGCTCCTGGCCGTCGCCGGAGCCGCTGTACGTCGGGCGGACCGAGGAACTGCGGCGGGCAAGAGAGCGACTGCGGCAGCGCGTCGTCCTGCCGATTCGTGGTCCTCGGTATGCGGGCAAGGCCGCCTTCGTCCGAGAGCTGCTGTCCTCGCAGGACGTCCTCGATGCCGGTCCGGCAGAACGCCCCTGGCTTCTGTTCGAGATCACCGTCACCAACGCCAGCGCGGAAAGACCTGTTCTGGAGGCGATGGCCTCTGCGCTGGAGATCAGGCTGCAGGAGGTGAGCCAGGAAGCGGACGCCCACCACGACCCGCGACGGGACGTGGTGATGGAGCGGCTGAAGGATTACACACGTGGGCACACGTTGCTGCTGGTCATCGACTGCGGCCGGCTGGGCTACGACTCTGAAAAGATATCTGCGGAGCTGGACGACCTTCTGCAAGATCCCTATTTCCGGGATACCGCGAGTCTCCTTATCTCCCCGGTACGCCTCATGGTGGACGGATCCGAGCAGTTAGAACCTCAACCGGAAGTCCAGCTAGTGGAACTGGCGGAGAGTGAAGCTGCCTCCCTGCTCACCGGTCTCCTGGCCCAGGAAAAAGTCCTGGTGGACGGCGCATCGGTACTCGCGGAGGTCCGAGATCGCCGACTGCGTCTGCCGGGAATCCTGAGCATCAGCACCAAGGGCTTTCTCAGCGAGGCTCAACGTGCCCTGGCCGCGCCGGAGCCCTCGGCGGTAGTGGCTGCCCTCCTGGAAGGGTCGGCCCCCAGCGTCGCCAAATCACTGGACGAGATGGAGTGCCGCCTCGTTGCGGACACAACGGACCCGTGCCGTGGGCCGACAGCGGTCCAAGCTCTGGCCACCCTGACCGTGTGGGCCCTGACGGACGACCTCGCCCTTCCCTCCTCTCTCCTGGAGGATCCCGCTCTGGGTATCACCAGGCGAAAGCTGCGGCTGCTGGAGGACTGTCGAGTGCTCTCCCACACGATCGACGGAACCCTGGAGATCGGGCAGGTGAGCAAGCAGGCGCTGCGGTCGCTGCTGTTGGCCGCCCTGAGCCGAGGCGATGAGCTGGACGATCCGCTGGTCCCTCGTCCACTCGACCGTGAACTGCGGAAGTTGTTCGATCCCCGTATGGGTCCTCAGGACATCGACGGAGCATTGGCCGTGGCCGCCTCCGCGCTGTGTGTCGTCGGCCTCGGTACGCATCAGGACGGTGAAGAGTCCGCTGAACGGTCGTTTCTGCGTGGATTACGTTGGGCTGCGGGTTGGATCGAGGGCGAGGGCGGAAAGCGGCTGCCAAGGCTCTACCAGGTTCTCGAGGACGTCATCCTCGCACCGGCAGGTGACAACCCGTATCTGCCAATTACGCGCGTTGCCTCAGAGGTAGTGGTTCAACATCCTGAGGAAGTTGCCGGCGATCAGGTGACGGCGCGGTACCGCCTCTACCCCGTGGTTGCGACCTTGACACTAAAGGCTCGTGCAGTCGGCTCTTTCGAGGAGATCGGTGCCGAGTTCATGGCTGCTGCTGAAGAGCTCTCGGAAGCACTGGCCGCATGCGATCCCGAACAGGTCCCGCCTTCCCTATTGCGTTCCGTAGACGCCTCGTTGGCGTTGACCGGTCGGCGGCTGGGCCTGACGGTCCGCTTGCTCCACATTCGCCGCTCTGCGACAACGGTACTGATCTCTGGAGCACGACGTCGCGGTCCTGGACAACCCAGCCGGGTCACTCTGGCGATTTCCTGGCTGCTCAATACCGCCGATGCACATCTCGACATAGGCGAGACAGAAGAGGCCCGCGAACTGGTCGACACCTGTGGAGCGCTGATAGACGACTATCTTCAGCATGACGGCTCCACTCGCAGTTTGCACACGCGGCTCCAGCTGAAGAACCGTATAGCTCGGGTGCGCAGCCGCTGTCTGCAGAATGCGGCCGACCGTAGGCTTGAGTTGCGTTCGGTCGTGGAGAATGCGGTGACAGCGCTGGAGTTGGCCCACGACCAGAATGCCCCGCTGTCACTCTGGACGCGGCGCCTGTTTGAAGCAGGTCAGGCGTTGATGCAGGAGAGCTCCACAGATGAGGATTTGCTGGATGCGCTCGTCCTGGTCAAAAGCGCGCTAGAGCACTGCTACGGCACGTCCGATGGCTGGTCCCCTGAAATAAGCATGTCCACCGCCCGCTTCGTGCGAAAGTGCTACGCACGGTGCAGCGATCCAGGTCTCAAGTATCAGGGTGCACAGGAGGCGACACAGATGCTGACCGCTCTCCTGGCCACCACCCACAAGAATGCCCCCGCAGACATCGCTCCTGGTTTTGACCCGGAAGCCGGGCCGACCCCCGTCCAGCTCGCACAACCGGACCTCTCTCAGCTCTTGGTTGCTCTGGCGCGTGCCCACCGATTTCTGGCGCACGCTCTCAGGGAGAATCAGCGGTTCGGAGAGGCTCGATCGCGTTTGTCCAAGGCGGAGGAGTTCGCCCGCGAGGCAGTCACAATCGATCCCTGTACGACCACCTACAGCGCCCTGTTGCACTTGGTGCTGGACCAGAACCGGACGACTCCTCGTACGGGTAAAGCAGGTGAGGAGAGCGAGGCTCGTCGACGCGACTGTGTCAGAGCTGTTCGCAGGTGGCTGGTCCAGGAGGGTTCCAGCAGTCGCGAACACGCCCTTCTGGACCTGGTTTGTATGCAATCGGACTGGGCGGTGGAAGGAAGTCTGCACGCCGCCTCCCAGCTGCCCGGTGAAGATTTTTCCCGCTTGATCGCCGAGGAGCAGCGAGAGCGCATTACGTGGCACTATCATGCGCGCTCGCACAAATTGCGGGCACACCGGCACCGCTTCGGAAATTCGGTCGAGTGTTGCATTCTGGCAGCCCAACTCGAGCGTGAATACCGCCGGTGGTCCGGTATTCTTGACCATGCGATCGCCCGCAAGCGCGCGAGACTCGGGGTCGGTCCTGGTCCGGCGACTAAACGGCCTCAGGTGGACAACGGGCCAGTTTTGGCGCTTTTCCGCAGCGCCGAGAAGCAGTGGCCCGGAGACACGCGGCTGCAAGAGGCCATGGCGGATTTCAGCCGCTATATCTGGAACGATGCCAACGCCGTGGCGGCCTACGACCGGGTCGCCCAAGCAGCGCGCAACGGGGAGACGTGGTCGCGTGCGAAGCTCGCCTCCGCCGAAGCGCTGCTCGCTCAAGTCCAGCACGCTCCGCCCTCTGATGCAGCGGAAAGGAGGAACCTCTTGGAAAGGGCGCAAGGGCACCTGGAGGCAATTGACGGACACAGTCAGTTCGCTGATCGGCTGGCGGTGCTCCGAGAACGGGTGCGCCAACAGCTCGGACAAGAGGTCGATTGGGAGCATATCGATAGCGCCTTCGAAACCATCGTCGGCGGGGACTACGCTGGTACGGTGGGTCGCTACCTGGACCGCAGGCGCCATGGTGAAGTCCCGCGCCCCGTTGGTATGGGCGAGCAGATACGCCTGACGCCAAGGCGAGGGGACCGCACTCACCAGCAAGACGAGTTGCTGGCGCAGTTCGCCAAATATGGGGTGTCCGGGCGGGACGGAAGATTTCGTGCCGGGGAACGGAACATCGAAGAATCTGATGGAAGTTCGGCGGCGTCCGGTCAAGGTGACGTTGCACCTCGGGTTGTTCCGGGGAACGTTGCGGAACTCTTGCTGACTGACTTCACCAGCGTTGAGCTACTGCAGGGGATGGGGCAGCTCTATATGTCCCGAGCGCAGAGCCTCATGGAGGTCCTTACCAAGGCTGAAAGCTTGGAGGGAGACTGCCTCCTTGAAGCCTCGACTGACCTTCCCGGTGAATCGCAGACTTCACTGGAGACGTGGGAGGACGCTGTTCTGTTTGCCTGGCGTGCCTACGACTGCTTCGACGCCTGTCGAGTCCTTCAAGAAGCTATAAGAAATGAATCCAGTGTCATGAAATTCTTGCGAGGCAGGGCGATAACCTTGGCTGCCAGATGTGCTCACAGCCCAGAACCTTTTCCTTGGTCCGGCAAAGGAGACAGGAGCCTGCTCGAGGAAGGTAATCGCTTGCTCTTGGCGGCTCGCAGGGTCAGCGTGGGCCGCTTCTACAAGGTGTGCGCTGGAGAGCTCTTTCAGAATAACAGGCTGCTGGAAGAACTGGGTCTTCGGGCGCCGCGTAGGTGAGTTCCTCTGGCCCGGAGCGGTGGAGGTACTTCGAGAGTCGTCAACCTGTTCGCGCCACCGAAGTTGCGGCACTCTGGTGCCCGTTCAACTCGCGTAGATTCCCAGGCGCTTCGCGCCAAGGCATCACGCACCCAAGGCACTTCGTACTCGCACCCCGCGCTCCACCGCCCGGTTGCCGACCCGAAGGACGTCCCCGCCCATGCGACGCTCGCCCCGCACCTGCCTTCTGGCCCTGCTCGCGCTCCTCGGAGGGCTGCTCACCGTCACCGCCACCGCGTCCCCCGCCGCGGCCGCCCCGAACTTCAAGGCGCCCTACGCCTGCGGTCAGCAGTGGACCTACAGCCATCACTCCGCCGAGGTCAGACAGGCTCTCGACTTCGTCCGCACCGACGGCGGGGGCACGGCCGGCTCCCCGGTTCTCGCCTCCGCCGCCGGGACCGCGTACCGCTACTCGCAGCCCAGCGGGGCGGGCAACTACATCGCGGTCGAGCACGGCGGCGGCTGGAAGACGTACTACTTCCACCTCGCCGCGTTCTCCGTCGCCAACGGGGCCCAGGTCGCGCAGGGCCAGCAGATCGGCACCACCGGCTCCACCGGCAACAGCTCCGGCGCGCACATCCACTACGAGCAGCTCTACAACGGCGTCGGCCAGACCATCGTGATCAACGGCCAGTCCCTCGCCCCGTACCCCGGCTCGTACTACAGCAAGTACTTGACCAGCGACAACGGTTGCGGTGGCGGCGGAGGCGGCAGGTACTGGGTCGATACCTTCGCCAACGCCACGGGCTACGCCGCCGCCAACACCGCTGACGCGCAGGGCGTCCTCAACGCCGGTACCAACTACGTGTACTGCAAGGTGTGGGGAGCGCGGGTGGGCACGGCGAGCCAGTTCAACCACTGGTGGCTGCGTACCGACCTCGACGTCGTGTACGCGGGCAAGAACGGCCGCAACGCGTACGTCTCCGCGTACTACCTCTCCCGCTGGGGCAACGACGAGGCCCGCGACAACAACGGGACGGTCATCCCGAACTGCTGACGCGGCCCCTGCCCCGGCACCGCGGTGCCGGGGCTTCCTCGCAGCCTGGCGCAAAGCCGTCGATCATCGTCCGCGAGGCCTGGCGCCCTGGCCGTAAGGGCCCGTCGGCAGCAGATCCGCGGGCAGGGCGTTGCGAAGGAGAGGCTTCACGGCCGGCCCGACTCGCCACCGAAAGTCCCGCCGCCGGATTTCCGACATCGTGATGTTCAGACCTGCGCGTATCCGCCGTCGGCGAAGAACTCCGCGCCGTTGACGTAACTCGCCGCGTCCGAGGCGAGGAACGTCGTCACCGCGGCGATTTCTGCAGGTTCGGCGAGGCGGCCCAGCGGCACGCCTTCTCCGGCCTGTTCGAGAGCCTCGGCCGGGAGTAGATCCAGCAGGCCCGCCGTGCGGGTGCCGCCCGGCGACACGACGTTGACGCGGAAGCCGCGCGCCCGCGAACTGAGGGCCCAGCCCCGGGCGAGGCTGCGCACCGCGGCCTTCGACGCCGCATAGACCTCCAGCCCCTCGTCGGGCCGTGTCGCCGCGGTCGAGCCGGTGAGGATCACCGAAGCGCCGTTGTTGAGGTGGGGCAGTGCCTGCTGGAACGTGAGGATCGTCCCCTTGACGTTAGTGGCGAACAGGGAGTCGATCACCTCCTCCGTCACCTCGCCGAGCGGGGCCGCGGTGGCAATGCCGGCGTTGGCGACGAGCACGTCGATGCGGCCGGCCTGGTCGCGTACGGTCCGGTAGAAGGCGTCGAGTTGCCGGGGTGCCGAGACATCGCACACCGTGCCGGTCACGCCGCTTCCGAGTTCGGCGACGGCGGCGTCCAGTGCGTCCTCTCGGCGACCGGTGATGAAGACGCGGGCGCCTTCGTCGCGCAGTGCGCGTGCTGTGGCGAGGCCGATGCCGCTGCTGCCGCCGGTGACCACGGCGACCTTGTCCGTCAGGACGGCCATGTTGTCCTCCTCGATAGTTATGGACCGCTAGGTCAACAACCATCCTCGATATGGACCAGTCAGTCAAGAACTAGGGGCGGACCGCTCGTCTGTCCGGGGCGCGCGGGTGCGGCCAGGTCCGTCGGGGGGCGGCAATCGGCCCCAGGAAGGTGTGTCACAGCGCTGCACCCGTCCGGGCGCGGGCGCGCGTGCCCGCGGGTGCTGCGGTGCTCGGATGTACGGGTGCCGTGTCGCGGCCGTGGTGCTACCGCGCGGCGGCGGGCAGGAGCCGGGTCAGCACGGACCGGGCTGCCGCAGCGAGGGTGTCGGGGGCCTCGCCGGTGCGCCCGAGGGCGACCAGGCCGAGCTGGGCGACGAGCACGGCGCGGGCTGTGTCGGCGGGGTCGGCGTCCGGGGCGAGGTCGCCCTCGCGGCGCGCCCGTTCCAGGGCCTCGGTGAGGATGGCGGTGATCGCGTCGTAACTCCGGCGGGCCTCGGCGGCCACCTCCGGGGTACTGGCGGCGAGTTCGGCGTTGCTGTTGGCCAGCAGGCACCCCCGGCGCGAAACCGCCCCGGTGGGATCGGCAGCCGGGCCGAGCACGAAGTCCCGGACCATGTCGATGCCGCGCGCCGCGGACTCCAGGCTCTCGCGAAGCGCCAGCAGGTTGGTGTTGTCGTAGTCGCGCAGCGCCCGCAGGAACAGGGTGTGCTTGTCGCCGAAGGCGCCGTACAGGCTGCCCTTGCCGAGCCCGCTGGCCTGCAACAGGTCATCCAGGGACGTCGCCGCGTATCCCTTGTCCCAGAACGCGTCGCGGACGGCGAGCAGCACACGCTCTTCGTCGAACTTCCGAGGCCGGGCCATAGCCGCATGGTACGCGGTTCTGGACCGAATGGGCCATAACGAGACGGGACCGGTTAGGGGAGGCGACGCAGCCGACGGTGCGCGGTCGGCAGGGAGCCCGGCACAGTCTGGCGCAAAACCCGTCGATCATCGTCCGCGAGGCCTGGCACCCTGGCCGTAAGGGCCCGTCGGCAGCAGATCCGCGGGCAGGGCGTTGCGAAGGAGAGGCCACATGGCCGCGGTCGTCGAACTGATCACCTACCCCGTCAAGGGCTGCGGGGGAACGTCCGTGGACAGTACGCACCTCACCCCGGCGGGTCTCGCGCATGACCGCAGTTTCATGGTCGTCAGCGTCGACGGGGTCTACCGCACCCAGCGCCGCGACCCCCGCCTCGCCCTCGTCCGGCCGACCGTCAGCGTCGACGGCAGCAGGCTCACGCTCGCCGCCGCCGAGCCGGAGGGCGGCCAGGGCGTGCTGCACCTAGACGTCACCACCTCCGCGCCCCGGCGCGACGTGGACCTGTTCGGCGCGACGTACCAGGGCATCGACCAGGGCGACGATGCCGCAGCCTGGCTCACGGACTTCCTCGGCACCCCGAGCCGTCTGGTGCGCGTACCGCCGGAGCACGACCGCAAGACCGACGGCCTGACCCCCGGCACCTCCGGCTACGCCGACAGCAGCGCGGTCCACCTGCTCTCCCGCGCCTCCCTCGCCCACCTGCACACGCGCATGGCGGAGCGCGACGCCCCGCCCCTGGCCATGGACCGCTTCCGCCCGAACATCGTCATCGACAGCTACCCCGAGGGAGCCCGCGGCGAGCAGGGGCAGGACTGGGCGGCGGAACCCCACGCCGAGGACCGGATCCGCCGCGCGACCATCGGCGCGGCCGAGCTGGGCTACACCAAGCTCGCCGTGCGCTGCGCGGTCACCCTGGTCGACCAGGAGGCCGGGGCCCGGGGCGGACCGGAGCCGCTGCGGACGCTCGCGGGCTACCGGCGTTTCTCGGCAGGCGGGGTGGTGTTCGGCGCGAAGTTCGCCGTGGTGCGGCCGGGCAAACTGTCGGTGGGCGACGAGGTGGCCGTGGACGAGTGGGGCGACGCTGTGACGTGAGGTCTTGCGCCGCCCCGTACGCCTGCGGGGCGGCGCGTCACTCGAAGAACTTCAGGCTCCACCCCTTGTCGGACGTGGGGCCCGGAACGTTGGCGCGGGAGTACGTCGTGTCGCCCCACCAGGCGAACGTGCCGGTGTACCAGTGGCGGTTCGCCCAGGAGTACGGGGTGCCCTTCGCGACCGCGTGGTACATCGACGGGAACCTCGGGCCGGCGGGCGGGCTGGTGTTGATGTCGCCGTGGAGCAGGACGAAGGTGTGGTGTCCGGGCCCGTTCACGTACAGCGTCGGATCCCAACCCGCCATCATCGTCGACCGGTTGGAGCCGAACAGGCAGCCGTTCGACTTGTACCAGTCCCATACGTACGTGGGATCGCCGCCCTTGCGCAGCCGCAGGTCGGCCAGGCAGTACTGCTCGCTCCAACTGCCGTTGGCGGAGTACACGATGTGCAGTTGCCCGTTCGGGTCCTTGATCGCCTCGGGGCTCTCGTTGATGAACGGGTTGCCGACCACCCGCTCCCAGCTCTCGCGCGGCTGCGAGATGACGTACCGCGCGCCGGTGGGCTGGGTCGGACTGCTCATCCGGGCGATGTAGAGGTTCTGCTCGACATTGGTGTCGCCCGCCCAGCCGGACCAGACGAACCAGCGCTGTCCCTCGAAGGTGAACAGGGTGCCGTCGATGGCCCATTTGCCGTCGGGCAGGGCGAGTTGGGTCTCGGCTCCGTACCCGCTGTCCGGCGAGGTGGAGCTGATGACGAACATGCGGTGGGCGGCCCCGACACCGGCCGTGAAGTAGATGTAGTACCGGCCGCCGTCCATCACGATCTCGGGGGCCCATACCTCCCCGCGCCCCCGGCTGTCCGCCCAGACCTGCCGGGCGGGCGCGGTGGCAAGCCCGTCCGTGGTCGACGCCTGCCGGACGACGATGCCGCCGCCGGTCGACTGGACGCCGACGTACGTGCTGCCCACCCGCAGCACGCTGGGGTCGGCCGCGCGCAGGCTGGTCTGCCCCTGCGGAGCGGCCTCTTGGGCGGGCGGCGCGCCCTGGGCGGTGTCGGGAGGCGACAGGAAGAGCGTCGCGGCGAGGGCGGCGGCCAGCGCGAGCGCGCCGGGGGCGGACGAGCGGCGAAAGAGTCTTCGGGGCTTGCGCGTGGGGTCGCTCATGGGGGCTCGCTCCTGAGTGGGGGGCCTTCGACGGGATACCGGTTTACATCGATAGAAGAGCGCTTTCGCAGAATCCCGCCAGGGGTTCCCTCTGTCAATGGGCTTGCATGGGGCGGTAGTTCAGGAATGGAGCTGGGCCGATCGGGCGTCGCGCAGCTCCTGGCTCCGGCCGTGGTGCGAGACTTCCGCTATGGACATGGGGCGCGAGTCGCGGTGGGAGAAGGACGCGATGACGGTGGAGATCGTCTTCGCCCTGGTGACTGCTGCCGTTCTTGCAGCAGCGGTCTTCGCCCCCGCGCTGGTGCTCACTCTCGCCTTCGATCTCTCCGGTTCGGCGTCCAAAGGCGTACTGACGGGGGGAGCCCTGGTGGGAGGGGCGGCCGGAGTGTGGCGACTGGTGCGGGTGCTGTACCGCTTCGACGTGGAGTGCCGAAAGGGCCACTGACGACCGGGGGCGGAAGGCCCTTCAGAACTGGAGGGCGCGGATCAGGCGCCGGGCGGTCCTGGCGTCGATCGAGCCCAGGTACAGAAGGTCCGGGCTGCTTTCCCGTACGGATACGGGGACGGTGCCGCCGCCGGTGGCCTGCGGGAAAGCGTGGTCGAGCAGAGCCTTGACGGTGTCGGCGTCGGCGGCCGTGCCCGCCTGTCCGGTGGTCTGTGGCACTGCATCGAGCAGCCGGGCCAGCCGTGCCGCGTCGTCGACACGGATGGGGCCGAGGGTGATGCGTCCGTGCTCGACTCGGAGGCCGGGGAGGTCGATCAGGTACCCCTCGCAGATCTCCCGCAGGGTGCGGGCGGCCTTCAGCGTGCGCTTGGTTCCGGTGCGGATGAGGCGGGCCAGCTGGCGGGCGTCGGTGGGGTTGAGGAGGGTGACCCGCACGTGGGTCTGCGCATCCGCATCCGGTGTTGTTACGCGCGCGCTCAGACCGGCCTCGCGGAAGGCGGTTCGCAGTTCGGAGGAAGGGGACGGCGGGGCCGGCGTGTGCGTAAGCGTGTCGGTGCGGGTGTCGGTCATGCGTGACTCCTGGGGTGCTGGTCGGTCGCTAACAAGGGGAGGGCGGAGACCGGGTACGCCGTCCAGCGCCAGGTTCCGTCGGGGGTGGGCAGCGCGTACGCGTAACCCTGACCGCGACGCAGGCTGCGGATGGCGGCCTCGACGCTCCGGCGATCACCGAGCCAGGCCCGGGCCCGGCGCCGGGTGTCATGGTCGAGCCCCGGCGTCAGCCGTCGCGCGGATGCGCGCAACCAGGCCAGGGCCTGACCGGGCGCGGTGGTGAGGAGGTCGTCCGGGGGTGGCGTGGTCGGCGTGCTGTCGGTATCCGCGTGACACCAATAGGCGCGTGGCAGAGACCTGTTCACGTGGCGTACGCGGATGTCGTCGTGGTGCGGATGTCGGCCCAGACGTCCTTGCCGTCCCGCCGCATCACCGTGCCGCACTGCGCCGCGAGCGCGGCGATCAGGAGAACCCCGCGCCCGCTCTCCTCGCTCCACTCGGGGGCGCGACGCTCGGGTGGTGCGGTGTCGGAGTCGCTGACGGTGACGCGTACGCCGTCGGGCCGGCGGCGCAGGGTGATCGTGCAGAGCGGGGAGCCGGTGTGCCGCATGACGTTGGTGAGCAACTCGTGGGCGCAGAGCGTGGCGGCGTCGCTCAGTTCGCGCAGGTCCCAGAGGTCGAGGTGGGCGCTGACGATGCGCCGCATGATCGCGAGCGTTTCGGGGCGGGCGACGAGTTCCTGGCGGTAGTCGGGCGGGTCGGGCTCGGTGGTGGGGGTGACGGCCATGGGTTCCTCCGGCGTGAGGGCAGGGGAGTGGGCCCACGCGGCATGGCGACTCTGGGTAGTCGCGGTAGTGCCTTGCGTGGTGTGCAACAGAGTGGACCGCCTTGAGGGCTCATCGCAACTACTTCAGTTGCAAAATTGTAGATTCGCCTGTGTGGGTGAACGCTTGTGCATATAACGAGAGTTGCTAAACGCCGTCATCGACGGGTAACACTGAGCCACGGACGTCAGGGGAGGGGCCGCATGCCAAGTCATCCACGCCCAACGGTGCGTCGCCGACGACTCGGTGCCGAGCTGAAGCGGCTCCGGGAGAAGGCCGGAGTCAAGATGGAGGAGGCCGCCGAGCGCATCGGCGGCGACAAGCCCAAGATCTCTCGGCAGGAGAACGGCCGTCAGGGCGTCAGCAAGCTGGAGATCGAGGCGCTGCTCGCCCTGTACGGAGTGTCGGACGAGCGGCTGCGGACGGCGCTGACCACGCTCGCGCGTGAGGGGAGGCGCAAGGGGTGGTGGGCGCAGTACAGCGACATACTCACGGCCGGTTTTCAGGAGCGACTGTCGATCGAGTCGGACGCCGCACGGATCCTCGCGTTCCAGCCGATGCTGGTGCCGGGGCTGCTCCAGACCGTCGAGTACGCCACGGAGGTCATCCGCTCGGTGAACAAGACCGCGACCGAGGAGGAGATCGACTCCTACGTGGAAGTGCGAAAGAGCCGACAGGAGATCTTCGCGCGGGAGAGTCCGCCGCAGTACCTCTGTCTCCTCGACGAGGCGGTGCTCCGCCGAGAGGTCGGCGGGCCTGCCGTCATGGCGGCTCAGCTCGACAAGATCCTGGAGATGAACAATCCGCCGAAGCTCACCATTCAGGTGGTGCCGTTTGCCCAGGGTTGGCACGCCGGGGCGGACGGCCCCTTCAACGTCTACAGCTATCCCGACCCGATGGACCTGGACGTGGTCAACCTGGAGTATCTCGATGGCGCGCTCTACCTTGAGGAAGACGAATCCGTGGAGCGCTACCAACTGGCCTTCGATGAACTGCGGGCGGCAGCACTCACATCGCGGCAGTCCATGGAGCTAATCTCGGCTGTGAAGCGAGAGTTCGTGAACAGAGCGTAGAGGTGGACACAGCAGATGGCGCGATACGGCCTGCCTGACGGTGCCTGGGTGAAGTCTTCGTACAGCGGTGACAACGGCGGTTCGTGCATCGAAACCCAGCCGACTCCGGACGGCCTCATCGCCGTCGGCGACAGCAAGGACCGCTCCCTCGGCGCGCACACCTTCGGCCGTGAGCAGTGGTGGACCTTCGTCACCGCCGTGCAGGACGGCTCCCTCTAGGACGCCTGCAGCTGCGCCGCCGCGCGCGATAAACCCGGCGACTTCCGTGGCCGTCGCCGGGATACTCGTCGCCCATGGATGAGGTCCAAGTCGTCGTCGCCCACTCCGAGCGCGCGACCCTGCGCGTCGGTGACGTGTTCCTGAAGGTGGACGCCGATCAGGCGCGTATCGACGCAGAGGTCGAGGCGATGTCCCTCGCGCCCGTCCCGACCCCGCAGGTCCTCTGGCGCAAGCCGCCCGTTCTGGCGATCGCCGCCGTGCCGGGGACAACGCTGGGGCGCCTCGGCGGGCCGTCGACCGGGTCACCGGCGGCGTGGGCCGCGGCGGGTGCCGCCATCCGGAAGCTGCACGACGCGCCACTGCCGCCCGGGGTCGGCCGGGCAGGACGAGGCGTCGGCGAGCTTGCGGCGGAGTTCGACGCGGAGTGCGCGTTGCTCGTGGCGGACGGGCTCCTACCCGCCGACCTGGTCACCCGTAACCGCCAGGTCGCCGAGGCCGCGCTGAGGCCGTGGACTCCGGCGTTCACGCACGGCGACCTGCAGATCGCGCACGTCTTCGTCGAAGACGACCAGGTCACGGGCATCATCGACTGGTCCGAGGCGGGCCGGGGCGATGCGCTGTACGACCTCGCCACCTTCACGCTCGGCCACGAGGAGCACCTCGACGACGTCCTCGCCGGCTACGGCGGTGACGTCGACCTCGAAGTGATCCACGCGTGGTGGTCGCGGCGAAGCCTGCTCGCAGTGCGCTGGCTGATCGAGCACGGCTTCGACCCGTTCTTGCCGGGCTGCGAGGTCGACGTACTGAGGTCCCGGATGTGAGGCTGCGCAGGCCCGGCCGCCGAGGGCGTTCTGACGCGTCGGACAGGCCATCGTCCTAGGGTGGACGCAGCTTGGACGCCCATCAGTTGGCGGGAGGACCTGGCAACTTCCCCATGCCGACTGTCAAGCCCGCTGGGGCCCTGCTCCTCGGATCAGACCGCTACCCGGGTAGGCAAGGCATCCGTCCTCCCATAGGCGAGTACCTGAGCGAGGGTTTCCCGGAACCGGGCCACATCTTGCTCCGGTGCCTTAATGACAGCTTCGATTTCGCTGTGCTCCAGCCGAAGGCTCTCCAGTGCCTCGGGGTCCAGCGCGACGCGAAGGACATTGCCCTCCATGACGGCTTCGCGCACGCAGCCGTAGGCCGTCCCCTGCCCAGCCGTGACCAGGCAGTGAGTGTCCATTCCCAGGGCGACCTCCTGGTCGTCGGGATCTTCCTCGCCTGACATGAACGACAGGATGAAGCCGCTGCCGTCCTCGGTCTCCGAGAGGCCGGCTTCGGTGAAGTAACCGTCGGGATCGATCTCAACTCCGGCGACCCGGGCAGTGAATCGGAATGTCATGAAGAGGTTCTATCAAGCGGTCGGACAGGGAGCGGATGCGGATGTCTGCACCACCAGGTCCAAGGAGGGGCTGTTTCAGACCGTTCCTGCGAGATCGTCGCAGCGTCGGCGCGTGCCGTCGAGGGGGAGCGGGACTGGGAGGCTGCGGTGCATTTCGTCGAGGACCGGCGGTGGGACGGGGTCACCGGCGACGAGGCTCTTGCTGCTGCGGCGCGCGACGAGGAGCTGAGCGTGGTGTTCCTCGCCGACGCGGTCGCCATGTGCTCGCCCCTCCGTCCGCTGCTCGCCCTCGACCTCGGCGTCGATGACGACGAGGACCTCGACCCGGTGTACTACCAGGAGCTCATCGACTCCCCGCCGCCTCGCGAGGTGCGTGTCGTGCCGGAGGCCGTGCACATGGTCCACGGGAACCTCCAGCTCGCCAACGTGGACTTTGCGGAGTTGGTGGAGGACGCGGCCGCCGATCCGGACGGGGTCGTCCGGGATGTGACGGCCGTACCGGCGAGCCCGGGCCCCCTGCCGCACCCCGGGCCGTGAGGCCGACCGGGGCGGACCGCCTGTCGGTTAGGCCGCCCCCGCGATCCCGTCCAGCCGCCCCCGCAGCTCCTGCGTGAGGACCAGGTCCGCCGCCGCCACGTTCTCCTCCAGGTGGGCGATGCTCGACGTGCCCGGGATCGGGAGCATCACCGGGGAGTGGTCCAGCAGCCAGGCCAGGCAGACCTGGGTGGGGGTGGCGTCCAGCTCGGCGGCCACCGCTGCCACCTCCGCACGGTCGCCCGCCTTGCCCCAGGCCACCGTGCGCCAGGGCAGGAAGGCGATGTCTGCCGCCTCGCACGCCGCGAGAACCGGTTCGTGTTCGCGGTCGGTCAGGTTGTAGCGGTTCTGGACGCTCGCGATGTCCACGATCTCCCGGGCCTCGGCCAGCTCGGCGGCCGACACCTCGGAGAGGCCGATCCGGCCCACCTTGCCCGCGTCGCGCAGCTCGCGCAGGGTGCCGAGCTGGTCGGCGAGCGGGGTCTCCGGGTCGATGCGGTGGAGCTGGAGCAGCTCCAGGCGGTCGACGCGGAGGCGGCGCAGGGCCTGGTCCACTTCCGCGCGCAGGGAGTCGGGGCGGCCGTTCAGGTCCCACTCGCCCGTCTCCGCGGAGCGGACGACCCCGACCTTCGTGGTGATCAGGAGGTCCTTCGGGTAGGGGTGGAGCGCCTCGGCCAGGACTTTCTCGTTGGCCCCGTACCCGTACATGTGCGCCGTGTCGATCAGCGTGATGCCCAGCTCCACCGCCCGGCGGGCCACGGCGACGGCCGCCGCCCGGTCCTCGGGCTTCTCGGTGGGCAGGTGCATCGCGCCGAAGCCCAGCCGCCCCACGGTCAAGTCTCCGCCGATACGGAATGTCGTCGATGGCATGGTCTTTCCAACCCCCTGGTTCGTATGCCTCGACAATCTAGGAGGTCACGACGTCCCAGGACCCTGGAGAATCTGAAGATAGTTGCCCACCGGGTCCACGATCGTGGAGAAGAACCAGCCGCCCCCGACCTCCTCGACCGGGCGCACCCACGTCACCCCGAGGGAATTCAGGTGCTTCTCCGCCGCCCGGATGTCCCGCACGGTGATGTTGATCATTTGCCGGCCCGGCTCGGCGGCCTTGTCCGCCACGTCGTCCCGTTCGTCGAAGCCGATGATCGCTCCGGGACCGACGATCAGCAGGTGCTCCGCCCAGCGGGCGCCGAGTGGCTCCAGCGCGGCGCGGTACCAGGTGATCAGGGCTTCGGAGTCGGTGCTGCCGAGGACGACGCCGAGGCCGGTGATGTTGTCGGCGTTTTCGGTCGTGGAGGCGTTCATGGTGGTTCCTCGCTCGGTCGGGATCGCTCTGCCGGTCGCGTCGGGGGCCGGGCCGTCCCCGGTCGCTCGACGCGTCCCACCACTCATGACCTGCCCCGGGCCGGAAAGTCATCGGTGCTCGCCGCCGGAGCACCCCTCAGTGTGGCCAGATCGGCGGGTCGGTGACGAAGTGGCCGCCGAGACGGGTCTGTGCCGGGTCGGTGGGGTCCGGCTCTCCCTGGTCGGCGAGGAGCTTTGCGGCGTACGGCTCCGAGTCGTCCAGCGGCCGGTAGCCCAGCGCCCGTGCCGGGCCCAGGTCCCACCACAGGCGGGTGTTGGCGGAGGAGCCGTAGACGACGCTGTGGCCGACGCTCTCGGCGGTGAGGGCCGCGTGGAAGAGGCGGGCGCCGTCTGCCGGGCTCATCCAGACCGACAGCATCCGCACCGAGGTGGGCTCCGGGAAGCAGGACCCGATCCGGACCGAGACGGTCTCGACGCCGTGCTGGTCCCAGTAGAGCTGGGCCAGGTCCTCGCCGAAGCACTTCGAGAGCCCGTAGTAGGTGTCCGGGCGGCGCGGCGTGTCCAGCGGGATCAGCGGATCACCGGCGGCCGGGCGGGGGGTGTGGCCGACGGCGTGGTTGGAGGAGGCGGCCACGATGCGTGGGACGCCCTCCTCGCGGGCCGCCTCGTAGAGCGCGTACGTGCCCTGGATGTTGGCGCGGAGGATCTTGTCGAACGTGGACTCCAGTGAGATGCCCGCCAGATGGATCACCGCGTCCACCCCGCGCACGGCCTCGCGCAGCGCCTCCCGGTCGTTCAGGTCGGCGGTGATCGCCCCGGGCACGCCCTCCACCGGGACCAGGTCGAACAGCCGCAGGTCGTATCCGTACGCGGGCAGCAGCCCCCGCATCAGGGTGCCGAGGCCGCCTGCGGCGCCGGTGAGCAGGACGGTACGGGGAGCGGTCATACGAGGGTCTCCTCGGGCTGATGCGGTGCGGTGCGGCACCGATCGGTGCGCCTCCTGACGCCTCCGGCCTTCAAGGCAGTGGACCGCATTCGCATACGTGGACAAGCTAAAAAGTCCGTGAGGTTACGTCAAGTGCTTGGAGGATCACGAAAGTTGTTGCGTCCGAAGCGTTGACGAAGCATTCCGGGCGGCTCTAGCTTCATCGCGTCGTACTTCGTACGTCATATATGAGACGCGATACGCGAGATGTGAGAGCCCGTCACCCATGACCTTCGCCCCTGCCCCGATCCCGTCCCGGACCCAGTACGTGCTGGAGGCCATCAAGCACGCCATCCTCACCGCGCGGCTGAGACCGGGACAGGCGCTGGTGGAGACGGAACTCGCCGCTCAGTTCGGGGTGTCCAAGACCCCGGTCCGCGAAGCACTCAAGACCCTCGCGGGCACGGGGCTCGTGGTCATGAGCCAGTACAAGGGCGCCACCGTGCGGCTCGTCGACGCGACCATGGCCCGGGAGGTGTACGACGTGCGCCTCCTGCTGGAGCCGGAGGCGCTGCGCCGGTCCGTCAACCGCAAGGTGTCCCTCGAAGCGGCTCAAGAGGCCCTGGAAAGGGCGGACTCGGCGCTCGACAAGGCCGACAGGTCGCTGGCCAACCGGGATTTCCACCGCGCCCTGTACCTGCCCTGCGGGAACCCCCTGCTCGCCAGGATGCTCGACGAGGTCCGCGATCAGGCGGCCCTCGTCTCGACGGTGGCCTGGTCGGCCGTCCCCTCCTGGGAGCGCGAGGCGGCCGAGCACCGGGAGATCCTGCGGCTCGCGCTCGCCGACGACGCGGAGGCCGCCGCCGGGGCTCTGCACCATCACATCGCATCGTTCGTACGCCGCGCCTTCCCCGACGACGAAGACGGGGGCGGTGCCGCGTGAACCGTCTGCTGGAACCGCACCATCACCAGCAATCCGACGAAAGGCCGGTCCGCATGGACTTCTCTCCGCTGAAGGCGGCCCTCGCAGACGTAGTGGCGATCCCGGTGACCCCGTTCGCCGAGGACGGCGGCATCGACATCGCGAACCACCGCGCCCTGACGCGCAGGCTGCTCGACGGCGGTGTCCGCATCGTCACCCCGAACGGCAACACCGGAGAGTTCTACGCGCTCACCCCCGACGAGCGGCGCCTGGTCACCGAGCTGACCGTCGAGGAGACCGCCGGACGCGCCACCGTCCTGGTGGGCGTCGGCCACGACGTGCCCGCCGCCGTCGCCGCCGCCCGGCACGCCGCCGAGGCCGGCGCGGCGATGGTGATGGTCCACCAGCCCGTGCACCCCTATGTCGCCCAGGAGGGCTGGGTCGACTACCACCGGGCGATCGCCGAGTCCGTCCCGGACCTCGGGGTCGTCCCGTACATCCGCAACCCGCTGCTCGCCGCTGACCGGCTCGCCGCACTCGCAGACAACTGCCCCAACGTCATCGGCGTGAAGTACGCGGTGCCGGACGCCGCGCAGTTCGGGGCCTTCGCCCGCGACGCCGGACTGGAGCGGTTCGTCTGGGTCGCCGGCCTCGCGGAGCTGTACGCCCCCTCCTACTTCGCCACCGGTGCCACCGGCTTCACCTCCGGTCTTGTCAACGTCGCCCCGGCCGTCTCCCTCGACATGCTGGAAGCACTGCGCGCCGGGGACTACGTGGCGGCCATGAAGGTGTGGGAGCGCATCCGCCGGTTCGAGGAGCTCCGCGCCGAGGAGCAGTCCGCCAACAACGTCACGGTCATCAAGGAGGCCCTGTCCGTGCTCGGGCTCTGCGGCCGCGAGGTACGTGCCCCCAGCCGGGTCCTGCCCGAGGAGCGGCGCGCCGAGGTCGCGGAGCAGATAGCCGCGTGGGCGCTGTGACAGATCACCGGAGAGCGGTCGTGCAGACGGACGGCCGGAGAGTGGTCGCCGGGACGGACGACCGGAAAGCGGCTCCCGTCGCCCCCGAGGAGCTGCGCAGCCACCAGTGGTACGGCACCGACGGGCTGCGCTCCTTCAGCCACCGGGCCCGCACCCGACAGCTCGGCTACCTCCCCGAGGAACACCTCGGCAAGCCCGTCATCGCGGTCCTCAACACCTGGTCCGACATCAACCCCTGCCACTCCCACCTGCGTGATCGCGCGCAGGCGGTGAAGCGGGGCGTCTGGCAGGCGGGTGGGTTCCCGCTGGAGTTCCCGGTCTCCACGCTCTCGGAGACCTTCCAGAAGCCGACCCCCATGCTCTACCGCAACCTGCTCGCCATGGAGACCGAGGAACTGCTCCGCTCGTACCCCGTCGACGGGGCCGTGCTGCTGGGCGGCTGCGACAAGACGACGCCCGCGCTGCTGATGGGCGCGGCGTCCGTGGACCTGCCGACCGTCTTCGTGCCGGCCGGGCCGATGCTGCCGGGCCACTGGCGCAACGAGGTCCTCGGCTCCGGCACGGACATGTGGAAGTACTGGGACGACCGGCGGGCCGGGCTCATCGGCGACTGCGAGATGGGGGAGCTGGAGAACGGTCTCGCCCGCTCCGCCGGCCACTGCATGACGATGGGAACCGCCTCAACGCTGACGGCCGCCGCCGAGGCGCTGGGCGTGACCCTGCCGGGGGCCTCCTCCATCCCGGCCGTCGACTCCGGGCACGAGCGGATGGCCGCCGCATCCGGACTGCGGATCGTCGAACTCGTACGGCAGCGAACGAAGTTGTCGCACATCCTCACCGCCGACGCGTACGAGGACGCCGTCGCCACCGTCCTCGCGCTCGGCGGCTCCACCAATGCCGTGATCCACCTGATCGCCATGGCGGGCCGGTCCGGGGTGAAGCTCACCCTGGAGGACTTCGATCGGATCGCCCGTACGGTGCCCGTCCTCGCCGATCTCCGCCCCGGCGGGCGGTACTTGATGGAGGACTTCCACTTCGCGGGCGGGCTGCCCGGCTTCCTGAGCCGGCTCACCGACCTGCTGCACCTGGACCGGCCCACCGTCGCGCACGCCACCCTGCGCGAACAGCTCAGCGGTGCGGCCGTCCACAACAGCGCCGTCATCCGCGAACGCGCCGAACCCCTGGCCGAGGAGGGCGGGGTGGCGGTCCTGCACGGCAATCTCTGCCCCGACGGCGCCGTCATCAAGCACATCGCCGCCGAGCCGCGCCTGCTGCGCCACACCGGGCCCGCCGTCGTCTTCGACGACTACCGGGAGCTGCAACGCACCATCAACGACCCAGCCCTGGCGCTTACTCCGGACCATGTCCTCGTGCTGCGCAACGCCGGGCCCAAGGGCGGCCCCGGTATGCCCGAGTACGGCATGCTGCCGATCCCCGACTACCTGCTGAAGCAGGGTGTGCGGGACATGGTGCGGATCTCCGACGCCCGGATGAGCGGCACCAGTTACGGGGCGTGTGTCCTGCACATCGCGCCCGAGTCGTTCGTCGGAGGGCCCCTCGCTCTGGTCCGCACCGGGGACCTCATCACCCTGGACGTCGAGGCGCGCCTGCTGCATCTCGGGGTCGACGACGACGAGCTGGAACGCCGCCGGGCCGCCTGGAGCCCGCCGCCCGCACGCTACGGGCGCGGTTACGGAGCGCTGTACCAGGACCAGATAACCCAGGCCGACACCGGATGCGACTTCGCGTTCCTGGCCCGGCAAGGAGAAGTGCCCGACCCGTACGTGGGGTGAACCGGGCGACGAGGGCTCCGCGCGGCGGGGCGCCCGGGCCGCTCAGCGGCCATGAGAAAGCGCTTGCTGCCGTGGGTGGCGGCAAGCCCGCACATCCAGCGCATCGAGCGCGTACCGAGATCGGAGACGTGTCATGGCCCAACCCGCCGCCGTGGCCACCGCGCCGCCCGAGGCGCCCCGGCGCCGCACGGCGACACCCCGCCGCCTGCCGTATCTGCTGATCGCGCCCGCGGGCCTGCTGATGCTGGGCTTCATCGCCTACCCGGTGCTCAGCGTCTTCTACTACAGCCTGCAGAACTACAACGTCACCAAGCCGTGGCGGAACGGCTTCGCCGGAATCGACAACTTCCGGCGGATCTTCACCGAGGACGACCAGTTCTGGTCGACGCTCGGCTTCAGCGCCCAGTGGGTCTTCACCCAGGTCTCCCTGCAGCTCGTGCTCGGCCTCGCGCTGGCCCTGATCGTCAACCAGACCTTCATCGGCCGGGGCATCTCCCGGGCCATGGTCTTCTCGCCCTGGGCCGTCTCCGGGGTACTGACCAGCACCATCTGGATACTGCTCTACAACTCCTCGACGGGCTTCAGCCGTTACCTCGCGGACGCCGGGGTCGGGGAGTACGGCACCTCGGTGCTCTCGGACACCGGAACCGTCTTCTGGGCGGCCACGGTCACCGAACTCTGGCGCGGCGTGCCCTTCTTCGCCATCCTCATCCTCGCCGACCTCCAGTCCGTCTCCAAGGAGCTGTACGAGGCGGCGTCGGTCGACGGAGCGGGCAGGCTCCGGCAGTTCTTCCACATCACCCTGCCGCATCTGCGCGACGCGATCATCCTCGCCACCCTGCTGCGCGGGGTCTGGGAGTTCAACAACGTCGACCTCCTCTACACCCTCACCGGCGGCGGACCGGCCGGCGAGACCACCACGCTGCCGCTCTACGTCGCCAACACCGGCATCGAGGGCCACGACTTCGGCTACGCCTCCGCACTCACCACCGTCGCCTTCGTGATCCTCCTCTTCTGCTCGATCGTCTATCTGCGCCTGAGCAAGTTCGGAGGCGACAACAAGTGACCGCCGTACTCACCGAGAAGAACGGCGCCGCCCGGCCGGCCGTCCACCCCGGCGGCGCGCCGCCCCCCTCGCGCCGCCGCACCGGACGCGAGCGCGCCTTCGACGACGTACCGCGCTGGCAGATCTACCTGCCGCTCGGCCTCTACCTGCTGTTCACGCTCATCCCGTTCTACTGGATGCTCCTGTTCGCCCTGCGGCCCGCCGGCTCCACCGCGCTGGTGCCCTGGCCGATGACCGGGGAGCACTTCTCCAAGGTCTGGAACGAGCGGAGCTTCGCCGTCTTCTTCCAGAACAGCATGATCGTCGGCGTCGCCACCCTGATCGCCACCACCCTGGTCGCCCTGGCCGGCGGGTACGCCCTGGCCCGGTTCGACTTCAGGATCAAGGGCGCGTTCATGCTGGCTTTGCTCTGCTCGCAGTTCATCCCCGGCGCCCTGATGCTCGTGCCGCTCTTCGAGATCTTCCGGAACCTCCAGATGATCAACTCCCTGTGGAGCGTCGTCATCGCGGAGACCGTCTTCCAGCTCCCGCTGTCGATCATCCTGATCAGCGGGTTCATCAAAAACGTCCCGGTCTCCCTGGAGGAGGCCGCCTGGGTCGACGGGTGTTCGCGCTTCACCGCCTTCCGCGCGGTCGTCCTGCCGCTGCTGCGCCCCGGGCTGATCGCCGTCGGCTCCTTCGCCTTCGTCCACAGCTGGAACCACTTCCTGTTCGCGCTGATGTTCCTCAGCGAACAGGACAAGCAGACGATCCCGGTCGGCCTCAACACCCTGATCGGGGCGGACAGCGTCGACCTCGGAGCGCTTGCGGCGGGCGGCGTCATCGCCGCGGTGCCTGTCGTGATCGTCTTCGCGTTCATCCAGAAGTGGCTCGTCACGGGCTTCAGCGCGGGGGCGGTGAAGGGATGACCGAGACCGCCCCCGCCTCCCCGGCCGCTCCCGCCGGCCCCGGCGCCGAGCCGCTCCCCGTCGTGCTGGCCGGCGCCAGGGGCCACGGCCGCTGGCACCTGGCCAACCTCTGCCGGCTCCAGCACCTGGGCCGGGTACGGCTGGCCGGGATCTGCGAACTGGAGCCGCTGACCACCGAGGAACTGGCCCCCTTCGCCCTCCTCGGCGACGAGCGACCCCAGCAGTCCGCCGACTTCGGAGCGCTCCTCGACTCCACCGGAGCCCGCGCCGCCGTCATCTGCACCCCCATCCCGACCCACACCGACCTGGCCCTGACCGCCGCGTCCCGCGGCGTCCACCTCCTGCTGGAGAAGCCGCCCGCCGCGAGCTGGGGCGCGTACGCCCGGATGGCCGACGGTGTACGGCGCGCGGGCATCGCCTGTCAGGTGGGGTTCCAGTCGTTCGGTTCACACGGCGTGCCCGCGATCCAGGAGCTGGTCCGCGCCGGGGTGATCGGGACGCTCACGGGGATCGGCGCCGCCGGGGCCTGGGTGCGCGACGACGCCTACTTCCGCCGGGCCCCCTGGTCCGGCCGACGCAGGATCGGCTCCACCGACGTGGTCGACGGCGTGCTCACCAATCCGCTGGCGCACGCCGTGGCCACCGCCCTCGAACTGGCCGACCGGGGCACGGCCGAAAGCGTCCTGTCCGTCGAGACCGAGCTGTTCCGAGCCCATGACATCGAGGCGGACGACACCAGCTGCGTGCGCGTCACCACCACCGGCGGCCTGCCTGTCACCGTCGCCGCCACTCTCTGCGCGGCCCAGGCCGGGGAGCCCTACGTGATCGTCCACGGCGACCGGGGCCGGATCACCTTCTGGTACAAGCAGGACCGCGTCCTGATCCAACGCGCCGGCCACGGCCCCGAGGAGAGCGTCCACGGCCGGACCGACCTCCTGGAGAACCTGGTCGACCATCTGGAGCACGGCACGCCGCTCCTGGTGCCGCCGG
Source organism: Streptomyces durocortorensis (assembly GCF_016901035.1). Lineage (GTDB taxonomy): Bacteria > Actinomycetota > Actinomycetes > Streptomycetales > Streptomycetaceae > Streptomyces > Streptomyces durocortorensis. Next base: position 65,443 of record NZ_JAFEUF010000003.1, read on the forward strand.
AGCGCACGGGAGCGTTCATGCGGGTCGTCGAGGCCGTACGCACGGCACCCGAGCCCGTCGCCCTGCCCGCCGACGCCTGGGAGGTCCGGCACGACGCCCCCGGCGGAGGGGTGCGGCGTACGGTCCACGGCATCGACGGCCTGGTCGCCGCCGGGGCCGAATCCCTCGCCCTCTTCTCGGAGCTGGGTGTCGCCTGGGCCCGCAGCAGCGAGGTGGCGGCCTCATGAACCGACCCGCCACGGCATCGTCCGCGACGTCCTCGTCCGCAGGGCCCGTACTCCTCGACTGCGCCGGACGTACGGTCGCCCACTACGGTTACGGGGCCGCGGCGGACAACCGCCCGCGCCTGCACCCCGTCAGCACGCTCGCCGGCCGCACCGTCACCCAGGAGCGCCCCGCCGACCACCTGCACCACCTGGGCGTCTCCATCGCCGTGCCCGACGTGTCCGGCCGCAACTTCTGGGGCGGGCGTACCTACGTCCGGGGGCAGGGGCCCACCGAGCTCGACAACCACGGCGTCCAGCGCTGCCTCGGCCTGGAGCGGCACGGCCCGGGCGGGTTCACGCAGTCGCTCGCCTGGGAGGCGGACGGCGTCGAACTCCTGCGGGAGCACCGCACGGTGAACGCGCTCGAACTCTGCGCCACCGCATGGGCATTGGACCTCTCCTTCGCTCTCACCAACCGCTCGGCCGAGGACCTCTCCGTCGGCAGCCCCGCGACCAACGGCCGCCCCGGCGCCGGTTACGGCGGGTTCTTCTGGCGTGCCCCCAAGGAGGCCGTGCCACCGGACGTGTTCACCGCGGGCCGTGCGGGCGAGGAGGCGGTGCACGGCCGGGCCGCCGACTGGCTCGCCCTCGCCGGGGACGGCTGGACCCTCGTCTTCGCCGGGGCGGGCGAGGAGACCCGGCGCGATCCGTGGTTCGTGCGGACGGCGGAGTACCCGGGCGTCGGCTCCTCCCTCGCGTCGGACGAACGGCTGCCCGTGCCCGCCGGGGCCACCGTCGTACGCCGGATCGTCACCGTCGTCGCGGACGGCAGGCTGGACCGTGAGGCCGCCGCCGGGTACGTCCGACAGGCGGTGACCTCGTGAACCGGCCCTGGACCGCCGACCTCGGGAACGGCACGTACCGCAACCCCGTGCTGAACGCCGACTGGTCCGACCCGGACGTCGTGCGCGTCGGTGCGGACCACTACCTCACCGCGTCCAGCTTCGGCCGGGCCCCGGGGCTGCCGCTCCTGCACTCCCGCGACCTGGTCAACTGGACGCTCGTCGGGCACGCCCTGGACCGCGTCGAGCCCGCCGCCGACTTCGCCCGGCCCCGACACGACGCCGGGGTGTGGGCGCCCTCCCTGCGCCACCACGCCGGTCGCTTCTGGATCTTCTGGGGTGACCCCGACCACGGCGTTCAGCAGATCAACGCCGAGCACATAGAGGGGCCGTGGAGCGCCCCGCACCTGCTCAAACCCGGCCGCGGGTTCATCGACGCCTGCCCCCTGTGGGACGTGGAGACCGGCGAGGCCTACCTCGTCCACGCCTGGGCCAAGTCCCGCTCCGGGATCAAGAACCGGCTCACCGGACACCGTATGAGCGCGGACGGCCGCGCCCTCCTCGACGAGGGCCGGACCCTGGTCGACGCCGACCGGATACCCGGCTGGTTCACCCTGGAAGGGCCCAAACTCCACCTCCACGGCGGGTACTTCTGGATCTTCGCCCCGGCGGGCGGGGTGGAGACCGGCTGGCAGGGCGCGTTCCGTTCCCGGGACTTCTCCGGCCCGTACGAGGAACGCGTCGTGCTGTCCCAGGGGCGCACCGGCGTCAACGGTCCGCACCAGGGCGGCTGGGTGCGGACCGCCGCCGGCGAGGACTGGTTCCTGCACTTCCAGGCACGCGGCGCGTACGGGCGGGTCGTCCACCTCCAGCCCATGCACTGGGACGCGGAGGGCTGGCCCGTCATCGGCGACGCGGGCGAACCCGTCTCCACGCACCGCAAACCGGCCGCCCCCGAACAGCCCGTGGCAGCGCCCGCCGTGGACGACGACTTCCCCGGCGGCGCCCACGGCGAGCAGTGGCAGTGGACGGCCAACCCCTGCCCCGACGCGTGGACCGAGCAGTCCGAGCACGCTGCCGACGGGCTGCGGCTCAGCTGCCTCCGCACACCGGACGCGCACGACCTGCGACTGCTGCCCAACGTCCTGGTCCAGCGCCTGCCCGCCGAGGAGTTCACCGTCGAGGTGGACCTCGAACTGCACAGCGACGAGCCGGGCGCCAAGGCGGGTCTGGCCGTGCTCGGGGACGCCTTCTGCTGGATCGGTCTGGAGGCCGGGGCGGACGGGACGCCCCGGCTCGTGCACCGGTACGCCGAGGGCGTCGCGGAGCGTGAACGCGACGCGGCCGAGGCCCGCCCCTCGCCCGGCGGCCGGGCGAGGCTGCGGATCCAGGTCACGGCCGGGGCCCGCTGCCGCTTCTCCGCCGACACGGGCGAGGGGTTCCGGCGCTCGGGGCAGGTCTTCGCCGCCACCCCGTGGCGCTGGGTCGCCGCTCTCCTCGGCCTCTTCGCCACCGCACCGGCCGGGACAGGCCCCGCCGGCACGGCGCTGTTCAGCACCTTCCGAGCCATCCACTGACCCCCCGCAGAAGCGCAGAAGCACGCAGCACAGACGTACGGGACCACCCCGACACATCCGACAGGGAAGAGCCGACCATGACCATCTCGAAGACCCGGCGGAGGCGCACCGCATCCGCCGTCTCACTCGTAGCAGTTCTCGCGCTGACAGCAGCCGCGTGCGGCGACGACGGCAGCGGCGCCGGTACGGAAGGGAGCGGCAAGGGCGAGATCACCTTCTGGGACAACAACGGCGGGCCGCGCACCGCCATCTGGGCCGAGATCATCAAGGACTTCGAGAAGCAGCACCCGGACATCGAGGTGAAGTACGTCCCGATCCCCATCGCCGACGTCCAGTCCAAGTACGACACCGCGATCGCCGGCGGCGGGCTGCCCGATGTGGGCGGGGTCGGCACCGCCTACCTCGCCAACATGGTCTCGCAGGAAGCCCTGGAGCCGGTCAACAAGCGGCTGAAGGGATCCGCCCTGGAGGGCAAGCTCGTCGACTCCATGGTCGAGAGCGTCAGGTCGGCGGCCGGCCGGGGCGACGACATCTACTCCGTCCCGACGTCCGCGAACAACGGCGTGCTCTGGTACCGCACCGACCTGTTCGAGCAGGCCGGGCTGAAGGCCCCCGACACCTGGGCCGACTTCTACACCGCGGCCGAGAAGCTCACCGACGCCGGGAACAACGAGTTCGGCTACACCATCCGCGGAGGCGCCGGCTCCATCGCCCAGGCGCTGGACGCCGTCTACGGTCAGTCGGGCATCACGGAGTTCTGGGACGGCGACAGGACAACGCTCAACGCCCCCGAGAACGTCGCCGCGCTGGAGAAGTACGCGGGTCTCTTCAAGCGGACCACGCCCGCGGCCGACGTCAACAACGACTTCACCAAGATGGTCGCCCAGTGGGACACGGGCACCATCGGCATGCTGAGTCACAACCTCGGCTCCTACCAGGACCACGCGAAGGCCCTGGGCGACGCCAAGTTCGCCGGCATTCCTGCTCCCATCGGGGACAGCGGCACCCGCGTGCAGGTCTCCAACCCCGTCGACGGACTCGGCCTCTTCCGGTCGAGCGACAACAAGACCGCGGCATGGAAGTTCATCGAGTTCGCCGCCTCCCACGCGTCCAACAGCAAATGGAACGAGTCGGCCGGCGCCATCCCGGCCAACACCGAAGCGGCGAAGGACCCGTGGATCAAGGAGACCGAGTCGACCGCGCTGGCCGCGAAGGCGCTGACGGACGGCTCCACCAAGGTCGTCGACCTGCCGTACTACCTGCCCGACTGGAACAACATCAGCAAGGCGGACAACGAGCCGGAGTTCCAGAAACTGCTCCTCGGCAAGATCACGGCGAAGCAGTTCCTGGACAAGATGGCCGAGGAGCTGAACGCCGCCAACAAGGAGTGGACGGAGCTGGGCAACGGCTGAGGCCCCGCACCCTCCGGACCCCGACGACGGGCCGGGCGGGGGGGGGGGCGGGGCGCCCCCCCCCCCCCCCGCCCCAGACAGAGACAAGCAGAAGCAAACCCACCCGCGCGAGCAAA
>NZ_JAFEUF010000003.1:69605-83306 GCF_016901035.1 Streptomyces durocortorensis
TGTGGGGGGTGTGCCTCCCCCCCCAAACCAGGTGGGGCCGGTCGGTGGCACTGGCGGGCGCCCCCGCCCCCCCCCCCCCCGCCCCCGGCCCGGGGGGGGGGGGGGGCCCCCCCCGGGCCGCCGCTCTCCCCTCACCCCGGCACGCGAGCACGCCCTTCGAGAGAGGCAGCACCTCGTGTCACTCACCCGCAGACAGACGGCCACCGCCCTGCTCACCCTCCCCCTCGCCCTCGCCGCCACCCCGGCCTTCGCCCACGGCGGCGGAGCGGGCGGCCCCCGCCCCCGTACGCTGCACATCGCCGGTGACTCCACGGCCGCCGTGAAATCCGCCGACGCCGCGCCCGAGACCGGATGGGGTATGGCCCTCCCCTTCTTCCTCGCCCGCCACCTCCGGGTCGCCAACCACGCTGTGAACGGCCGCAGTTCCAAGAGCTTCATCGACGAGGGCCGCCTCGCCGCACTGCTGGGCGGCGTCCGCCCCGGGGATCTGCTCCTGATCCAGTTCGGGCACAACGACGAGAAGACCGAGGACCCGGCCCGCGGCACCGACCCCTCCACCACCTACCGGGAGTACCTGCGCGAGTACGTCCGGGGAGCCCGCGCACGACGGGCCCGGCCCGTGCTCCTCACCTCCGTCGAGCGGCGCCGGTTCGGCCCGGACGGCACCGCCAGGCCCACCCACGGCGAGTACCCCGCCGCGATGCGCTCCCTGGCGGCCGAGGAGGGCGTCCCCCTGCTCGACATCCAGGCGCTCTCCCTCGCCCGCTGGCAGCAGCTGGGGCCGGACGGCACCCTGCCGCTCTTCCTGTGGCTGAAGCCCGGCGAGTGGCCGGGCCACCCGGACGGCGCGCAGGACAACACGCACTTCAGGCCGCCGGGCGCGGTCGAAGCGGCCCGGATGACGGCACGCGCCCTGCTGGACGAAGGCGTACTCGCGGCCCGTGACCTCCGCCGCCTCGACGACCGGATCCCGGGCGAGTGGATCACCTGGGACGGACCTGCCTCACCGGCCTGACCGGCACCTGACCACACCGCGCCTCCTCCTTCTTCATCCCTCCTCTCACCTCTCCCTTCTTCTCCGCTTCCTCCGACTACAGAGAAGGTTTCGCCATGCCCGCACACACGCGTCACACCCGGGCGGTCGCCGTCGCCCTGGGCTGCGCCTCGCTGGCCCTCGCGCTGAGCGTCCCCGCCCAGGCCGCCCCCCGGCCGGGCTCCCACGGCACCGGGATCGAGCGCGCCGTACTGCCCGCCGGCGACGGCTGGGCCGCCGCGGAAGGCTCCACCACCGGGGGCGCGGACGCCGCACCCGAGCACGTCTACACGGTGACCGACCGGGCCGAGCTCGTCGCCGCCTTCGAGGAGGCGGGCGACGCGCCGAAGATCGTCAGAGTCGCCGGCACGATCCACGGCAACTCCGATGCCGCCGGCACCCCGATCGGCTGCGAGCAGTACGAGACCGACGGCTACACCCTGGAGAAGTACCTCGCCGCCTACGGCCCGGAGGTGTGGGGCAGGGACCGGGTTCCCGAGGGCCCGCTGGAGGACGCCCGCGCGGCCTCGGCGAAGCTCCAGCAGGCCGCGGTGAACGTCCGGATCCCGTCCAACACCACCCTGATCGGGGTGGGTGCGAACCCCGAGATCATCGGTGCCAGTCTCCAGGTCCGGGACGTCTCCAACGTCATCGTCCGCAACATCTCGTTCGAGGACACCTACGACTGCTTCCCCCAGTGGGATCCCACGGACGGCAGCGAGGGCGCCTGGAACTCGGAGTACGACAACCTCGTCGTGTACGGCTCCCGGCACGTCTGGGTCGACCACAACACCTTCAGCGACGGTGACCGCCCCGACGCCGGACAGCCGCGCTACTTCGGCCAGGTGTACCAGCAGCACGACGGCCTCTTCGACATCGTGCGCGGCGCCGACCTGGTCACCGTGTCGTGGAACGTCCTGAAGGACCACGACAAGACGATGCTCATCGGCAACAGCGACGGCGCCGGCGCGACCGACCGCGGCAGGCTCCGCGTGACGCTCCACCACAACCTGTTCAAGGACGTCAAGGAGCGTGCTCCCCGCGTCCGCTTCGGCCAGGTCGACTCGTACAACAACCACTTCGTCGCCACGCGCGGCAGCTCCTACGGCTACACCTACGGCATCGGCGCCGAGTCCCGCCTGGTCGCCGAGCACAACGCGTTCACCCTCGCCGGCGACGTGGACCGGGCCACCGTCCTGAAGAAGTGGTCGGAGGCCCCGCTCACCGCGGAGAACAACTACGTCAACGGGCGCAGGACCGATCTGATCGCCGTGCACAACGCCGGAGTTCCCGGCGAGCAGCTCGCCGAGGGCGCGGGCTGGACCCCCGGACTGCGCACGACGGTCCATCACCCCTGGGCCGTCCCCGTGCTGGTCGGCCTCAAGGCCGGGGCGGGCAGGGTGTCCGGCCGCGGCTGAACGGCGCGTGACCCCGAAGAACCGGCCGGAGCGGCACCGCACGCTTTCCACCCCGGAGAGCGCCGCTCCGGCCCTTCGCCGTCAGCCCCTCGCCCGCCGCCTGTCACCCGTAGCCGTCCGTTCGCAGGAGTACCGCCATGCCCACTCGACGCACAGCCCTGTCGCTGATCGCCGACGTGGGCGCCACGCCCGCCCTCGACGCACCGGCCGTCCTCGCCCGGCCCGCCGTCGGCCCCCTGACCTACGCCGATGACTGGCTGCGCTCCGACGGCCCCGAGTGCACCGGCGCCCAGGCGGTGGCGACTCGGATGATCCGGCGCGCCACCGCAGTGCGTTCCGCACCGGGAAGGGCCCGCACCCCCCGTAGAGCAGGGAGTGCGGGCCCTCGCCGGCGCGCGGTGGTCAGGCCGCCGGAGCCGGCCGTCGCGCGGCCGTTCTCCGGGCGGCGCCACCCGTCAGCCGGCGTACGTCTCGTACTCGGCGATCTTCGGGCTGCCGGTCGAGCCGACGATCTCGAAAGTGATCTTGCGCAGAGTCGTGCGGGGGAAGGAGATGGTCCCTGCTCCGTCGCCGGAGGCCAGGACGGTTCCGGCATCGGCGTCGAGAAGCCGCCAGGCCCCGATGGAGCCCTCGGATCCCGCCGCCTCCCGGATGACGACCGAGGACACGGCGGTGGCGGAGTCCCACTTGACCGAGGCGTGACCGGTCGAACCGGCGGGCGACCAGTAGGTGGTGAGGTCACCGTCCCGCAGATGGCCGAAGCTGGTGCCGGAGGCCTTGCTCGATCCGTCGGACCCGGCGCCGATGCTGAGGTTGGTCCCGCCGGGCGGCGTGGGGTCGGTGGGGCCGGGAGTGGGCTCGGTCGGCGGCTGGGTCGCACAGTTCCCGTCCGAGACCTTCAGGCCCTTGTCGGCGCCCGCCGTACGGCTCACGACGTCCGGTACGCAGCCGGCCGCGTCGGCGGTGTAGGCGTAGGGGATGCTGACGGTGGTGGTGGACTTCATGTCCGGCCCGGCCGGGTTGTTGTCCTCACCGGGGCTCGACCAGGTCACGTTGTCCAGCGTGTTGCCGTCGGCCTGCCAGTACCCGGCGGCGTCGGTGTAGAAGGTGCCCAGGACGTCCTTGGAGTCCTCGAAGTAGTTGTTCTCCACCTTGGCGCGGGCCCCGGCGCGGGAGTTGATGCCGGACGAGTTGATCCGCACGTAGTGGTTGTTGAACATGTGGCCGACACCGCCCCGCAGCAGGGGTGCGCGGGAGTCGATGTTCTCGAACAGGTTGTGGTGGTACGTGACGAACCCGTTGGAGACGTCGCTCTCGCTGGACCCCACCAGGCCGCCTCGGCCCGAATTGCGCAGGACGCTGTAGGACAGGGTCACGTACCGGGTGTCGGACTTCATGTCGAAGAGGCCGTCGTACCCCTCGGACTCGCCGCCCGACGCCTCCAGCGTCGTGTGGTCGACCCAGACGTTGCGGACACCCGATTCCATGCCGATGGCGTCACCGCCGTTGGAGGTCGGGGATCCCGACTTCTTGACGTTCCGCACGGTCACGTTCTGGATGACGATGTTGCTGGACTCGCGAATGTGGATGCCGATCTGGTCGAAGACGGCTCCGCCGCCGACGCCCACGATCGTGACGTTGCTGATCTGCTTCAGCTCGATCACGCCGTCGGCCGTGTTGCAGCTGCTGCCGGACACCTTGCTTGTGTTGCCGTGGTTGATGGTGCCTTCGACCTCAATGACGATCGGTGTGCTGTCGGCGGCGCGGCCGCACAGGGCCGCGTGGATCGCGGTGCCGGTAGTGGCCCGCACCGTCTGCCCGCCGGCGCCGCCGGTGGTTCCGCCGTTCTGGGTGGCGTAGCCCGTGGCGCCGCCGGCCGCCGCCGATGCCTCGGGCGCGGTGAGGACGACACCGCCGGCCGCAGCCGCGAGAGCCAGGATGGCCAGCGCCGCCTGCAGCCGTCGGGTGAAGGGTTGTCTCATGTTCGTCTCCCTGATTTCGCGGGTGATCCGTGATGCCTTCTATGTCAGGTGCATGTCAATGTTTGCGCCTCCGTGCCCGCCCTGGCGATCCCTTCTTCAGGAGGTTCTCCGCGGTCGTTTAGAAAGCGCTTTCTCCGTTCCTGTCCAGCGAACATAGAGGGGGGTTCACGGCTTGGGCAAGGGGCGTGCGGCGGTTGCGTTCTCCCGCCGTACGCTGCCTTGGCGATCGCGAAAATGCCTGGTGAGAGAGGGTGTCGGGGAAAATTGGCCGGCGAGGTCGGCGATGTGGTGGCGCCTGCCCGGCGTATTCGCGGGCGCACTCCCCTCTTGTCTGATGGCCCGTCAGGTATGACGATGGCGGCCGTCGCCCGGGGCGGGACCGTCCCGGGCCGGAGGGGAAGGAGGCCGCCGTGCCGATATCGCCCGATGGGCCGCTGTCGTACGGGATGCAGTTGCCGGTCCAGTCGCAGAGCGTCATCTACGCGGAACCCTGGGAGGCGGCGGCCACCCCCGCCGATCTCGTCCGGGTCGCCCGGGCAGCCGACCGTGGGGGCTTCGCCTACGTCGCGGGTTGCGATCACGTCGCCATCCCGCGACGGCTCGCGGAGGGCATGAGCACCGTCTGGTACGACCCCGTCGCCACGCTCTCCTTCCTCGCCGGGGTCACCGAGCGCGTGCTGCTCATGAGCCATGTCGCCGTCGTCGGGCTGCGGCATCCGCTGATCACCGCCAAGCAGTACGCCACCCTCGACCACCTCAGCGGTGGCCGGCTGATCCTCGGGGTCGGGGCCGGGCACGTGCGGGAGGAGTTCGAGGCGGTCGGGGCGGACTTCGACGGGCGCGGGGGTGTGCTGGACGAGTCGATCGACGCGCTGCGGGCCGCGCTCGGACCCGAGGAGTACCCGGAGTTCGCGGGGGAGCGGTTCTCGTTCGGCGGGCTCGGGCAGCTGCCCCGGCCCGCCCAGGAGCGGGTGCCCCTCTGGGTGGGCGGCTCCTCGCCCGCCGCCGTGCGCCGGGCCGCCGTACGGGGCGACGGGTGGCTGCCGCAGGGCGACCCCCGGGACCGGCTGCCCGCGCAGATCGCGCGGCTGCACGCCCTGCGGGAGGAGGCGGGCGTCGCGGAGCCGATCGTCGTCGGCGCGATCACCGAGCCGCTGTACGTCGGTGAGCCCGGGTGGTCCGTGGGGCGGCGGACGCTCAGTGGGAAGCCGGAGGAGCTGGCCGAGTCGCTGCGGGAGTACGCGGCCATCGGCGTGCACCAGATCCAGGTGCGCTTCCGGAGCCGGAGCGTGGACGAACTGACGGATCAGATGGCGGCGTTCGGTGCGGACGTGGCCCCGCACCTCGGTACGTGAAGGAGACGGACATGGGCAAGCTGGACGGGCGGGTCGTCCTCGTCACCGGGGCGGCGCGCGGGCAGGGCGAGCAGGAGGCGCGGCTCTTCGTCGAGGAGGGTGCGCGGGTCGTCGTCGCCGATGTGCTGGTCGAGCAAGGGGAGGCGCTGGCGGAGGAGTTGGGGGCGGACGTCGCTCGGTTCGTGCGGCTGGACGTCGGCGACGAGCAGGACTGGGCCGCCGCCGTCGCCGTGGCCAAGGACGCCTTCGGCTCGATCGACGGGCTCGTCAACAACGCCGGCATCCTGCGCTTCAACGAACTGGTCAACACCCCGCTGGCCGAGTTCGAGCAGGTGGTGCGGGTCAACATGACCGGCGCGTTCCTCGGGATACGCGCCGTCGCGCCCGAGATCGAGGCCGCGGGCGGCGGGACGATCGTCAACACGTCCTCGTACACCGGGCTGACCGGCATGCCGCTGGTCGGCGCGTACGCCGCGACCAAGCACGCCGTGCTGGGCCTCACCAGGGTCGCCGCCATGGAGCTGGCGGGGAAGGGCATCCGCGTCAACGCCGTCTGCCCCGGGGCCGTCGACACCGCCATGAGCAACCCGGCCCTGCTGGACGCGGACGCCGACCTCACGACGTCCAGCGCCGCCCTGGACGCGTACTACCGCAAGCTCCTCCCGATGGGCCGGATCGGGCGGCCCGAGGAGGTCGCCGCGCTGGTGCTGTTCCTGACCGGGCCGGACTCCTCGTACGTCACCGGGCAGCCGTTCGTCGTGGACGGGGGGTGGCTGGCGGGGGTCAGTCCCTTCTGAGGCGGAGTGTCTGTCCGAAGCGCAGTGCCTGACTGGGCGTCAGGTATTGACGCGTTGCGGCGGCGGTGGAACAGTCGGTCGCATCGCAATCTGACGGATCGTCAGATAAGTCGTCAGGAAAACTTGAGGACGGTGAACCTCCGTGGAATTCGGGCTCTTTGTTCAGGGGTACGTGCCCGCCGCGCGTGCCCAGGTGGACCCCGAGGCAGAGCACAAGGCGCTGATCGAGGAGACCGAGTACGTCATCCAGGCGGACAAGTCCGGCTTCAAGTACGCCTGGGCCTCCGAGCACCACTTCCTGGAGGAGTACTCGCACCTCTCCGCCAACGACGTCTACCTCGGCTACCTCGCGCACGCCACCGAGCGCATCCACCTCGGCTCCGGCATCTTCAACCCGCTCGCGCCCGTCAACCACCCGGTGAAGGTCGCCGAGAAGGTCGCCATGCTCGACCATCTCTCCGAAGGGCGCTTCGAGTTCGGGACCGGGCGGGGCGCGGGCAGCCACGAGATCCTCGGGTTCATGCCGGGCATCACCGACATGAACCACACGAAGGAGCTGTGGGAGGAGACGATCGCCGAGTTCCCCAAGATGTGGCTCCAGGACGAGTACGTCGGCTTCCAGGGCAAGCACTGGTCCCTGCCGCCGCGCAAGATCCTGCCGAAGCCGTACGGGGGTGCCCACCCGGCCATGTGGTACGCGGCCGGGTCGCCGTCCTCGTACGCGATGGCGGGCAAGAAGGGGCTCGGGGTGCTGGGCTTCAGCGTGCAGAAGGTCTCCGACATGGAGTGGGTCGTCGAGTCCTACAAGAACGCGGTCAAGGACGCGGAGCCGGTGGGGGCGTTCGTCAACGACAACGTGATGGTGACGTCCACGGCCATCTGCGCCGAGACGCACGCCAAGGCGGTGGAGATCGCGGTGGGCGGAGGGCTGAACTACCTCCAGTCGCTGCTGTTCCGCTACCACGACACGTTTCCCCGGCCGGAGGGGATTCCGGAGTGGCCGGAGCTGCTGCCCGAGTACACCGAGGAGATCGTGGAGCTGCTCATCGCTGAGGAGCTGATGATCTGCGGGGATCCCGATGAGGTGCTGAAGCAGTGCCGGCGGTGGGATCGGGCGGGGGCGGATCAGTTGAGCTTCGGGCTGCCGATCGGGATCAGTCCGGAGGACACGATGAACACGATCCGGTTGATCGGGGAGCATGTGATTCCGCAGATCGACACGGATCCCGTGCATCGGACCTCGCGGTTCCGGGCGGCCGCCAACTGATTCGGGGTGCTGCCCCGGACCCCGCTCCTCAATCGCCGGAGGGGCTGAAAGATCCGCCTCAAACGCCGGCGGGGCTGGAAGTGGGCCCCCACCTCAAGCCCCTCCGGCGATTGAGGAGCGGGGGTGTGGGGGCGGAGCCCCCGCCGGTGAACTGGGCGGCGTCTTCCCGGACCGTCGCCCTGTGAGCCGGGGTACGTACCGCGGCCCAAGCGTGCGTACCCCGGCTGTCCCGACCGAGCCGAAGAAGAAACCCCCAGAAGGGAACCGTCATGCTCGACCACCTCATCCGCCGCGCCACCGTCGTGGACGGCACCGGCGGGCCCGCCCACACCGCCGACGTCGGCATCCGCGACGGGCGGATCGCCGTCGTCGCCGAGCCGGGGACCGTCACCGAAGAGGCCGTCACCAGCGAGGACGCCGACGGACTCGTCCTCGCCCCCGGGTTCGTCGACCCGCACACCCACTACGACGCCCAGCTCTTCTGGGATCCCTACGCCACCCCTTCCATGAACCACGGCGTCACCACCGTCGCGGGCGGCAACTGCGGGTTCACCCTCGCACCCCTCCACCCCGACCGGCCCGAGGACGCCGACTACACCCGCCGGATGATGTCCCGGGTGGAGGGGATGGCCCTCGCCGCCCTGGAGGAGGGCGTCGACTGGAGCTGGTCCAGCTTCCGCGAGTACCTCGACGCCCTCGACGGCCGCATCGCCGTCAACGCCGGGTTCATGGTCGGGCACTGCGCCCTGCGGCGGCACGTGATGGGCCCGGACGCGGTCGGCGGGCAGCCGACACCCGCGCAGATGGACGCCATGCTCGCCCTCTTCCACGACGCGATGGACGCCGGGGCCTGGGGCCTCTCCACCACCCAGTCCTCCACCCACTCCGACGGCGACGGCGAACCCGTCGCCTCCCGGCACGCCCGCCCCGAGGAACTCCTCGCCCTCTCCCGGGCGGTGGGCGAGCACGAGGGAACGCAACTGGAGGCGATCGTCGCGGGGTGCCTGGACCAGTTCTCCGACGAGGAGATCGACCTCTTCGTCGACATGACGGCCGCCGCCGGCCGCCCGCTCAACTGGAACGTCCTCACCATCGACGCCGCCGTCCCCGAACGCGTACCGCGCCAGTTGATCCCGAGTGAGCGGGCCCGCCGGGCCGGTGGCCGGATCGTCGCCCTCACCATGCCGATCCTCACGCCCATGAACATGTCGCTCGGCACGTTCTGCGCCCTCAACCTCATCCCCGGCTGGGGCGAGATCCTCGCCCTCCCCGTCCCCGAGCGCATCGAACGGCTCCGGGATCCCGCCATCCGCGCCGAGATGCTGCGCCGCGCCGACAGCAAGGAGGCCGGGGTCTTCCGGCGGCTCGCCGACTTCGGGCGGTACGTCATCGGGGACACCTACAGCGCAGCCAACGAAGGGCTCAGCGGGCGCGTCGTCGACGACATCGCGGCCGAGCGCGGCCAGGACGCCTTCCACTGCCTGGTCGAGATCTGCGCCGCCGATGACCTGCGTACGGTGCTGTGGCCGATGCCCACCGACAACGACCCCGACTCCTGGGCCCTGCGGCAACGCACCTGGGAGCACGAGGACGTCATGCTCGGCGGCTCCGACGCGGGCGCGCACCTGGACCGGATGTGCGGGGCCCCGTACACCACCCGCTTCCTCGGCGACTGTCTGCGCGGGCGCAAGCTCGTCCCGCTGACCACCGCCGTCAAGATGCTCACCGACGACCCCGCCCGCCTCTTCGGGCTGCGCGAACGCGGCCGCATCGAGGAGGGCTTCCACGCCGACCTCGTCCTCTTCGACCCCGAGCGGATCGACGCCGGACCCGCCACCCTCGTCCACGACCTGCCCGGGGACAGCCCGCGCCTGGACTCCAAGGCCATCGGGATCGTCTCCGTACGCGTCAACGGCGTCGAGACCCTGCGCGACGACAAGGTCACGGGCGCGGTGCCGGGGACGGTGCTGCGCTCGGGCCGCGACACCCGGACGGTGAGTACGGCGTGAGCCACCCCCCTGAGCGGTTGTTCATCGGCGGGGAGTGGGTCGAGCCCGCCCACGGCCACTACGAGGTGATCGACCCCGCCACCGAGGAGGTCGTCGGCCTCGCCCCCGAGGCGAGCCGTGACCAGGTGTACGAGGCGGCCGCAGCGGCTCGCGAAGCCTTCGGCCCGTGGTCGCGCACCCGGCCCGAGGAGCGCGCCGCGATCCTGGACCGGGCCGCCGACATCGTCCAGCGCGACTTCCTCGCCCATGCCGAGATCGCCCGGCGGGAGAGCGGAGCCACCGCCTCCACCGCCCGGGGGATGCAGGTGGGGGTGGGCATCGCCCGGTTCCGGCGGTACGCGCGCGGCGCGCTGGAGCCGGTCGAGGAGGCCATCGCGCCGCAGGTCAACGAGGCCGGGCCGATGGGGCGGGCCGGGGTCTTCGGGGCGCTGGCGGTCCGCCAGCCGGTCGGCGTGGTCACCTGCATCACCTCGTACAACAACCCCTGGGCCAACCCGGTGGGCAAGGTCGCCCCCGCGCTCGCGATGGGCAACACGGTCGTCGTGAAGCCCGCCCCGCAGGACCCGCTCTCCGTTTACCGGATGGCGGCCGCCCTCGCGGAGGCGGGCGTTCCGCCGGGGGTCGTCAACGTCGTCACCGGGTCGGGCGCGGAAGCCGGTGAGGCCGCCGTGGACTCCCCGGACGTCGACATGGTCAGCTTCACCGGGTCCACCGCGGTCGGGCAGCGCATCGCGGAGGTGTGCGGGCGCGGGATGAAGCGGCAGCTGATGGAGCTGGGCGGGAAGGGGGCCGCCCTGGTCCTGGAGGACGCGGACGTGGGCTCCGCCGTCGCGGGGATCGGGACCACCTTCTCCTTCTACAGCGGACAGATCTGTACGGCTCCGACCCGCGTCCTGGTCCACCGGTCCCGGCACGACGAGCTGATCGGCGCGCTCGCCGCGTACGCGAACGCGCTCACCGTGGGCGATCCGGCCGACCGGGCCACCGTGGTCGGCCCGGTCATCTCCGCCGCCCACCGCGACCGCGTCGAGGCGTACGTGGAGCTGGGCCGGAAGGAAGGCGCGCGGGTCGTCACGGGCGGCGCCCGCCCCGGCCACCTGGACCGGGGCTTCTACGTCACCCCCACCCTCCTCGCCGACTGCACCCCCGACATGCGGGTCGTCCGCGAGGAGATCTTCGGGCCGGTCGTCGTGGTCGTCCCCTTCGACGACGAGGAGGAGGGTGTCGCGCTGGCCAACGACAGCGACTACGGCCTCATCGACTACGTCTGGTCCGGCGATGTCGCCCGCGCCTTCCGCGTGGCCCGCCGGCTGCGTGCGGGCGGGGTCGGCGTGAACACGGTCGGGCGGAACATGGAGGCCCCGTTCGGCGGGTTCAAGAAGAGCGGGGTGGGGCGGGACGTGGGCTCGTACGCCCTGCACGCCTACAGCGAGACACAGGCGATCGTCTGGCCCGGCTGAACCCTCACAGGAGCGGGCGCGGAGCGGCGCGGGAAAATTTTGAACCCACCCAAAACGGACAGCGCTACGGTTACCGTACGTCGTCGCGCTCGGCCAAGCGCCATGCATTGCAAGGCTTCACGTGAATGTGACCTTGCATTAATGAGGCGTTCCGGCGGAGTTGGCTGCCGTATCCAAGGGTGAGACGCGGGAGTCTCACGCTCCGGATGTGGATATCGCAGCGCATAGCGTCCTTCTCATGACTCAGCTGGACGCGCGGCCACAGGCCGGAGACACGGTACGGGGAAGCGCCCCGGCCGACGGTGGCACGGGCAGCGGCGGCGTACGGGGCAAAGGGCTCGGCGGGAACTCCGTCGGCCTCATGGGCAGCGCCGTCATCGGCGTCTCCACCGTCGCCCCCGTCTACTGCCTGACGTCCACCCTCGGCTCCACCGCCGGAGAGGTCGGCGTGCAGATGCCGGCCGTCTTCCTGGCCGGGTTCCTGCCGATGCTGCTCGTGGCCTTCGCCTACCGCGAGCTGAACAAGGCGATGCCGGACTGCGGCACCTCCTTCACCTGGACGGTGAAGGCGTTCGGCCCGCGCGTCGGCTGGATGTGCGGCTGGGGCCTCGTCATCGCGACGATCATCGTGCTGTCCAACCTGGCCGGCGTCGCCACCTCGTACTTCTGGCTGCTGGCGGGCGAGATCACCGGCAGCGCCTCGGTTGCCGCCCTGGACGACAGCAAGCCCGTCCACATCCTCACCTGCCTCGCCCTCATCGCTGTTGCTACTGCGATCAGCTACCGGGGCATGACCGCCACCAAGGGCATCCAGTACGCCCTGGTCGGGCTCCAGTTGGTCGTCCTCGCCCTGTTCGTGGCGATGGCGCTCGGCAAGGCCGGCAGCGGCGGCCCGGACTTCGCGTCCTCGCTCGACTTCTCGTGGTCCTGGCTGAACCCCTTCGCCGTCCAGTCCTTCGCCGCCTTCACCGCGGGCCTGTCCCTCTCCATCTTCATGTTCTGGGGCTGGGACGCCTGTCTGACCGCCAACGAGGAGACCACCGGCAGCGAGAAGACCCCCGGCCGCGCTGCCCTCATCGCGATGGTCGTCCTGGTCGGCTCCTACCTGGCCACCGGCGTCGCCGCGCAGATGGCCGTCGGCTCCGGCACCTCCGGCCTCGGCCTCGCCAACCCGGACACCTCCGACAACGTCTTCGCCGCCCTCGCCGGACCCGTGATGGGCCCCGGCCTCGGCGTCCTGCTCTTCCTCGCGGTCCTCGCCTCGGCCGCCGCCAGCCTCCAGACCACGTTCATCCCGGTCGCCCGCACGGTGCTCGCGATGTCCGCGTACGAGGCGATGCCGGCCTCGTACGCCAAGGTCCACCCCCGCTTCAAGACGCCCGGCCGGGCGACGGTCACGGCGGGCATCGGCACCGGCGTCTTCTACACCGTGATGACCCTGGTCAGCGAGCACGTCCTGGTCGACACCATCTACGCGCTCGGCCTCATGATCTGCTTCTACTACGCGCTGACCGCCTTCGCCTGTGCCTGGTACTTCCGGGCCGAACTGACCCGCTCCGCCCGAGACCTGGTCTTCAAGGGCCTCTTCCCGCTGCTCGGCGGGATCCTGCTCGCCGCCGTCTTCGCCAAGACCCTCTACGACATGTGGGATCCGGCGTACGGTTCCGGCTCCTCGGTGTTCGGAGTCGGCTCGGTCTTCGTCATCGGGGTGGGGCTGCTGCTCCTCGGCGTGGTCCTGATGGTCGCGATGGAGCGCCGCAGCCCGGCGTTCTTCCGGGGCGAGGTGCTGACGAAGGAGACCCCGGCACTGGTGGTCCAGGACTGAGGGCGCGGCGCGGCGGGGCCGGGCGGGGCTGGGCTTCGGTCGCGGACGGGATCCGCTCGTACGATGAGGCCATGACACGAGCTTCGGCGGGACGTCTGCTCCAGGTGGTCGGAATCGCTCACGGCGCCATCGGCGCGGTGATCTACCGCGATGTGTTCGCCGACATCGGCCGCGGGCCCGTCGTCGGCTCCGTGCCCGACCGGGGCGACCGGGCCGCCGCCTTCTGGTTCATGGCCGCCGCCCCCACCCTGTGGCTGGGCGGCCGTCTGCTGCATTCGGCGGAGGAGAACGGGGACCTGCCGGCCCAGCGCGCCGCGGGCGTCGCCCTGGCCGCCGTGGGCGTGGTGGGCACGGTCGCCATGCCGAAGAGCGGCTTCCCGAGCCTGGTGGGGATCGGCGGGGTGCTGCTGCGCAGGACGCTGCGGTCCACGGGCAGGTGAGCGCCCCCCCCCCCCCGGGGGGGCCCGGGCCCCGGACGGGGGGCAAACCCGGGGCCGGCCACCGCAAAGACCCCGCAAAGAACCGGCCCCGTGGGCGGGGCCCCGACAAGACGGG
>NZ_JAFEUF010000003.1:83316-86161 GCF_016901035.1 Streptomyces durocortorensis
CGCGGGGGGCACAGGTCGCCGGGGGGGGGGGGGGGGGGGGGGGGGGGGGGGGGGGGGGGGGGCGGCCGGGGGGGGGGGCCCCGGGGGGGGGCCCGCCCGGGGGGGGGGGGCGGGGGGGGCCGCTTCGTCGTGGCCTTCCCGGGTCTACGGCCGCCAGTAACCCAGCGCGTTCACCCGGTCCTTGGGCAGGCCCAGCTCCTTGCGGAGGTACGCCGACAGGGTCCGGGTGGTCGACGTGTCGCAGGCGACCCAGACGTACGCGTCCGAGTGGTCCGCGCCCAGCAGCTCCGGCAGGGCCGCCTTCACCTCGGACACCAGGTGTGCGCCCGCCTCGCGGCGCTCCACGTGGTGCAGGGTGTGGTGGGCCTCGTCGAGGCGGAACGGGAGTTTCCGGTCCTCCTCGTGCGCGGTCTCGAACCAGATGGTCGCCGGGGTCTCCGGGATCGCGTCCAGCAGGGAGTTGATCGCGGGCAGCGCCGCCGCGTCACCGATCACGAAGAGCCGCGAGGGTGCCGGGTCGGGCAGCGTGAAACCGGTGCCCTGGAGCGTCGCGTCGATCGTGTCGCCCGGCTTCGTCGCCCGCGCCCAGTCGCAGGCAGGGCCCTCGTGCAGGGCGAATTCCAGACTGAAGGTGCCGGCCTCCGGGTCCGGGTCGACCAGGGTGAAGGCGCGCTGATGCGGCTTGCCGTCCTTCTCGAACCACAGCCGCACCCACATCGTGGGGTGCGCTCCGCCGGTCGCCGAGAGCAGTCCGCCGTCGGTCAGGTGCACCCGGCGAAAGCGGTCGGTGACCTGTTCCGCGCCGGTCACCGTGAACGTGAAGTCCCGGCCCCGGAACAGTTTGAGAACGACGCCTTCCCAGCCATGCCCCACGGTGTTCCCCGCCCTCTTCTGCCGCCCCGGCCCACTGCCCAAAGGGTCACTTTAGGTTAGGCTAACCTAAATCTCGGGGGCTGGGGAGTGGCTGAAAACCACCGGGAGCAGGAGATGGGCAGAACGATGACCGTCGACACCGACACCGACACCGACACCGACACCGACACCCCGGGCGGGGGGCCCGAGCCGATGCCGGCCGGTGGCTTCGAGCTGTTCCGCGACGACTGGGGGATACCCCACCTGCGGGCTGCCGACCCCCTCGCGCTGGCCCGTGCCCAGGGCCACGCCACCGCCCTCGACCGGGCCTGGCAGCTGGAGACCGAGCGGCACCGGGTGCTCGGCACCAGCGCCTCCCACCTCGGCGCGGAGGCCGTCGACTGGGACCGGTTCGTCCGGCGGGCCCGGATCGCCGACACCGCCCGCCGCTGCTTCGACCGCCTCGCCCCGGAGACCGCCGCCTGGGTGACGGCGTACGTCGACGGCGTCAACGACGGCCTCGGCGAAGGGGCCGCCCAAGCAACCGAGTTCGCCGCCGTGGGCCTCGCACCCGGCCGCTGGGAGCCCTGGACCCCGCTCGGCGTCTGGCTCTCCACGCACATCCTGTTCGCGGGATTCCCGACCAAACTCTGGCGCGAAGAGGTCGCCCGCCGACTCGGCGATGACCGCATGACCCTCTTCGCCACGGACGGCCCCGGCACGGCGGGCAGCAACGGCTGGCTGCTCACCGGCGCCCGCACCGCCACCGGCGCCCCGCTGATCGCGGGCGACCCGCACCGCTTCATCGAGGACCCCGGCGTCTACCAGCAGATCCGCCTCGCCTGCCCCGAGTTCGACGTCGTCGGCCTCGCGGTCCCCGGCGTCCCCGGCATCGCCCACTTCGGACACACCGGCCACGTCGCCTGGGCGATCACCAACGCCATGGCGGACTACCAGGACCTCTACCGGGAGCGGTTGCGCCGCACCGGGGACGGCGGGGTGGAGGCGCTCGGCCCGGACGGCTGGTACCGGGCCCACGTCCACACCGAGACCATCGAGGTGGCCGGGGCTGACCCGGAGCGGGTCGAGGTGATCGAGACGGACCGGGGGCCGGTGATCATCGGAGACGTGGCCGAGGACGGGGCGGCCGGCGTGGCCGGAAGCGAGGCGGCCGACGCGGCGCCCGCCGCCGAAGGCACCCTCATCAGCCTGCGCTACCCGCCCCGCGTCACCGGCGAACTCGGCTTCGACGTACTGCCCGCGCTGCTCCGGGCCCGTACGGTCGCCGACGTCGACACCGCCCTCGACCGCTGGGTCGAACCCGTCAACGTGGTGCTCGCCGCCGACACCGCCGGGGACACCCTGCACCGGGTCGCCGGACACGTCCCGGTGCGCCCGTACGCCAACCGGCTGCGGGTCGTCCCCGCCGAGGACCCCGCGTACGCCTGGCGCGAGGGCGAGACCGTCCCTCTGCCCCGTACCGCGGTCGACGGCTCAGACGGCCCCGCCGGGATCGCCGTGATGGCCAACGAACGCGGCCTCGCCGCCCCGCTCGGCGTCGAGTTCGCACCCCCGCACCGGGCCCACCGGATACGGGAGTTGCTCGGCGCGGGCACCGGCTGGACCCCCGACGCCCAGGCCGCCGTCCACACCGACACCCTCCTCGCCTCCTCCCGCCGACTGCTGTCCCTGCTGGCCTGGGCACCCGGCCTCGGCCCCGCCGCCGAACGCCTCCGGGACCGGCTGCTGCGCTGGGACCGCCACATGGACGCGGACAGCACCGACGCGACCCTCTACGCCCGCCTGCGCACCGACGTCGTCCACCGGCTGGCCGCCCACCCCGCCCTCAAGGGCGTCACGGGCGCGGACGACCCGTGGCGCTCGCCCGCCTACCCCCCCCCCGTCCGCCCCAGGCTCGCCGCCGACCCCCGGATCGGCGACGCCCACGAGAGCCTGCAGCCCGTGGGGCGCCTGCCGGACGCAGCCCGGCAGG
>NZ_JAFEUF010000390.1 GCF_016901035.1 Streptomyces durocortorensis
GTGCCGTACGGCGTGCGGGAAGGGTTACGCGGGTGGGGCAAAGCAATCCGTGGGGCGCGGCGTTCGGGGGGAAGGAACGGTCGGCGGGCCGGGACGGATCAGCTGAGCACCGCGAGCGCGTCGATCTCGATGAGCAGGCCCTTGGGCAGGCCGACGTAGACCGTCGTGCGGGCCGAGGGGGCCTCCTTGAGGTTCTGCTCGCCGAAGTAGGCGTTGTAGATCTCGTTCATCTCGGCGAAGTGGTCCACGTCCGTGAGGTAGACGCGCATCATCATCACGTCGTCCCAGCTCGCGCCGCCCTCCTCCAGGATCGCCTTGACGTTGGCGAAGGTCTGGAGGGTCTGCTCGCGCAGGGTGGGGCCGGCCGGGGTCGGGGCCTGGCCCTCCACGGCGGGGAGGAAGCCGACCTGGCCGGCGATCTGGAGGATGTTCCCCTTCCTCACGCCGTGCGAGAACTTCGCGGGCGGCGTCGTGTGGGTGGAGGGGGTGAGGGCGGTCTTCTCGGTCATGGCTGATCAGACTTTCTTGGGTTGGGTGGTGCCGGAGTACTCCCGGCTGATGGTCTCGGCGGTGCGCCGGACCAGCGGGAGCAGGGTGAGGAGTTCCTCGGCCGTGACGACCACATTGGGTGCGGACACCGACATGGCCGCGACGACCCGCCCGTCCGCGCCGCGGATGGGCGCGCCGATGCAGTTGATGGACTCCTCGTGGCCACCGAGGTCGGTGGCCCAGCCCTGTTCGCGCACGACGGCCAGCTCCTTGAGGAAGGCGGCCGGGTTGGGCGTCGAACGGGACGTGTACATGGGGTAGTCGAGCTTCTCGGCGATGACGCGCCGTTCGGGCTCGGTGAGGTCGGCCAGCAGCAGCTTGGCGACGGCCGCGACGGTGATCGCGACGGGCTTGCCGATCCGGGAGTACATCCGGACCGGGTAGCGGCTCTCGACCTTGTCGATGTAGAGGACTTCCTGCTCCTCGTACACGGCGAGGTGAACGGTGTGCCCGCACCGGTCGTTCAGCGCGACCAGGTGGGAGTGGGCGATCTCGCGCACGTCGAGGTTCTCGACGGCCTCCTGCGCGAGCGCGAAGAGCCGGGCGCCGAGGCGGTAGCGCTGGTCCTCCTGGCGGTAGACGAGGCCGTGCTCGTGGAGCGTACGCAGCAGGCGCAGCGCCGTGGACTTGTGGACGCCGAGCCGCTCGGCGACCTGCCCGAGGTCGGCGGGCCCCTGGGCGAGCAGCGGCAGGATGCTGAGTGCCCGGTCGACGGTCTGGCTCATGGTGTGCGTACCTCCTCGGGGGCCCGGTCGGCTGCGGTCCAGCCGGGGCCGAGACGAAGTGTCCCCCAGGCTTCGTCGCCGAGGGCGACGAGGCGGTCGGCGTGGTCGCGGGCGGGCGGCTCGGTGAGGTCGCCGGGGACGGTGAGGACGGCGGCGGCCATGAGATGCCCGTGCCGGACCCGGTCACGGACGGGCAGCCCGCGCAGGGTGGCGGAGAGGAACCCGGCGGCGAAGGCGTCGCCCGCGCCGACGGCGGCGACGACGTCGACGCGGAGGGCGGGGACGTGGGTGACGGTGTCGGCGTTTTCAGCCCCTCCGGCGATTGAGGAGCGGGGTCCGGGGCGGAGCCCCGGGGCGAACACCGTCGCGCCCGCGCTCCCCCGCTTCACCACGAGCACGGACGGCTCCGGAACCGCGGCCCGGATCGCCTCCGCGCCGACGATCCCCCACGCCTCCTCCGCCTCGTCCTCCCCGACGAACACCAGGTCGGCCCGCCGCGCCAGCTCCAGCAGCACAGAGGCATCCGCGTCGCCGCCCCGCCACAGATGCGGCCGGTGGTTCACGTCGAACGACACCAGCGGCCGCCCGGGCCGCGCGGCCGTCAGCTCGCGCAGCAGCTCCAGGCAGTCGCCGGACAGCGCCGCCGTGATCCCGGACAGATGCAGGATCCGGCCCGCGAACAGTTCCTCGTACGGGACGTTCGCCGGCGACATCGCGGACGCCGCCGACCCCGCCCGGTAGTACGCGACCTCGTGCGTGTCGGTCCCCCGGTCCGTGGCCGTACGGAAGTAGATGCCGGTCGGCCGGACCGGATCGCGGCGGACCGCCGACGTGTCGACCCCGTACGACGCGATCGTCTCGACGAGGTGGTCGCCGAAGCCGTCCGCCCCCACCCGGCCGACCCAGGCCGCCCGGTGCCCGGCGGCGGCGAGCGCGCAGGCCACGTTGGACTCGGCTCCGCCGATCCCGCGCCCGAAGGAGGGCACGTCGGCGAGGCGGCCGGGCTGCGAGGGCAGGAACGTCACCATGGACTCACCGAGACAGACGACATCGGTGGTCGTGGCGGCGTGGGCCGTCCCTGCTGCGGGTCCGGACACTGAGGGCTCCTCGCTGATCGGCGTGCGGGCCGGTGGTCACCATTGACCGGGCATCGGCTCGGATGTTAGACAGCGTTGAGCGATATACGCAATGGGTGTTGCATATGTTGCAACGAACTTCGAGGAGCCCCCCTTGGCAGCCGAACGCCCCACCGACCTCACCGCGTCCTCCGCGTCCACAGCGGTCTCTCTCACGGCCTCCCTCGCCGACGAACGCGTCGACCACCGCTTCAAGGCCCTGCCGCCGGACGCGGAAGGCCTGACCGTCAAGGACCTCGCCGCCGAGCGCCGCAACCTCTTCACCGGCGGGTTCACCACTCCCGTCCTCGCGCTCTCCGCCGAGTCGGTGGCCCACAACCTGGACCTCCTGGAGACGTACGCCGAGCGCCACGGCCTCGCGTTCGCCCCGCACGGCAAGACGTCCATGTCCCCGCAGCTCTTCGTGGACCAGCTGGAGCGCGGCGCTTGGGGCATCACGGCCGCCGTGCCGCACCAGGCGCGGGTCTACCGGGCGTACGGGATCGGCCGGATCTTCCTCGCCAACGAACTGGTCGACCCGGTCGCCCTGCGCTGGCTGGCCGGCGAGATGACGGCCGACCCGTCGTTCCGCTTCGTCTGTTACGTCGACTCCGTGCGCGGCGTCGAGCTGATGGACGAGGCCCTCGGCGCGGCCGGCACCACCCGCCCGGTCGACGTGGTCGTCGAGCTGGGCGCGGGCGAGGGCGCGCGCACCGGGGCCCGCACGGAAGCCGACTGCGCGGCGGTCGCCGACGCGGTGGCGGCGGCCGGTTCGCTGCGCCTGGTGGGCGTCGCCGGGTACGAGGGGGAGGTGCCGGACGCCGACCCCGAGCGGGTACGGGCGTGGCTGCGGCGGCTCGTCGCGCTGGCGGCCGCCTTCGACGGCGAGAAGCGGTTCGCCGGGGCCGAGGAGATCGTGATCAGCGCGGGCGGCAGCGCCTGGTTCGACGCGGTCGCGGACGTCTTCGCCGAGATTCCCGAACTGAGCCTGCCCGTGCTGAAGTTGCTGCGCTCCGGCGCGTACGTCTCGCACGACGACGGCCACTACAAGCACCTGACCCCCTTCAACCGCGTCCCCGAGGAGGGCGCGCTGGAGCCCGCCTTCCGCCTCTGGGCGCAGGTCGTCTCCCGTCCGACCGGCGAGCAGGCGTTCCTCAACGCGGGCAAGCGGGACGCGGCGTACGACCTCGATCTGCCCGAGGCGCAGGTGGTCCGCTCCGGCCGGGACGGCTCGGTGCGGCCCGCCACCGGGGTCACGGTCACCGGCCTCTCCGACCAGCACACCTGGGTGCGTACGGAGGAAGGGGCCGAGCTGGAGGTGGGCGACTGGGTCGGCATGGGCCTCTCCCACCCCTGCACCAGCTTCGACAAGTGGCAGCTGATCCCGCTGGTCACGGCGGACGGCACGGTCACCGACTACATCCGCACGTTCTTCTAGAGCCGCCGAGCCGTACGGCTCTCACCCTCCGAAATCCGAAAGGTGACCCATGGACCTGGTCCTGCGTGACGCGCTCGTCGTCGACGGCACCGGCGAGCCCTCCTACCGCGCCGATGTGGCCCTCGACGGCGGCCGCATAGCCGAGATCCACCCCGAGGGCTCCCCCGGCC